>JAADGC010000082.1 GCA_013152585.1 Chloroflexota bacterium
CGCAGGCCCCATAGCCCCGATTTCAATCGGCGGGGTCAGGGCGATGACGGACGCGGCACCCGCCGCGCACCCGCTCCCATGAAATCCAAAAGAGCCCTATTTCCTTTCGGTTTCTTTCGAAACTAATTGACAACGAAGAATATCTATTGTAGAATGACTTGCGAACGAGGCGTTTGCGCCACGTCATTTACCACTTGTCCATCAGGGCACCCTTTCCGCTGTCGAAGATATCTCGTGGGTAAAGAACACCGTCTTTCGGAACGCAGACAGGCCATTCTCGCTGCCATAGAGCAGGCGGGGCAGCTTTCGGTCGCTGAATTGAGTGCGCGCTTTGATGTATCGGAGGTGACGATTCGCACGGATTTGCAGGCGCTGAGTGAGCAGGGGGTCTTATTACGGACGCGGGGCAGAGCACTGGCGACGAATATCCAGCCAGAGTTGTCGTTCGATGTGCGCCAGCAGCAATATGCGGAGCAAAAATCACGCATCGGCGTGGCCGCAGCGCGGTTGGTGCGAGATGGTGATACGATTGTCCTTGATGCCAGCACCACAGCCCAGGCCATTATCCCCCACATACGCCATCACTCCGAGCTGACGGTGATCACGAATAGCCTGAAGGCGGCGATGAGTCTGCTCGGCATCCCGCATATCCATGTTATCTTGCCGGGCGGAAGTCTGCGCCGCGAGTCGATTTCGCTGGTGGGCACGGCCGGCTGCGATCTGCTTCAGAACATTCATGTTCGAATCGGTTTCTTCGGCGCCCGCGGGCTGTCGCTTGCCGAAGGGCTGACCGACGTCAATCTGGAGGAGGTGAAGACGAAGCAATCGTTGGTGGCACGATGCCAACATGTTGTGGCCATGGTGGATACTCGCAAATGGGGGCAGATCGCTACGGCCACCTTCGCAACATGGGAGCAAATCGACACCGTTATCACCCATGCCGGAGTTCCCTCTGCCATGGTGGAGGCAATCCGCACCCAGGGGGTCGAGGTGCTTTTGGTTTGACCTCTCCCTGGCCCACCCCTCACCGACTACCGACTATCGCCTACTGACATCGACCATCGACTACTAACCACCAACCACCGACCATCGACTACCGACCATCGATATCGACCACCGACTACTGACACCCAACTACCCATGCACTTCGACTTACTTCACCCCCGCGACCAACTGGTCGCTATTATGAATCGTATCTACCACAATGGCATGACCACCCTTACGGGGGGCAATCTCTCCATTTTGGAAGAGAATGGCGATCTGTGGATCACACCTTCAGGCATCGATAAGGGCAATCTCACGCCCAAAGACATTATGTGCGTGACCGCGGACGGCGCCATTGTGGGCCCGCATCGCCCCTCCATCGAGCTCCCTTTCCACCGTGCCATCTATGCCAAACGTCCCGACCTGCGTGCCGTCGTCCACGCGCATCCTCCGGCATTGGTCTCCTTCAGCATCGTGCACCAGATTCCCAATACCAACATCATCCCCCAGGCACAACGTGTTTGTGGGGCCGTAGGCTTTGCCCTGTATGGGGCTCCGGGCAGCGAGGAACTGGGCCGGCACATGGCCGATAGCTTTGCCGAAGGCTACAATGTCGTGGTCCTGGAAAATCACGGCGCCGCCACGGGAGGCCCCGACCTGCTCACGGCCTTTCAGCGCCTGGAAACGCTCGACTTTTGCGCCCGCACCGAGTTGCAGGCGCGGCGCCTTGGCGACATCCACACCCTCTCGGAGGCCCAACTGGAGCCCTTCGATGTCCAGCACAACTTGTGGCCTGAATTTACGCCGGCGGCGTATTCCAGCCACGAACGCGAGCTGCGCCAGCAAATCGTGAAGACCGTGCGGCGAGCCATCGACCGTTACCTGATGATCAGCACGGAGGGCGTTGTCTCGGCGCGAGTAGACGAAAACAGCTTTTTGATCACACCCACCGGCCAGGACCGGGGCAGCCTCGGTGTCGAGGACATCGTGCTCATCGATGCCGGCCGTCGCCAAAAAGACAAATTGCCCAGCCGCTCGATACGCTTGCATGATGCCATTTACCAGACACATCCGCAAATCAACTGCGTGATCACCGCCCAGAGCCCGAACATCCTGGCTTATGCCATCACCCACCAACCCTTCGACACGCGTATCATTCCCGAAAGCTACCTCATGCTGCGCCGAATTCCTCTCATCACTTACGGAACCCACTTCGCGAACCCCCAGCAAGTGGCAGACGCCCTATCAGCGGATACGCCCGTGTTACTCATTCAAAATGACGCCGTACTCACGGTGGGCGGCAGCCTCATGCAAGCCTTCGACCGCCTGGAAGTGGCTGAATTCAGCGCCCAGTCCTTGATCAATGCCAGCGCCTTGGGGCCACTTTCGCCTATTACCGACGCCGCTATCAGCCAACTGGAGACCGAATTTCTCAGTTAAGGAAGACCGTTTATGACATCTACGATCACAGCTATTCTATCGGAATTGATTCAACTGTCCAATCATTTGGGCGACCCCGTCTATGACTACGCCATTTTGGGCGAAGGCAACTCTTCAGTCCAGATTGATGAGGAGTGTTTTTGGGTCAAGGCCAGCGGCGCAGAGATGCGTACGGCCGGCCCTGATGGTTTTGTGCAGGTGCGTTTTGCCCAGGTGCTGGCCATGCTCGATGGCCCCGAGTTGAGCGATGCTGCCGTGCGCCAGGCCCTGACCGCAGCCAAAATGGATGCAGACGCGCCCGGACACCCCTCGGTCGAGACCGCACTCCATGCCGCCTGTTTGGAATTGCCCGGCGTGAACTTTGTGGGACACACGCATCCCACCGCCATCAACATGATCACCTGCTCTGTTGCCTTCACAGAGGCCTTGAGTGGGCGTTTGTTCCCCGACGAGATTGTCGCCTGTGGCCCGGCCCCGGTACTGATCCCCTACACCGATCCCGGCCTCCCCCTCGCCCGCGAAGTGCGCGCCCGCATCCACGCCTACCTGGTGGAATATGGTGAGCCGCCCCGCGTCCTGCTGCTGCAAAATCATGGCCTGTTCGCTCTCGGCGCCACCGCCACCCAAGTGGAGAACATCACGGCGATGATGGTGAAGACGGCGCGGGTACTGGTAGGAACTTACGCCATGGGCGGCCCCCACTTCATGTCCACGGCCGCCGTCAATCGCATCTACACGCGGCCCGACGAGCATTATCGCCAGGCCATCATGACGCCCAAAGACAAGGAATAACCCCCCATGGCATTCGATCACCTGGAGCGCGAGCTAAATAGCACTGATGCCGGGTTGCGAGCCCGGGCTCTGGCCGAGCTCGCGGCCCGGGTTCGGGGGGGCGAAATATCCCTGCCCCCCGAGCGCGAAGTGGCCAACATGCACGCCCACAGCTTTTTTTCCTACAACGCCTACGGCTATTCGCCGTCAGCCCTGGCCTGGCTGGCAAAAAAGCAGGGGATCAAGCTCATGGGCATCGTCGATTTCGATGTCCTGGATGGGATCGATGAATGGTTGGCTGCCTGTGCAGCGCTGGGATTACGGGGCAGCGCCGGCATCGAGACCCGTGTATTTCTGCCCGAGTTCGCAAAGCGAGAGATCAACTCGCCGGGCGAGCCCGGGGTGTTGTATCACATGGGCATCGGCTTCACATCCGGCACCGTCCCCGCCGCGGTCGGCCCCATCGCCGCCGACTTGCGCCAGCGCGCCCGGCAACGGAATGTGGCGCTGCTGGCCCGTATCAACGCCTATCTCAGACCACTTACCATCGACTACGAGGGCGACGTCTTGCCCCTGACGCCCAACGGCAGCGCCACCGAGCGCCACCTGGTGATGGCCATCATCACTGCTGCCCGCAACACCTTCTCGGACCCCACCTCCTACTGGGCCCAACGGCTGCACCTGAGCCTGGCCGAGGTGCGGGCTTTGGCAGCAGAAAATGGCGCCGCCCCCGCCTTCCAGAACGCCATTCGCAAGAAGCTGATGAAGCGAAATGGCGTTGGTTATGTCAAGCCTGGCCCCGACACTTTCCCCGACATCGATACATTTCACGAACTCATCCTTGCTGGCGGGGCCTTGCCCTGCGCCGCCTGGCTGGATGGCAGCTCGGCCGGCGAGCAGGCCATGCCGGAATTGCTCGATCTGCTGATTGCCAAGGGTGTGGTGGCCCTGAACATCATCCCCGACCGCAACTGGAACATCCCCGATCCGGCCCTGCGCAAACAAAAGGTCGAGAAACTGTACCAGGTGGTGGCCCTGGCGCAAAAGCGTGATCTGCCCCTGCATGTGGGCACTGAGCTGAACAGTTTTGGCCAAAAATGGGTGGATGATTTCGATGCGCCGGAACTGGCGCCTGTGCGCCAGGCCTTCCTCGACGGCGCCACTTTCATCTATGGCCACACCATGCTGGGACGCGCCTGCCATCTGGGCTACCAGAGCGCCTGGGCAGCCCGCCATCTCCCCCGGCGCCGTGAGCGCAACGAATTCTACACCCGTGCCGGATACGTCATCCCCCCCGGCCACAAGTCCCTGGCGACGCTACACGACCAGCTCTCGTCCACCATGACGCCCGCCGAAGTCCTGGCCCGACTGAGCGCCTGAGCAGATCAACCACCACGCCCGTTTTCTCTATCAAGCCGGACTCTGGCGAAAACCAGACTCACGGCTTAGCAACGCATCTTTTGACCCGAATCAGACGAATTACTTGCTAAATTTTTCGTGAAAATTCGTGTCAAACAGAAAAAACGCCAAAGTCCGGTATCAAGGAGCATAAACATGACTAACAAACTTGCCCAATATACAGCCGCCACCACCCCTCTGCCCGCCACCACCCTGCGCTGGCATCTCTACGGCGCCGGTCTCGAAAACCTCGGCGATGATGGCAAACCCGCGGTCGTGCCTCTGCCCTCCTTTGGCGCTGACGAGCTGCTGGTGCGGCATGATGCCTGTGGCCTCTGCTTTTCCGACATCAAGGTCATCCGCCTGGGCCCGGAACACCCCCGCATCTACCGCAACATGCGGGAAAATCCCGTGGTTCTGGGCCACGAGGTGACCATGACCGTGGTGGGAGTGGGAGACAAGCTGCGGGGTGAGTACGCCGTAGGAGACCGTTTCATCATTCAGGCGGACATCTTTGTGGATGGCGTGGGCACCGCCTATGGCTACGAGATTCAAGGAGGGCTGTCGCAGTACAATGTCATCGATCAGCGCATCCTCGACGGCGATGACGGGAACTATCTTATCCCCGTGCAGCCGAGCACTGGCTATGCCGAGAGTGCCCTCACCGAGCCCTGGGCCTGCGTCACCGCCGCCTACGAGCTACACTACCGGACAGGTATCAAGCCCGGCGGCACGGCCTGGCTCATCGGCAGCAACGCCGACCCCGACCGCAACTACACCCTCAACGCCGGCTTCGATGCCGCCTCTCATCCCGACCGATTGCTGCTCACCGCTGTCCCCGATTATCTGGCCGATGGCTTGCGAGCCAGAGCAGCCGACATCGGCAATATCGAAGTCATCGAGGTGGAGGATGTCAGCGCCCCACCGCTGGAAAATATCGACGACATCATCCTTTTGGGGGCCACGGCCGATCTGATCGAAAACGTGATGCCGCATCTCGGCCATTATGGCATCCTGGCCCTGGTGAGTGACAAGCCACTGCAGCGCAAAGTGGCCCTGGATGTCGGTCGGGTGCATTACAACCGTTGGCTGGTTGTAGGCACCCCGGCGCCTGAGATTTCGCAGGCCTACACCGACACGCCGGTGCGCTCCACCTTGCGCCACGGCGGGCGGGCCTGGTTCGTGGGTGCGGGCGGTCCCATGGGCCGAATGCACGTACAGCGCGCCATCGAAAAGGTGGGCGGCCCTCAAGTGATGTTGTGCACCGATGTCAGCACCCTGCGTCTACAAAACCTGGCGGATTCCTTTGGCGAAGATGCCCGTTCCCGCGGCATCGAGTTTATCTGCCTGAATCCCCTGGAAAAGGACGCCTACGAGCAAGGCATGGCGTCTTTCCACCACAAAGGTTTCGACGACATCATCGTCCTGGCCCCGATCCCGGCTGTGATTGCGGATGCCGCTACCTGGTTGGCAGCGGAAGGCGTGATGAACATCTTCGCCGGTGTGGCCCGCGGCACCACCGCCCAGATCGACCTGAGCGACGCCTATCTGAAAGACAAGCGCGTCATTGGCCATTCCGCCTCCTCCATCGATGATCTGCGCCTGATGCTGCATTCCGCCGAAGCGGGCACCCTATCGCCCAACCGCTCGGTGGCCGCCATCGGTTCGCTCAGCGCCACCAAAGATGGCCTGCAAGCCGTCATGGATCAGGTCTTCCCCGGCAAAGTCGTCATCTTCCCCCTCATCAAGGACTTTCCGCTCACGGCTCTGTCCGACCTGAAAACGCTGCTCCCCACCGTCTACGCCAAACTGAAAAATGGGCGGGAATGGAACAAAGAAGCGGAAGAAGAGTTTTTGCGCCTGATGTTGCCGTAACAGCATGGGAGACAGGGGAACCGGGTGACCGGCCTCCTGGTTTACCAAAATAAACACTCATCACGCACATTTTGTAGATAAAGCACGCAACAGGAGGATTCCCCATGACAAAAACACTTGCAGGCAAAATCGCCCTCGTCACCGGCGGGGCGCAGGGCCTGGGCCGGGCTATTTGCGAACGTCTGGCCCGTGAGGGCTGCCGGGTTGCCGTCGCCGACCTGAATCTTGCCGGTGCCGAAGAGACGGCGGCGGATATCACGGCTTCTACGGGCCAGGAAACCCTCGCCATCGAGGTTGATGTGAGCAAGGAAGCCGAGGTAGAGGCCATGATGCAGGAAGCCATCGCCGCTTTTGGCCACCTGGATATCGTGGTTTCTAATGCCGGCGTTCTCGCCGCCGAGGCCATCTGGGACTTTCCCGCCGACAAGTGGCGCTTTGTGACAGATGTGAATCTTTTCGGCTATTTTCTGGTGGCCAAACATGCGGCGCGGGTGATGATGCGGCGCCAAAGTGGCGTCATCATTCAGATCAACTCCAAATCGGGCAAAAAAGGAAGCTTTAAGAACTCTGCCTACGCCGCCAGTAAATTCGGCGGCATCGGCCTCACCCAGAGCATCGCCCTCGATCTGGCCGAGTACGGCATCCGTGTGAACGCCATCTGCCCCGGCAACCTCCTGGACTCCCCCCTCTGGGTCAATTCCCTCTATAAACAATATGCCAAGAAGTGGGGGATCAGCGAAGAGGAGGTGCGGCAAAAGTATATGAATCAAGTGCCCATGAAGCGCGGATGTACTTACGATGATGTCACCAATGTCCTTGTTTTCCTGGCGTCGGACCAGGCCGGCTACATGACCGGACAGGCCATCAATGTCACCGGAGGGCAAGAAATGCGCTAACCCTGGCCGTTTCGGATACCGAAATAAGGCTATTGACACCTCTGCAGAAGTGTGATAGGGTTGCAACGTATTTTTGAGGAACAGCCCTCCCGAATTTGTTTCGATAACTGGCGTCTGGCGAAAATCAAGCCCACGGCTTGGCAATGCCTTTTTTGACACGAATTAGACGAATTATTTACCAAATTTTTCGTAAAATTCGTGAAAGTTCGTGTCAAAAAGAAAAAACACCAACGTCCAGTCGATAAGAATGAATCAGATTCGCTGGTTGGTCACTAGTATTGAGTCAAGTGTGATTTGATGGCTGTCATTCTGAGTGAAACGAAGAATCTTGCCCTTGCCAACCAGAGATTCTTCACTTCGTTCAGAAAGACATATCCCCGATTACAAACTTGACTGAGTACTGGTTTTCTTCCCTTAGAAACGCTCCTCACGAGCATGATTGCAACCATTTTTCTTTTTATGTCTGTCTTGCTATCTGGAGTCTGGCGAAAATCAAACACACGGCTCAGCAACGCATTTTTTGACACGAATTATTGGCCAGATTTTTCCTGAAATTCGTGTCAAAAAGAAAAAACGCCAACATCCAGTTACTATGAAAAAGGAGTTTTCTTCATGCTCAACCAGCCCGTAGCTTTTAGCATCCTGAACGATGAGCTCGAGTCCCGCCGTATCGACGTGTCCGCTGTCATCGAGATGTTAAAAAAACAACACATCGAAACCCCTAGCTGGGGATATGCCAACAGTGGCACTCGTTTCAAGGCCTTTGCCTGGCCCGGCGCCGCCACGACGACCCGGCAAAAGCTGGATGATGCGGCCATGGTGCACAAGATGGTCGGCATCGCCCCCACGGTGGCGATTCACATTCCCTGGGATCAGCCCGAAGATGGTGATTATGAGGCCATGTGCCAATATGCCGAAGCGCAAGGCGTGCGTATCGGTGCGGTGAATCCCAATATCTTTCAGGACGACGAGTACCGCCTCGGCTCCTTTGGCAATCCCGATGCGGCCATCCAGCAGCGTGCTTTAGACCATGTGTGGGAATGTTGTGAGATCATGCCCAAGGTCAAAAGTGATGTACTCAGCCTTTGGTTTGCTGATGGCACCAATTATGCGGGGCAAGATAGCCTGGTTGGACGCAAACGCCGCTTTGAAAAAAACCTGAAAGCGGTTTACGAGCATCTTCCGACCGGCAGCCGCATGCTGATCGAGTACAAATTCTTCGAGCCTGCCTTCTACAGCACCGATATTCCTGATTGGGGCACATCTTATGCCTGGTCTCTGAAGCTGGGGCCTCAGGCGCAGGTGCTGGTCGATCTGGGGCATCATGCCCAGGGTGTCAACATCGAACAGATCGTGGCTTTTCTCATGGACGAGGGCAAGCTGGGTGGTTTCCACTTCAACAATCGCAAATATGCGGATGACGATCTCATTGTCGGCAGTGTCAATCCATACGAGCTTTTCCTCATCTACAATGAACTGACAGGCGCAGCGCTCGGTAGTGCTGAACCCGCCCACTCCTCGGCCCCAAACATCGCTTTTATGATTGACCAATGCCACAACGTCGAAGGTAAAATCGCACCTATGATTTACTCGGTGCTTAACTGTCAGGAGGCCTATGCCAAGTCGCTGATTGTGCCGCGTCAGCAACTGGCCGAAGTCCAGGCAGAAGGCAATATACTGGAAGCCCACCGTCTGTTGACACAGGCTTATCGCACGGATGTAGAAGCTCTGCTCCAGCAAGTACGGCAGGAGATGGGCATCCCGCTCGAGCCCATCGTCGCCTATGAGGCCAGTGGCTACGAGGAGAAGATTCGCTCCGAGCGTGGCCTCGCCGCCACCAGCGGGGGATTTCAGTAAACAACTTCCTATCTACTCTCTCTCGTTCATCTTGCTGTGGAGGAACCCATGAAACTAGCCCGTTATGTATCCATTGTATTGCTTGTGCTGTTGGCTGTGGCTGTCGCAGCCTGCGCAGCACCGGCGACACCTGCGCCGGCCGAGCCACCCCCAGCAGCAGCGGAAGCGACCGTTGCGCCCACAGAACAACCCGCTGCTGCTCCCAAAACTGAAGCTCCTGCCGCCCTCGATGTTGTCAAATGGGACTATCCCCCCAAATTTGATAACGTCACCATCAACCTTGTAGGCGATGCTGGCCATAACCTTCGCCCTTACGAATTCTGGAAAGATGAGTTCGCAAAGGCAGGGATCACCATCAACCTCATCGAAGTCCCCTTCTCCGGCGTCTACGAAAAGGAAAAAACTGAATTCATCGCCGGCACAGGTGCCTTCGATGTCGTCACCTTTTATCCCGCTTACATCGGCGACTTTGCAGGGAATGGCTACTTAGAGCCTCTGGATGACTACATGGCTAAAAGTCCGGCATCGGTGTGGGATGCCAACTCGGAAGACGTTCTCAAACCTTTCTGGGAATTGTACTCCAAATTTGACGGTAAGGTCTATGCCCTGCCTGTCGATGGCGATGTCCACATGTTGATGTACCGTAAAGACTTATTCGAAAACGCAGACGAACAAGCCGCTTTCAAAGAAAAATACGGCAAAGAGCTGGCCCCCCCCGAAACATGGGATGACTGGCTTCAGATCGGTGAGTTCTTCACACGTGATGCCGGGGAAACCTTGGCGGGCGTGACGTTGGCGCGTCCCTTCTATGGCTCTGCTGACTTTGCCCAGCGCGGCTTCAGCTTTGCCTGGTTCGTAGATCGTTGGGCGGCCTTTGGGGAGCCTTATTTCGACAAAGATATGGTGCCTCAGGTGAATTCGCCCAATGCCGTCAAGGCCCTGCAGAACTTTGTGGATGGGCTGAAAAATGCACCCCCCGACATGCTGGGCTACGGCTACGACGAATTGCGCGATGCGTTCCTCAAGGGAAATGTCGCCATGGTCGTGCAGTGGACCGATGTGCCCAAGAAGGGTGCTGACCCCACGCAATCGGATATCGCCGGTAAGATCGGTGTGGGTCGCGTGCCCGGCTGGAACATCGATGGTACGGTGGTGCATCGCGCCATGATGCCTGTGGGCCGCGTGGTGGCAGTGGCTGCGGACTCTCAGAACAAAGAGGCCGCCTACTGGGTGGCTAAGCACGTAAGTTATGATCGCAGCCTCGAGGATGTCTCCACTTCACTGACAGGCCTGGATCCCTATCGCCATCTTCACTTCAGCCATCCCGAAGCCTACACCATGTTCCCCACTGTAGAAGAGGCGCAGGCGTATCTGGATGGTGTTGCTGCCGCCATGGCCGACGGCTATCCCGAGATCTTCATCCCGGGCGCTGCTCAATACGAAGACGCCCTGGACCTACATGTGAACAAAGCCCTGGCCGGTCAGGAAACACCCCAGGAAGCTCTGGACGCCACCGCAGCAGAGTGGGATAAGATCACTGACAAGCTTGGCCGTGATAACCAGATCGAACTTTGGGATAAAGCCCTCATCGCCTACAAGGCGCTGGGACTCACCCAATAACACTCAATCAACAGGATGGGGAGAAAGCCCGGGCTTTCTCCCCATCTATTTTGCGCTTTATCTTTGCTAACGCTCATGAAGTCAACAAAAGACGTCTCTTGCCATGAACGGATATGACAACATTCAACTCATTCAACAACATTCATATCAGGAAACCGTGATCCTATGAGCGGTGCAATGCTTGACGCTCAAAATCATACAAAGCGTCTCTTCTCTGACAAATTTCGTAAGCGCTCCGTCCCCCTTTTGTTTGTATTGCCAGCCTTGATCCTGCTGTTGGCCATTACAATTTTCCCGCTACTGTATGAGCTCCGCCTGGCCTTTGTTTCGTGGGAGCTAACCGTATCGACTAAAGCGACGTTTGTAGGTCTCCAGAACTTCAAGGACATCCTTTTCCATGATGCGCGTTTTTGGTCCTCGCTGAAAGTGACGCTTATCTTGATGATTGGCGGCGTATCCATCGAGCTCATCATTGGCACGGTGCTGGCGCTATTGCTCAACGGGCTCAAGCGCTCGCGGACGTTCCTGCTCTCACTGTTTTTGATTCCTGTTTTGATTGCTCCTGTTGTTGCAGGCTTTCAATTCCGCATGATCTATCACGATCAATACGGCCCACTCAACTATATCATCGGACTGCTCACATTGGGCCATTGGCATGGATTCGCCTGGATCGCGGATCCTCATATAGCACTGTTTGCGATTATGATGACTGACGTCTGGCAGTGGACGCCCTTCTTAATGTTGATCATCCTGGCGGGGTTACAAGCTATCCCGGTCGAGCTCTACGAAGCTGCCGAGGTCGATGGAGCGACCGAAGCGCAGGTGTTTTGGCGTATCACCACCCCCATGCTCATCCCTGTCATCATCATCGGCGTGCTTATTCGGGCCATGGATTCATTCAAGTTATTTGATATCATTTATTTGCTCACGGGTGGGGGGCCGGGCGATACCACCGAAACGATTAGCTACTACACCTATTTGCAAGGGTTCAAATTCTTTAGCCTGGGTTACACGGCGGCGATGGCTTTCATCCAACTCATCATCATTACCGTTATCGCCCAACTCTTTTTACGCGTCCAACAACGACAACCAGGGAATGAATAATTATGAAGAATGAAACTAACTGGAAAAAAGCTGCTCGAGTTATCATTCTGATCATAGCGCTTCTTTTTTTCCTGTTTCCGGTCGTATGGATGTTTTTAACCTCCTTCAAGACAGAAGCGGAATACTTTTCTTATCCTCCCGTATTCATCCCCCATCATTTTGGCATCGAAAATTATCTGAATGCGCTGGCGATGCCACCCGATGGTCGGGGAGGCCTGCAAGGCTTGCGTGATAGCATCATCATCGCCTCGGGCAGTACCTTCGTATCCGTCGTGACCGGCGCATTGGCTGCCTATAGCATCGCCCGTTATAAAGTGGGCGGCGATAATTTCTCGTTCTGGATTCTGTCCACGCGCATGTTTCCTCCCGTAGCCACCGCCTTACCGCTATTCCTGCTTTTCAAGACCGTCAAACTGCTGGACACCCATCTGGCCTTGATCATCGCCAACACCATCTTCGCTCTTCCCTTCGTCATCTGGCTTCTCAAGGGGTTCTTCGAGGAACTGCCAGCCGAACTGGAGGAGGCGGCCCTGATCGACGGCTGCACTCCCTTGGGCGCGTTTACGCACGTCGCATTGCCACTCGTGACACCAGGTTTGGTGGCAACGGCCCTCTTCGCTTTTGTGTTCGCCTGGAACGAGTTTATGTTTGCTCTCCTCTTTACGAGACGCAATGTGCGAACGCTGACCATTATTGTCCCCAGCCTGGTGGGTGGTCATGAGATATTGTGGGGCGAAATCGCCGCAATCGGCACGATTGCCGTTATCCCGGGCATCATTCTTGCCCTGGTATTACAACGTTACCTTATTCGAGGCCTCACTATGGGCGCTGTCAAAGGTTAACGCATCACTTCAAGTTTAAGGAGAATGATCATGTCACAACCAGTCAAACTCATCGCATTACTCAAGGCTAAACCAGGCATGAGCCGGGCCGATTTCGAAAAACGTTGGGTCGAGGGGCACGCTCCTTTGACGCTTAAGTTTAAGAATCTCAAAGGCTACCGCGTCAATATTGCCATGGACGAATACCAGGAGATCGAAAGTGAATTGCCGTATGACGGCACGGCCGAACTCTGGTGGGATTCGTTAGAAGAGATGCAAGAAGATTTTGCCTCACCCGAAGCCCAGGCCGCGGTCGCCGATGCTGATACCTTCACTATCGTGCGCACTCATATCTATACGCGGGAGCATATTCTTTCATAACCCCCCAGGAGCCAAAAATAATGACCCGACCAAAACTCTGCGTTGTTGGCGCCGCCAATCTGGACCTGATTAGCTACGTGCCGCGTTTGCCTCGTATGGGCGAGACCTTGCACGGCACTCGTTTTCACATGGGCTTTGGCGGCAAAGGCGCGAATCAAGCCGTCATGGCCGCCAAGCTGGGCGGTGATGTGGCCATGGTCACCAAACTGGGCCAGGATGTCTTTGGTGAAAATACCAAGAACAATTTTGAGGCCTGGGATGTGGATACCACGCACGTCCTTTTTACGGATCAAGCTTTTTCGGGTGTGGCGCCCATTGCCGTGGATGAAGAAGGCCACAATTCCATCATCATCGTCACCGGCGCCAACGATCTGCTGACCGAAGCGGAAATCGAAGCCGCCCGCCCCAGCATTGCCGCCGCCCAGATCCTCGTGTGCCAGCTCGAAATCCCCCTGGAAATCACCTTGGCAGCCTTGCGCGTGGCTCGCCAGGAGGGCGTTACGACCATCTTCAATCCGGCGCCGGCGCGTCCCAGCCTCCCCCCCGAACTGTACACGCTCAGCGATATCTTCTGCCCCAATGAACCTGAGACGGAGCTGCTCACCGGCCTGGTCGTGAATACGCTACCCGAAGCTGAAGCCGCCGCTCATGTTTTATTGGCACGGGGAACGGGCCAAGTCATCCTCACCTTGGGCGAGCGAGGCAGCCTATTGGTGACGCCCGACCAAACCGTGCATGTTCCGGCAGAGCCTGTACAGGCACTGGACAGCACGGGCGCCGGCGATGCCTTTGTGGGCTCGCTCGCCTATTTCCTCGCCGCCGGCAAACCGATCCTCGAAGCCATGCGTCGCGCCAATCAAATCGCCGCTATCAGCGTTCAGGCCTCGGGCACGCAAACCAGCTTTCCCGTCGCCGCCGATCTTCCAGCCAAACTGCTGGATTAACCTAACCCGGACGAGCCATAACCAACAGGATTCAACGCCAAGAATTCAACGCAAGGGCGCAAAGACGCAGAGACGCCAAAAGATTTAGCACTATCCGCATCCGCGATGCGGCGGATTTGAAACAATCCGACATTTCCACTTCATTGATTCTTACCATGACCACGACTGCCAACTTTCTCGCTGTCGATCTGGGCGCTTCCGGCGGACGCGTCATCCTGGGGCGCTGGGATGGCGCCCGTTTCACCCTGGAAGTGCTGCATCGCTTCGCGAACGGGCCTGTCGCCATCCACGGCCGGCTTTACTGGGATCATCTCCGCCTGTGGTCCGAGATCAATGCCAGCCTGCAAGCGTACACGCAACGTTATCAGGAACCCCTGACCAGCATCGGCGTCGATACCTGGGGCGTCGATTATGCCCTGTTGGATGGGGCCGGTAAGCTGCTGGGGAACCCGTATCACTATCGGGATCAGGGCACCGAGGGCATGATGAATGCCGTTTTTGCCCGCGTCGCCCGTCAGGAAATCTATGAGACCACCGGCATTCAGTTCTTGCAGCTCAACACCCTCTATCAGCTATTCGCCCGCGTGCAAGACGCCGATCCCCAACTCTCTCTGGCCGAAACCCTTCTCTTGACGCCCGACCTTTTTCATTACTGGCTGACCGGGCGCAAGGTCGCCGAATACAGCATCGCCTCCACCAGCCAGATGCTGAAGGCCAACGAGGCTGCTTGGGCCACGACCATGCTCGAGCGTCTGGCCATCCCCAGCCATTTCTTGCCCGAAATCGTCCCTTCGGGCACGGTACTGGGCGAGTTACTGCCCGAGATCAGTGCAGAGGCGGGGTTCAAACAGGCGGTGTCGGTCATTGCCATCGCCGAGCACGATACCGCCAGTGCCGTCGCCGCCATCCCCGATCTCGATGCGTACAGTGCTTACATTAGCAGCGGCACCTGGAGTCTGATGGGCGTCGAATCGGTGAAACCGGTGATCACCGAGCAGTCCCTGGCCCTGGACTTTACCAATGAGGGAGGTGTGGACGGCACTATTCGTGTGCTCAAGAATATGGCCGGGCTGTGGCTTTTGCAGGAAAGTCGGCGGCAGTGGCAGCGCCAGGGCAAAGACTACAGTTGGGATGAGTTGGTAGCCTTGGCCGGGAAGACCGCCCCTTTGCGCAGTTTCGTCAATCCCGATGATCCCGCCTTTGCCCTGCCCAGCGATATGCCGGCGGCCATTCGTGCCTACTGCGCCCGCACCGCCCAGCCCATCCCCGACAGCCCCGGCGCGGTTGTGCGCACGGTACTGGAAAGTCTGGCCCTAAAATACCGCTGGATACTCGGCTCCCTGGAAACATTGGCCGGTCATCGTCTGGAGACCATCCGCATTGTCGGCGGTGGCACGCAGAATCGCCTGCTCAATCAGTTCGCGGCGAATGCTTGCCAGCGTCCCGTGGTCGCCGGCCCCATCGAGGCGACTGCCCTGGGCAACATTATGATGCAGGCCATCGCCACCGGCCATCTCGATGACGTCCCCGCCGGGCGCCAGGCCATTGCCGCATCTATCCAACGCCAACGTTACGAGCCGCAAGATGGCGCCGCCTGGGACGAGGCCTTCGCCCGATTTATGGCCCTGGCGTAGCCAGAACCAAAAAATCTCTCGCAAAGGGCGCAAAGAATACAAAAAGCTGGCTCTTTGGACGCTTTGCGCCGGGAATCGGCCATCGCCGTCCCATCTTCGCCACATGGAGAGTCGGCAAAGGCCGACTCCTGGCCGCAGGCCTGAAGAGCCTGACTTCAGTCAGCGAGAGCAAAACGGAAGGTCCTTTATAGACGCCCACTTGGTTGGGAATTCGGCGCTCAGTCGTCGGATATCTTCATGCTGACATCCGCGGGAAGCGCCAGTCCCGCCGCTACCTCCACCGCCTTGATGATCCCCACCGGTACGGGGCAGGCCGAGTGATAACACATCTCCTTGCCTTTTTGCAGGGCCAGCGGCCCCTCTCCTCTTCTCAAGGAGATCTCTCGGAGGGCGTCGACTTCTGAAAGCTGCGCCGCAATTTTTTGAATTGCCTCACAGTCGCTTTCGATGGTGAGTTTGCAATGATAGGGGTCAGAATCGGCTGTCGCCCAGACAGTCGTCTTCATGCCACAGATGCCGGAATCGATTTCAACTTTTGCCATGGGAAAATGAGTACCTTAGCACCGACACTCTTGCACAACGGCTAAAAGTTTAATGCAGAGAGCGCCGAGAAGAAGAGAAGAAGTGGAGTGTTGTTCGTTGGCAGGGGGATGGCGTCACGGCGCCAATTGTACCACAGCTTTGATGATACCATCCTGGTAACCTGCGACCATTTCGAATGCTTCCTGGATGTTATCGAGGGTGAAGAAATGGCTGGCAAGGGGTGCCACATCGACCATGCCCCTGGCCACAAGGCGGATGGCTCGCGGGTACACATGCTTCATGCGACGCACCATCTTGATGGTCAGGCCTTTGCGGCGGATGAGGGAGGCGGTCAGGGTCAGGCTATCGTCGACGGGAATGCCACACAATACCAGAGTTCCCCCCAATCGCACCATTTCGGCAGCCTGCTCGGGGCTATCCATGGCGCCGGCCGCCTCGATGCTGACATCCACGCCCCGGCCCTGCGTGGCAGCCAAGACCTTTGCCGCCACATCCTCTTCCGTTGGATCAAACACCTCGTCGGCGATGTAACTGCGAGCGAAGGCACGGCGCTCTGCCACAGGCTCGGTCATGTAGATGGCGCTGGCGCCCGCGGCCCTGGCCACAGCCGCCACCAGCAGTCCCACCGGCCCGGCGCCCAGCACGGCCACGGTCTGCCCCACCTTGAGATGGGAGAGATCGATGGTATGGATCGCCACGCCCAACGGCTCCAGCAGCGCCCCTGCCACCGAAGACATGCCGGCGGGGAGGGGAAAGCAGTTTTCGGCGATCATGACCGCATACTCGGTAAAGACGCCATCGATGGGCGGGGTGCCACAGAAGCGTACATGGGGGCAAAGATTGGGATGCCCGGTCAGGCACATCTCACAGTGCCCACAGTTGATCGCCGGCTCAACCGCCACCAGTTGCCCGACCTCCAGGTGCTCGACACCGGCGCCGAGGGCGGCGATGGTCGCTGAAAATTCATGCCCCATGATGATGGGCTCTTTGACGATGGCATCCCCAATGCCGCCTTCGAGATAGTAGTGCACGTCCGAGCCGCACACACCCACCGAGGCGATCTTGAGCAGGACTTCGCCGGGGCCAGGATGGGGCACGGGGACAGATGCCAGACGGATGTCGCGAATGCCGTGCAAGAGGGCGGCAGACATCGTCTCAGGGGGATGGGGATTGGAAGAAGGTGACATGATCTGACTCCGAAGTGTTGGGGGGACGGATGGGATTCTGGCTCTTGTCGCTTTACACGCCGAGACGATTCCGTCGCACCATCTCGGAGAGCGCTTGTTTGGTTGTCGTCTGATGGCCGGGGAGCGGAAGTATGCGCTCGTGCAGAGCGTCGATGATCCATTCTTTTTGGGGGAAGAAGCTCTCTTCCAGCTCGGCGGGAGGGGTAATCCAATTGCGCGAGCCGACGACGACGGGGGGGCCATCGAGAGAATCAAAGGCCAGTTGTCCCAAATTCGAGGCCACGGTGTGCATGAAGGAGCCACGCTCCACGGCGTCGGAAACCAGGAGCACCTTGCCGGTTTTCTGCACCGACGCCATCAGGGGCTCGTAATTCAGAGGATTGATAAAGCGCAGATCGATGACCTCGGCTGAGACGTTGTATTGGCTCTGCAACTCATCGGCGGCGGCCAGGGCACGATAAAGGGTGGCGCCCAGGGTGAGGATGGTCACATCGCTGCCCGGACGCCGCACCACCGGCTCACCCAGCGGCACTTCGTAAGTATCCACGGGCACGCCGCCCGCGACCAGGATCTCCGGCTCGGGGTAGAGGCGCTGGCTCTCAAAGAAGATCACCGGATCCGTGCCCCGCAAGGCCAGGGTGAGCATGCCCTTGGCATCATAAGGCGTAGCCGGGAACATCACCTGGAGCCCGGGGATATGGGCCACAATCGAGGTCCAGTCTTGCGAATGTTGGGCGCCGTATTTCGAACCCACCGACACCCGCAGGACCATTGGCATTTTCAGCACGCCGGCCGACATGGCCTGCCATTTAGCCATTTGGTTGAAAATCTCATCGCCGGCGCGGCCCATGAAATCGGTGTACATGAGCTCAGCCACCACGCGCCCCCCCGAGATCGCATATCCCACCGCCGAGCCCACAATCGCAGCTTCGGAAATCGATGTATTGAACAGCCGGTAATAAGGCAAGGCCTCTGTCAGGCCCCGATACACGCCAAAAGCACCGCCCCAATCGCGATTTTCCTCGCCGTAGGCCACCATGGTGGGATCTTCGTAAAAACGATGCAGCATCGCCTCGAACAGCGCCTCGGCATAAGTCAAAGCCCGCATGTTAGATAGCTTGTTTCCCTGCTCATCCAGGCCAAAGCGCAGCTTCTTGGAAGTAATCTTGAAGCGCGTTTTCTCCTTGGGCAAGAGCACAGCCGGCTCGTCGTCAGCCAGACGATCCGCATACGAATGATTGAAAGTCATCTCGTCGAGCACGTTTGCGTGCAAGTCCAGGCGGGGCGAAATCTCCAGGGAGATAGCGGCCTGGAACACCTGCAACAAGCGCTCTTTGATCTCGGTATGGCGGGCCTCCAGCGCACTGGCGGTGGCATGGCCGTTTTCATGCAGATAATGGGAGAACGCCAGCAGCGAATCTTGCTTCTGCCAGGCCTCCAGCTCCTCTTTGCTGCGATAGGCCATGGCGTCGGAAGGGGAATGTCCGGAGAAGCGATAGGTGACCGTGTCCAGCAAGACCGGCCCCTGCCCCTGCAGTAGGGTCTCTTTCTTACGGGCGATGGCGTCGGCCACGGCCAGAGGGTTGTAGCCATCGATGCGCTCTGCGTGCATGGCCTGCGGATTGACACCCATGGCCACGCGGGCCAACATGCCAAAGCCCATGGTCTCGCCCTGGGGCTGACCGCCCATGCCGTAGAAATTATTCATGAAATTAAAGAGGATGGGCGGGGCGCCACCGATCTCCGGGGGCCAAAGCGTGTGATACTGATCCATTGCCGCCAGCATCATTGCCTCCCACACCGGGCCACAGCCCATGGAAGCATCGCCGATATTGGCGATGACGATGCCCGGGCGACGACGGATGCGCTTGAACAGGGCGGCGCCAGTGGCAATGTCAGCCGAGCCGCCCACAATGGCGTTGTTGGGCATCACCCCAAAAGGGGGGAAAAAGGCGTGCATCGAGCCGCCCATGCCCTTGTTGAAGCCCGCTTCCCGGCTAAATATCTCGGCCAGAGTGCCGTAGAGCACATAATTGATCGCCAGCCCTTTGACATCGCTGTCGTCTGTAAAACGCTCCACCACGCGCAAGGGCGCCCCGTCCATGTAACCCTCCATGATCTCCAGCAACTCAGCTTCGCCCAGTTGGGCAATCGCCGACAGGCTCTTGGCCAAAATCTCACCATGGCTGCGATGCGAGCCAAAAATGAAATCGTCGGGCGTGAGATGAAAGGCCTGCCCCACTGCCGCCGCTTCCTGGCCAATGGAGAGATGCGCCGGACCGCGATGGTTGTAGGCAATACCCTCATAAGCCCCGGTCTTCTTCACGCTATCCAGCATGAGTTCGAATTCACGGATCGTTGCCATGTCCCGGTATATCCGTACCAGAGCCGCTGAGCCATACCGTTCGGCTTCAGCCTGGGGATCGGGCACATAGGCATTGACGGGGATATCTGGTGCCGTAATGACGCCCGATTGGCGCTCTGCGGCCGGATCGATAGGGATGCGCTTGGTCATGATGGTTCTCCTGGTCAGGGGTAATAGCACACATTGTTTTGGTTCCTTTTATTTTAGCGCCAATCCGTAAACAATGTCAACAATTCGAAAGTATTATTTTGACGAAGCCGGGCTTTTGTGATACGCTTAGCGGCAAGACAAATGAGTGCCGCGTCAATTCCCAATCCGCAATCCGCAATCCGCAATCCGCAATTCCTATTCCCATGTCCGACCATCCTCTGTACCCCGAAGAACGCCGCCAGGCCATTCTCAGTCACCTGCACGCACTAGGCAGAGTGACGGTGTCGGAATTGAGCCAGAAATTTGGCGTCTCCGAAGTGACGGTGCGCAGCGACTTGCAGGTATTGACGCAGCAGGGAAAAATACTGCGCACCCATGGCGGCGCTGTGCCCGCCGCGCCCGGCCTGGAGGACCTGCGCCTGGAACGACGCCGGCATCAACATCCGCAAGAAAAAGGACATATCGGCGCCGCGGCTGCGAGGATGATAGAAAAGGGGAACGCAGTTTTCCTGGATAGCAGCAGCACCGCCCTTGCCATCGCCCAACATCTCAAACAATACCAGTACGTGACAGTGATCACCAGCAGTCTGGCCGTAGCCCAAGAGCTGTTGGACGCGGCCGGGGTGACGGTTGTCATGCCCGGGGGGGCAGTGCAACGTCACACCGCCTCCCTCATCGATGTCGATGGCCTGGCCTATCTCAGCCGCTTCAACATCCAAAAAGGATTCTTTGGCGCCCACGGTCTGGCCATCCCCGAGGGCCTGACGGACATCAGCGCCGAGGTCGCCGCCGTCAAACAAGAACTCGTGCACATGTGTCGCCAGGTCATCGCCGTTATGGACGCCAGTAAATGGGGACGGGTGGGGTTAGCCACCTTCGCCGGTCTCGATGACATCGATATCGTGCTCACCGACCTGGAAGCCCCCCCCGAGCTGGTGAGCCAGATACGCGAGCACGGCATCGATGTACGACTGGTCTGAATAAGGCGCAAAGAACGCAAAGTTTTCGTTTTCTCACCACCATCCACTATTTCTTTGCGCCTTTTGCGACTTTACGAGAACTCTTTGCGAAGCAAATACAAGCACTCTTTTTGCGGGAGAATCACTGATGGCAGAACCCCTCATTATCCCTAAACTGGGTAACAGTGTCGAAGATGTCACCCTCATCGAATGGCTGGTCGCCGATGGCGCCGAAGTGACGACGGGTCAGGAAGTGTTGGAAATAGAAACCGATAAATCCACCTTCGCCATCGAGGCCACATCCGCTGGCCACCTGCATCGCGGACCCTTTTCGAGCGGCAGTGTCGTCCCCGTCCTCACAGCCGTCGCTGTGATCGGCGCTGAATCAGATGTCTTTCCCTTGACCCCGCCCGCAACAGCTTCTCCGGCGCCATCCCCATCCCCAGCAGGGGGCGCCGCGGCCACAGCGGTTGTGGCGATAGCGCCCACCCCGTCCGCGACGCCGGAGGGACGCTCCGTCTCGCCTCGTGCCCGCCGCCTGGCCAACGACAAGGGCGTCGATCTGGCCAACGTTGTGCCCACCGGCCCCAATGGTCGCATCATCGAGCGTGATGTGCTGGCCGCCCTGAGCCAGCAACCGGCAATCACGCCCGTGGCCCACAAAATGGCAGCCGAAGCCGGCCTCGACATCGCCAGCTTGACGGGGACGGGAGCCGGCGGTCGGATTACGAAGAAGGATGTGCAACAGGCCCTGGCGTCGGCCCCAACGGAAGCGGAAGCGCCAGCCCCGGCAGCCCCTTCAGCAGCATCCCTCCCCGCCGCCGAAGTGAGCGAGCGCATTCCCCTGAAGGGCGTGCGCGGCATCATTGCCCAGCGCATGGGCGCCAGCGTGCACACCACCGCCCGCGTCACCCTGGTCATGGAGGCCGACGCCAGCGAATTCGTGGCCATGCGCAATCGCCTCAAGGCGCAAGTGGCGGAAGAATGGGGCTTTGCGCCCGGATACAACGATCTGCTGGGAATGATCGTCGCCCGTACGCTGCGCCAATTCCCCTTTATGAACGCCCGCCTCACTCCCGACGCCATCGAAACCCTGACGCATATCAACCTGGGCATGGCCGTGGACACCGAGCGTGGCCTCCTCGTGCCCAATATCAAAGATGCCGATCAAAAAAACCTGCGCGAATTTGGCGCCGAATTCCGTGAGCTGGCGCAACAGGCCCGGACGGGCCGCATCTCGCCCGAGCATCTCAGCGATGGCACGTTCACCATCACCAGCCTGGGCGCCTTCGACGTCGACGCCTTCACCCCGGTCATCAACCTGCCCGAAGCCGCCATCCTCGGCGTGGGACGCATTGCCGCCAAGGCTGTGGTGCGTGGCCACGAGATTGTACCCCGGCAGATGATCACCCTCAGCCTGGTATTCGACCATCGTCTCGTTGACGGCGCCCCCGCCGCCCGCTTCTTACAGACGATCAAGCACGTAATCGAAGAGCCCTATCTGTTGCTTGCGATCCTGTGAAGAAATCCCAGATCTCCCTTGTCGGTTGCGGTTACAGTTGAGGCTGGTAATTCCAAATACGGAAGCAGCCTTGGCGTTCGTGGGAGTCTCACTGTGACCTCCTGAGATGCGATTGAACCAGCTTTTGTTTTGGTTCCACCGCTTGTCCCCCCTACGGGGACAAATGTCTCTGCAACAAGCCCTCGCCGTCAACGCGATCGGTCGCCGCAGGGCGACCGGCGGCTGCAGGCCCCCAAGCCCCGATTTCAATCGGCGGGACGCAGGGCGACGACGTGCGCGGCA
>JAADGC010000070.1 GCA_013152585.1 Chloroflexota bacterium
GCCAGAGCAGGCGGCGGTGATGCTCGGAGAACAGGTGACGCATCTCCTCGCTGGCGTAGCGCCAGGTGAAGGGGGATTGGTAGGTGGTGTGATCGGTCATCGGTACACTGCCGTATTTACATCCTGATCCCATCTACGTTGCGGATGGTATTGGGTCACAGTAAGAAGGCGATCTTCAGGCACCGGCAACCCGTCCTCCTGCAGGACCAAAATGTAGCCGGCAATGGCTTCCTTGATATTGGCGATGGCCTCTTCTCGCGTCTTGCCTTGCGAGATACAGCCGGGGAGACTGGGGCACCCGACCACCCAGAACCCATCTTCACCTTTGTAAAGTATAATCTGGCGCATTTGAACCTCCATTTTACCTATTCTACCGATGAGTTTCGTCCATAGCAAACATCTGCTCACGTTCCGGGCCAACCGACACATAATCGACTTTTACGCCGGCCAATTCGCTGATGCGACGCACATAAGCCTGTGCCTGGCGGGGTAGGTCGTCCCAGGAGCGGACATTGCTGGTGTCGCTTTGCCAACCCGGCCATGATTCGTAGACAGGCGTCACCTCGTATAAAGTGGGTGTATAGGCATGGTGTCGGTGATGATTTCGCCCGTAGGAAGACGGTAACCCGTGCAAATCTGCATGGTCTCGAAGGCGTCCAGCACATCCAGCTTGGTGATAGCAAGGCCGGTCATGCCATTGAGCCAGGCCGAATAAGCGACGGCCACGGCATCGAACCAGCCACAGCGCCGGGGCCGCCCCGTGGTTGCACCAAATTCCTGGCCAACATCACGCAACTTTTCGCCGCTGGCATCAAAAAGTTCAGTAGGAAACGGGCCGTCGCCCACGGCCGTGCTGTAGGCCTTGACCACACCGACGATACGCTCGATGCTGCGAGCGGGCAGTCCGGCGCCGCTGGGGGCAAAGGCAGCGGTGGGGTTGCTGCTGGTGACGTAGGGATAGATGCCCCAGTCCAGGTCACGCATCACACCCAATTGCCCCTCCAGCAAGATATGGGCGCCTTCTTGCCACAACCGCCGCAAAAGCGGCATGGTATCGACGATGCGCCCTTGCAAACGCTCTCGCATATCCATGAGATGGACGAACATCGCCCCTGCATCTACCGGTTCCCCGCCCAGAATCTCAATCTTACGATTCACCATGCGCAAGGCATTGTCCAGGCGTGACTGCAACCAATCGGGATGCAGCAGATCACCCATGCGCAGACCAATACGCGCCGCTTTATCGGTATAGGCCGGGCCAATGCCTCGTTTGGTGGTGCCAATACTGTCTGTGCCCCGAGCCTTCTCTTCCAGGGCGTCGAGCCGGGGGTGATAGGGCAAGACCATCTGGGCGCGACTGCTGATCCACAAGTTGTGCAGCGTGACGCCGGCCGCGGCCAGACCCTCCATCTCGGCCAACAAAGAGCGGGGATTGACCACACAACCGGTGCCGATGATGTTCTGGGTGGCGGGATTAAAGATGCCGCTAGGCACCAGATGCAGGGCATGTTTGCCGAAGGCGTTGATCACTGTATGCCCGGCGTTGTCACCACCCTGAAAGCGGATGACCGCGTCGGCCTCCTGGGCCAGATAATCGATGATGCGTCCTTTTCCTTCGTCGCCCCATTGGGCGCCTACGATTGCGGTAACTGTCATGGGAGTTTTTCCTTGCCTGAACAAAGAGGGGATAGTTGATAAGTCGTCGCTGATGATTTTGCCATGAATAGACTTTTCATGCACCACCATCTATAATGATTGTGCTATAACAATTTTGGCCCAACGTGGTTGTCGCTATGAGGGAGTTTTGTCCTGATTTGCTATGGAATCGGAAGATAGAGTGAACTTACGTGAGCGCTATGCCGAATATATTGTCGCCTGGAAGCAACGTCATGAGCGAGAACAAGCGGCATCATTGGCGCGGGCTACGTCTGCCGAAGGTGTTGCTCAGCGTTGTGCGCAACTTCTGGCTGATGGTTATGGTGTCAAACGTGTATGGTTATTTGGCTCGCTGCTCCATCATGAATCATTTCATGCAAAATCGGATATTGATCTAGCGGTCGAAGGTCTGAGTGAACGGAAATACTTTGAGGCTTTGGCCAGGATGTATGAGCTGGCACCACCTGGCTTAGAAATAGATTTGGTCGTCATGGAGTCTGCGCAGTTCTCTCTCAAAGAACATATACTTTCATCGGGAAGGATACTTTATGAACAAGCATAAATTTTCAGGGCTCATCGCAGATTTAGAGCTGGGAAAACAAAGCCTTGTCCAAATAATGCACCATCATGGAGAGGTGTTAGCTCGCAAAGATCAAGAGCCTGCATTCTTCCTGACAAGCGCTGCTGGTGTTGTTCTCCATGACTTCTACAACACTGTCGAAAAAACCTTTCAGCAAATTGCACTTGAAGTCGATGGCAGTCTT
The DNA here is from genome assembly GCA_013152585.1 of Chloroflexota bacterium. Classification (GTDB taxonomy): domain Bacteria; phylum Chloroflexota; class Anaerolineae; order J102; family J102; genus JAADGC01. The sequence continues at coordinate 2,421 of JAADGC010000070.1, forward strand.
CCGGCAGGAGATTCTTGGCATCAACAATTGCTGAGACGCATGACAGTGGGATTAAGAGAACGCCGGCCTCCAATCATCGACGAAAGTCTGGCGCAAGCTTTATCTGAGTATTTGCGCTTTCGTCATCTCTTTCGACACATATATGGATTTGAGTTGATATGGGAACGTATTGAACCGTTATTCGAAGCATTGCCAACTATTCACGATAATTTTGTCAAACAACTTGATGCATTTATCGCCTATCTACAGACACTTCAAGAGGATTGAACTGTTCCAGTCCTGGCGCTTAGGAAGTTGGTATTGGGGTGCTACGGACTGGACGGGCTATCCCGAAAAGCGTACCAGTTGCAGGCCCTGGGGCGGCCAGAGATCGCCTTTGACGCAATCGACCATGGTGTCTCGGAACAAACGGAAGCCAAGGCTCTGCACGAGCTGATTGGCGGTGGGAGCCAGAAGATCGAGGGGGAAGCCGAAGTAGGAGAAGCGCTGCGCCTGCGCCCACTGCCGCAGGCGTTCGATCGCGGCCAGTTGACCCTCGGCGGCCAGAGCGGGCGCCAGCAGCAACAGGCGTACGGCCAGCCAACTGGCCTGCGGGTAATGCTCGGCGATGGCAAAACCCACCAGACGTCGCTGCTGCCAGAACAGCATCACATCACTGGCACTTTGCGAAAGGGTCCACATCATCCAGGCGGTGTAGTCCAGTCCCGGCAGGCTACGCTGGCTCAAGCGCCGGGCCAGCCCCAGGCAGCGTTCTTGCTCAGATAACGGCTGCTGCGACAGGAGATTGGCCTGCAGATCGGTATCGGCGCGGCTGAGCTCGGGCTGCACCTGGCGAATGACGTTGAGGGAAAGCCCCACGGAGCGATAGCCCAGCTTCTGATAAAACACCAGGTTATCGATGGCGTCGGGCCAGGTCATGAGGGCGATGGTGCGCACCCCACGTTGGCCGAGATAGCGTTCGGCGTCGAGTACGGCCTGCCGCCCCACGCCCCGCCCTTGCACCCGCGGATGCACGGCCAAAGTATGAAACCAGCCCAGGCTACCGTGGCTGCGGCAGCTACAAGCACAAAGCATGTCGTTGCCATCGAAACCAGCGCGCACGCCTTCTGCTTCCCGCGAGATAAAGGTACGCACGCGCGCTTCGCCATAGTGCCGCCAGCGACCGCGGCTGCTGTTGCCATAAAGTTGCTGCACCTTGGCAGCATAGGCCCTATCGACAAGGCGACAAAACGCTGCCACCTCGGCATCTGTGATGGGACGGAATTGCAGATCCATGACGAGCAGGTGCCGCCGGGTTTAGCTCACGAGGTGAGGGTGAAGGCCAACGGTGGGGCTACGAGGGCGGGCTCCTGGTCTACAGCCACACCCTGCATACTCCAGGGGCCGGTCCAGGTGATGCGCACATCCACAAGCTGCCCGCGCAGATCTCGTGCATCCTCGAAGAAAACGAGCCGGTTCTGCGGCGTGCGCCCCCGCCACTTGCCTTTGTGCCGGTCCTCGACCAACACCTCCACGCATTGATCCTGCCAGCGCAGATTGTAAGCGGCACTTATGCGCTCATGTTGGGCTTCCAGCAGTTGGTGTCGGCGCCGTTTTTCCTCGTCCGGGACATCGTCGATCATGCGGCGGGCACTGACCGTACCCGGCCGGGGGCTATAGCGTGCCAGGTGCGCTTTCTCCAGTCGTAATTCCTCCAAGATGTCGTAAGTCGCCTGAAATTGGGTTTCGGTTTCGCCGGGAAAGCCCACGATAATATCGGTGTGAATAGCGACATCGGGAATGACCTGGCGGATGCGGGCCACCAGTCGGCGATAATCATCCGCCGTGTAGCCGCGTTTCATTTGGGCAAGCACTTCGTCGTCACCTGCCTGGATGGGCACTTCGATGTGCGGCATGATCTTGGGCAGGTGGGCGATGGCTTCCAGCAACTCATCTGTCATGTAATTGGGATGGCTGGTGAGAAAACGGATGCGGTACAGACCTTCGATACCGTGTACTTCATGCAGCAAATCGACCAGATTGGCATGCCCCTCCCAGTCATAGCCATAGCGATCGACGATCTGCCCCAACAGGGTGATCTCGCGCACGCCCTGCGCCACCAGCCCCCGCACTTCATTCACGATCTCAGGCAGGGGACGGCTGCGCTCGATGCCGCGGCGAAAGGGAATGATGCAGTAGGTGCAGGCGTGCGAGCAGCCGTACACGATGGGCACATAGGCGGCCACCGGCGGCTCTCCGGCCAGACTGAGGTGTTTGATGCTGGCAGTGGGAGTGTCGGCATCCTGCCACTGATAGCGCTGCGCCAATTGTCGGCGCTCGATGTCTGCCAGCTCGCTTTCGATCATGCGGTTGCGCAGATGATCGACGAGAGGCTGGGCCTCGCTGGGCTCCATAAAGACATCGACCCAGGGGAAGGCCTGCCTGAGTTTGGACGAGGGTTTTACCCCCACCATGCAGCCCATCAGGGCCAGAGTGCGGTGGGGGTCTTGCCGACGCCAGGGCTTGAGCGAGCCTAATTTGCCCACGGCTTTGTCTTCGGCGCTCTGGCGCACCACACAGGTGTTGAGCACGACGATGTCGGCTTCGTGCAATTGGTCGGTGGGCTGAATATTCAGTTTCTCAAGTTCCGCGCCCACGTGGGTGGAGTCGGCCACGTTCATCTGGCAGCCGATTGTCCAGATCAGATATTTTCGCATTGTTCCTCCGCCGGTGCACCCCTGTACGAGGGGCCGACAGTGTGGGGATGATAGGATGTCAACCGCTCGATTATAGCAGGTGCGGGGGTGTTTTTGAAAGTTCCCGCAGCGCCCGATAGGGGTCGCCAGGCTGGCAAACATAGCGCGAACGTCTAGAAATTACCTTCCGTTTTGCTCTCGCTGACTGAAAGTCAGGCTCTTCAGGCCTGCGGCCAGGAGTCGGCCTTCGCCGACTCTCCCTGTGGCGAAG
>JAADGC010000220.1:0-2576 GCA_013152585.1 Chloroflexota bacterium
AGCTCCCTCTGGCCCAAGGCATCCGTTTTGGGGATTGAGAACAAGAGGCCGTCCGACGAATCGAATTCTCCGTCTCATAACGCCAAGACCCCGCGGGGTCTGCGCTGTGGCCTCACGACCGATGCAGATCACAAACGGCTCTTTTTCTTCCCGGCGTTGAACGCGGGCCATGCCTAATAGATGAAATCGCGCAGATTGTATGGCACACGTTTGGGGCCCCGCGGTGGGTCGGGCAGTGTCAGGGCGGCACGGATGGCTGTTTCTTGCGCCTGAATGCGCTCGGGGGTCGGCGGCTCGATGCCGTCGGCACGAGCGATGGCATCATACGGTGCTTCGGGGTCCGACTCGAAAGGGCTGAAATAGATAATATCATTCCCATCTAGCGGCATGGCATTGAGCAGCTCTGCGGTATCGTGGCAGTGGCAGTCATGGAAACGCTTGCCCCCCACACCCGTCAACACAATCACGCCCACCTGCAGCCCGGCCGCTTTCATACGTCCCACCACATCCAGCATGGTGCTGGCCGAGCTGGGCTTGCGCAACCAGGTCAACAGCGTCTCACAACCGCTTTCCAGACCGATGTACACCCGACGCAAGCCACGTTCGGTCAACTGGCGGTAATCGGCAATGCTTTTTCGTTCGGCGCTGAGGCCATCGACGAACGCGTACAGGCCCGTGATCCCACGGGAATGAGCGCGCAGCCAGGGGCGCTGTTGGGGGGCCGGAATCGATGCGGGCATGAGCGTGAAATGCTGGCTCAGGACATCCAGCAGGGGCAAGAGGCGTTTTTGAGGCACGATCAGGGCATTGGCGTCGGCCAGAAACACGCTGCGGCGCAAGGCTATGCCGGCGCCCAAAAAAGCCTGTACCTGAGCGATATGTGCGCTGAATTCAGCCGGCGTTTTGATGTGGAATGGCCGGTCGCGATACAAGGCGCAGAAGGTGCAGGTATTAAACGAGCAGCCCTCGGTGGCCTGGAGCACCAGGGCTTGATATTGATCCGGGGGCAGAATGGAGACCGGTTTGTACACGCGGTGAAAGCTCTGTACGTCCGCGGCGGCGTTAAAATTCAGGATGCGGGCGAAGACGGTTTGCAAATCGGGATCTGTGGTGGCAGAGCGCAGGGCGGCGATCTCGGTTTGTGCCTGAGCGATCACGGCGGCCGTTTCTGCTGCTGCCAACCAGCGATGTTGACGGGCCCCTCCTGGTGGGCGCCGACGCCCCAGCATACGCCCATCCAATCCCCGCCGCAAGTGCTCTCCCTGGCGAAAGCTGCTGATCAGGCGCCCGCTGCGATCAAATGTATCGACCCGGTCGGGCCCATACGCCACACTGAGCGCTTCATCCAGGCGCACGTGTACGGAGCTGCCATCTGGCAGTTGCAGATCAGTCTGCATGGCACCCTCCTGCCCGGTCTTCGCTCGAAGGTGCTGCTTCCCCGCGCCGGCTGAGCAGCCAGGCCTTATCCTTCTCAGGAGGCAATTTGCTGGCCAGGGTCATGTTGCCGCAACCATTGCAGAGATTCTTGCAGATATTGATCAATCCAGGCGCGTGATCCCTCGTCTTTGATAGCGCTAAACGGGTCTGGGCCGGGAGCAGTGCATTCCAGGATGATGGGGCCGTGGTAGTCAGCAGCAGCCAGGGCCGCCATCTGGGCGCTAAAATCGATGTGCCCGCGGCCCATGCCCTGGCGATTGGAATCGGCAGCATGGTACAGCCATAAGGCTCGCCCGGCCTGCCGCAAGGCAGCAGCGGGATCGCTTTCCTCGATATTCATGTGGTAGGCATCGAGGAGAATGCCGACATTAGCAGCCCCCACATCCCGCACAAAAGCTGCGGCTTCGGAGCCGGTGCAGACAAGGTGGCTTTCGTAGCGATTCAGCACTTCCAGCACCAGACGCAGCCCATGTGCCTGTGCCGTTTTGGCCAGACGTTGCACGGCGTGCACCAGCAGTTCACGTTCTTCAAGCAGCGTGCTCAGGGGGCGAATGCGTCCCACGTAGCCATGGCAGGAGATCAGCGGTTGGCCCAGGGCCGCGGCAAATTCGATCAAACGCAGGTAGTAGTCGATGGCCTGGGCGCGGATGGTGGGGTCGGGATGGGCCAGATCGACATTATCAGGTGTCACCGAGAAGACCGTTAGGCCGTTCTCTTCCAGTAGGGCCTTCACGGCTGATGGTTGGTACGCACTCAGGTCGCCCATGAGTTCGACCCCGTCGAAACCCATTCCGTGCAGGCGCTGAGCGATGTCGGCCAGGGGCAGATCGCCGTAAATCCAGGTGCAGGCGCCAATGTTGCGTGGTTGTGTCATGGTGTTTTTCTCATTGCAAAGTGTTTGACTAAAGGTAATCCCCGGGAGGAGGTCACTGATGGACGATTCCTTAGGTACCGTCTAGAAATAACTTTCCTTTTTAGGGCTGACGTTGGCCGAGGGTATCCTTCACTGCACTCGAGGGCAGGCTCGGGCTCTTTAGGTGCTTTGCGCCGCGAATCGGCCATCGTCGTCCGATCTTCGCCACAGGGAGAGTCGGCGAAGGCCGACTCCTGGCCGCAGGCCTGAAGAGCCTGACTTCAGT
>JAADGC010000220.1:2652-7509 GCA_013152585.1 Chloroflexota bacterium
TTCCGGGCGACACTCCCCAGCAAGCCCCCCCGTTCCCCCAGGCCTCGGTGCCCCAAGACGATGAGATCGACTTGATGCTCTTCGGCATAAGCAGCTATTTGGGTAGCTGGATCGCCATAAACATAGCGGGTGGTGCTTGCTTCCAGCTTTGCCTTTTGCAATTGTGCTTTGGCATCAGCCAGGATCAGTTCTGCCGAGTCTTCCATGATCTCCTGCCGGGATTGCTGGACTTCGCCGGCAGCCATCATATCGATGATTTCTTTCGGCAAAGCCCAGTCACGAATCACGTGCAGGAGATGGAGCTGGCAGCCAGAGGCTGCAGCCAATGTCAGGGCAGCAGTCAGTGCCTGAGATGAAAAGGATGAGCCATCCAGGGCCACAAGTATTTTCGTAAACATGGTCGTGCTCCATCATCTTTCTGTGCTGATGAATGTGTGTAGACTGGAAGCGCATTAGACCGAATTGGTGGTAACCCGTTCCAGCTCGGCACTCAGTTGTTCCAACTCGGCGGCGCCAGACATCATCGAGATCATTTCTTCACGCTCCAGCTCGGCTTTGGCCCATGTACCCAACTGGCGGCCGCGCTTAAGAACCGTGAAGCGATCCCCCACAGGGTAGGCATGATGCGGATTGTGCGTGATGAAGATGACACCCAATCCGCGGGCGCGAGCCTGGGCGATGTAGCGCAGTACGGTCCCCGCCTGTTTCACGCCCAACGCAGCGGTGGGCTCATCCAGGATCAGGACTTTGGCGCCAAAGTAGACGGCGCGGGCAATGGCAACCGATTGGCGCTCGCCGCCCGATAGGGTGCCCACCGGCTGTGCCGGATCGCGAATATCGATTCCCATTTTGGAGAGCTCTTCACGCACCTTATGATTGGCGAACTGATGATCGAAGCGTTTGAGGGGCCAGCGTCCGCAGCAGGGTTCCGAACCCAGGAAAAAATTACGGGAAATGCTCATCAGGGGGATCATAGCCAGATCCTGATACACCGTGGCAATGCCGCAGTCGAGCGCATCGCGGGGAGAACTGAAGCGCACTTCTTTGCCCTCGACAGATAACTGGCCCTCGCTCTGATGGTGTACCCCGGCAAAGATCTTAATCAGGGTTGACTTTCCGGCGCCATTGTCTCCCAGGAGACACATCACCTCACCGGCATGGATACTGATATTGATGTCCTTGAGGGCAACGATGTTGCCAAAATACTTGGAACCGTGACGTAGTTCCAGCAAAGGAATTCTTTCGGTTGTGCTCATCGTCGTGTCTCCGCAGCCTTTTGGCGTATGATATTGTTAATCAGCACCGCGATCAAAAGCATGAAGCCCATAAAAACCTGGAACCAATCCGCATCGACGCCAGCAAAGACGATCCCTTGCTTGACGATGCCGAAAATCAGGGCCCCAAATGCAGCGCCGATCACCGAGCCATAGCCCCCCGTGAGTAGATTCCCTCCAATCACGGCGGCAATAATGGCTTCAAATTCGGCCCCCGTGCCACGTAAGGTGTCGGAGCCGGTAAACGTGACCGCCTGAATCGTTGCCAGCAGCCAGGCGGCCGCAGCCGTCATCATAAACAGCATTATCTTGACCTTGCGCACGGGGACACCCACCTGCCGGGCTGCGACCTGAGAGCCACCCACCCCAAAAATCCAGTTGCCAAATTGGGTCTGGCGCAGCAAATAAGCGCCAATCACAACCAACAGCAACCACCAAAAGATCGAGACTGCGAATTTGGCATTCCCGATCACCAAATCGCTGGAGAATATCGCCTTGGCGCTGGCATAGCCGGTGGTTTTGGCCAGCCCCCCTATTTGTGTGCGCCCGGTGAGCAGACGTGTGACGCCGATGGTGGCGCCCCGAAAGATGAACAAAGTAGCCAGAGTAATGATAAAAGATGGCAACTTGGTGCGCATGACCATCCAGCCGTTGAAATAACCGATGGCCAGCGCCAAAAGCAAGGCCATGAAGATCGCCAGCCACAGCGGCCAGTGGAAATACACCGATAGCACGGTGATCGTCATGCCGGCGACCCCGATAATCGAGCCAATCGAAAGATCAAACTCGCCACCAATCATGAGCAGGGAGACGGCAACGGCCAGGATTCCCAGCTCGGCGCCTACTTCCAGATAGGTGGCTGCGCCCCTAAGCGACAGAAATCCCCGACCACCAGCGACAAGTGCGAACAAACCCCAAACCACAAATGTCCCCGCCACGGCCCCCAACTCAGGGCGGTTGAGCAAGCGCGTGAGAAAACTGCGTTGCACAAGGCGTTCATCTTGCGCCGGGGGAACTGTTGGTTCCGACATAACGTGCCCTCCTATGAAAACAGTGATGACCAGGGCCACGCCCGTGGCCCTGGTCATCATGTTGAGTGAATTAGCGAGTGCCTGCCTTAGATAGATCGATGACCTTCGCCGCATTCTCTTGGGTGACAAAACCGGGACCCGTGAGGATGACTTTGCTGCCGGGGGTGTTCAGGTTATCGTTGTAAAGCGTCAGGAACACAATCGGCAGATAGCCCTGCATGTATTGCTGCTGATCGATGGCAAACAGCATGTTGCCGTCGCGTACGGCTTCCAACACCTCGGGCGAAAGATCGAAGGTGGCCAGCTTGATTTTGCCTAGCAGGCCCTCATCGGTCAGGGCCTTCAGTGCCGGGGTGGCGCCGGTCGGGCCCAGCGTCAGCACGCCGTCCACATCCGGGTCACTGGTCAGGGCTGCCAGAATGCGCTGTTGGGATTCAGTCGGATTGGCCAATTGCACGGCCACCACGCTGGAATCGATGCCATGTTCGGCCAAAGCATCGGCAAAGCCCTGGCAGCGGAGATCCAATGCCGCGTTGCCAACTTCCTGGTTCACACAAAGGGCCTTATGGATACCCGCGGCCGCCATGCGCTGACCGCCGCCATAGCCGGCCTTGTATTCGGTCTGCCCCACATGGGCGATGACGCCCAGGCTTTCCGCCACATCACTGCCCGAGTTCATCGAGAAAACGGGAATGCCAGCAGCGACCGCGGCCTTGATGGATGCTCCCAAGGCGTCGGGATCAGGAATCGAAACCACCAAACCATCCGGGTTGGATGCCACAGCCGCATCAATCAACTGTGCCATTTCTACCATATCAAAGGTGCCCGGCGCCTGATATTCGACCTTAACTCGCATATCGATGGCCGCCTGATCTACGCCGCGTTTCACGACCGACCAGAACGGATCTGAGGCCTGACCATGCGAAACCACGACAAAGCGATAGTCGCGTTGGCCTTCTGCCGCTGGTGCGGCGCCACCAGTTTCGGCCGGAGCCTGGGTTGGTGCGGCGGGCTGCGCACAGGCAGCCAACACAACCACCACCAATGCTAGCACAGCGATGATAATTAATCGTTTCTTACCAGACATTGTTTTCCTCCAAATTGAACGAAGCGTGAATGAATCTTGCAATAGGGGGATCGGTAACACTGTAATTAAATGCGATGGCACCTCCTTATGGATGGATGAGTAGCGGGCGGGAATATCATACCCTGGGGGGTGAAACAATACAACCATCAACATCACATGCGGCAGGGTTGCATTGATTGACGAACGACCAGTTCGCAGGGAAACAACCGATCGGCGACGGCTTCGCCGGCCAATAGTTGCAAGATCATTTCCATGGCAGCATAGCCCATTGCCTCGCGGGGCTGGCGCACGGTGGTCAGCGCCGGCGTGACAAATTCAGTCAGGGCCACATCATCGAAGCCGACCACACTCAGTTGGGACGGAATTTGCAGGCCGTGTTCCCTGGCAGCCATCATCACCCCAATGGCCGTCATATCATTGTAGGCCAGGATGGCCGTCGGTCGGGCTGGCCACAAGGCTCTGAGACCGGCCTGCCCCACTTCCACATCGGTTGCCGCCGTGGGGGTGATGAACAGAGCCGGGTGCGCAGAAAGCTGTGCTGTGGCCAGAGCCTGCAGGTAGCCCTGGTAGCGCCGCTGGGTCGAATACGGTCGCCGCGGTGAGCCGATATAACCGATGCGCCTGTGTCCCGCCTGCAGCAAGTACTGGGTGGCCTGTCGAGCTCCGTCGATCTCGTCCGTTGCCACCGAATAGAGATAATCACCTTCGCCCTGATTGTTGATCAACACCACCGGCACATGAAAATCGTCGAGATCGGTACTGTAATGCTGGCCTAATTGCGAGGCCGTGACGATGATGGCATCGACCCGCCGCTGCCGAAACGTGTTGACCACCGTCAGTTCACGCTCGGGATCGGCATGGGATGAACTGAGAAAAACGCTGTATCCGGCATCCTGGGCCGCCTGCTCGATACCGCTGACGATCTCGGAAACGAAAGGATCGGCGATGGTGGTGACGACCACGCCGATCGTATGTGTTTTGCCCATCACCAGACTACGCGCCTGGGCGTCCGGGGTATATTCCATATCGGCTGCCAGCTTGAGGATATGCGCCCGCGTCTCTTTGCTCATGCGTCCTCTTTGATGCAGGGCGCGACTCACAGTGGAATGGCTGACGCCAGCGGCAGCCGCAATATCCTTGATTGAGACTCTTTTTGCCATAGCAGCCAGGGGGCTTAACCAAGACGAACGACAATTCTCATGCAGACACACGTGTGCCTGACCATAATAAGCCAGTTTATCAGAGACGCTCTAAGCTTGTCAAGTGCTTTTTTAGGGAGGGGGCAGGGCCATCGCATCTAATATGTCAAGTAAAATGATACCAGTAAGATGATGTCAGTCTCAGAACACCGAAAAGGTAGTTTGAAACCATGATCACAATCGGAAATCTAAATTATCGCTGTCCTGCCGGTGCGTTCGTGGCGCAGTCGGCGCCAATCTACGAGAAAATCTGAGTGAATAACCGT
>JAADGC010000239.1 GCA_013152585.1 Chloroflexota bacterium
GGCTGGGGACCACCCATATCGGGCGTGGCCGAGGGATGGGGGCCCTCCATATCGGGTGTGGCCGAGGGATGGGGCCCCCCCATGTCGGGCATGGCCGTGGGTGTGAGGGTGATCACCGGCTCTTGGGACTGCTCAGGTTCAGGGTGGGAGCTATCTGAGGACTGGGCTTGATGCAGGATGTCTGTTGCTTGCACTAAACTTTCTGCGATCAGGGCCTGTTGGGCGTCTGGCAGCACCTGGTCGAGGTTGTGTAACTGCTGAACCTGTTGTTGCAGTTGGGGGATGCTGTCCCCCGGCATCGTGGTCGCAGACATGAGTTTCGCCATCTGTTCCAGTTCTTGCCGATACAGGCTGAGTGCCTGAGGAATATTTTTATACCGGGCTTGTGCCTGCAGGGCCTGCACCTCGGCCAGCCGTCTTTCCGAGAGGATGAGGTTTTGTGTGAGTGGGTCGGAAGCCAGGAGGCGTTGAATTTCTTCGCTGGTACGTTTCACCGGGTACAGTATGTCGCCGGGCAGGGCTGCCTGCGCCGCCACCGTGGTGGCTGTCATGCCCGACAAAAGCACAACCAAGGCCAGCAGTGCCCCCACCCAGCTACTGCGCCCCAACAGCCAGGGCAACTGGAAGTTGAAATAGGAGCGCCGATGCGGCCGGGGTGTGGGCGCAGGGGAGGCCTGAATGCTATTGAGGAGGCGGATGCGGGTTGTTTGACGAAAAGAGGTGCTGGCTGTCAGGTTTTGCACAGCCCGTAAGCGCAGAGCAGCCTGCAAAAGCGGTTCCAGCTCGTCTTTTTCGTCGGGAAAGCGAGCCAATATGGAATGAAGATCATGGCCCTCCAACAGGAGTTGCCAGGCCTGATCGAAATGTGTCTGGTGCTTCATAAGGTTACCTCGCCCGTGCTGGCAAGCTGGCAGGCCAGTTTTTTGAGGGCACGGTGTTGCAGGATGCGGCAGGCGCCAGCGCTCTTCTGCAAGATGTCACCGATATCGCGAAAGTTTAACGCTTCGGTAAAACGCAGGGTGAGCACAGCCTGTTCTTGGTCGTTCAGAGTTGCCATGGCCTGGTGTAACTGCTGGATGTCGTGAGCAGCCAGGGCTTGGAGCATGGGTTCGGGGGCGGGATCAGGAGGGGACATATCTAAATCGGCCAGGGCTTCCAGCGATACCGGCGCCTGTGGTTGGCGGCGATGCACATCGATGATGCGATTTTGGGCAATGCGGTAAAGCCAGTTGCGGAAGGGGCGTTGAGGTCGGTAGCCTGCTAATTTTTCCCAGGCTCGCAGAAAGACGTCTTCGGTAATGTCTTCTGCTTCTTCATTGGTGGGGACGCGCAATCGGACGTAGCGATAGATAGCATCTACGTGTTGATCGTAGATCTGGGCAAAGGCTGCGGTGTCGCCGTGTTGGGCGCGAGCCACAAGGGCGTGCTCGGGTGTCATGGGGGTGTGGGATGGGATGCGTTGAACCTGGATGACTGGGGGTTTAGCCAGGGAGCAGGTGAGCGTTGGGGTTCACCTGCTCCCTTTGATGGGGATGAAGGAAAAGTGGGGATTAAGCTGGTTTAGTGACGACCGCCGCCTCCGCCATGGCCACCGGGACCACCATGACCACCGTGACCACCCTGGCCATCACCAGGACCCATGTCGCCGGGGCCACCGCAGGTGTCGGAACCCATGTTTCCGGCGTTGCTGAGCATGACACGATAGGCGACGGCGGTGCCTGTTTCGTCATAGCTGCCGACAACACGAACTGTGTCGCCAAGCTGGGGTTCGATGAAGCGTTGGCCAAACCAGGTATCGGCAGTGGTGACGAAGCTGGTGCCGGAAACAGTCCAGTTGCCGATGAGGCCATCAGGCCGGGCTTCGACTTGGCCGTACAAATGCCACTGAGCGTTGTCCTCAAAGAAGGGCATGGCCGTTTCTGGCATGGCGCTGATCATCAGGGCCACGCGTTGGCCGTTTTCGTCAAAGGTGCCCACACTCATGGCCAGCGTGCCGGGGGCAAGTTCGCCCCGGTTTTGCTGGAAGATGGTGTCTTCGGTGCTGAGCAGGGTCTGGCCACCGATGTTCCATGTTCCGATCAGGCCCTCGGTGGGCATGACTTCGATCGAACCATAGATGCGCCAGCCTTCGTTGCCGATGCAGAGGCTGTCGCCATCGTTGCCGGGGCGGGCCTCGACACGCACGGCAATACGACTACCGGTATTGTCCCGATATCCGCTGGCGTGAACGTAGTCGCCAGGGAAAAGTGTGCTGTTATCGTCGTCGATGAAGGTGCTTTCGTTGACGATGAAGGTCTCGCCTTCGATAGCCCATTCGCCCAGATTGTCTGCGGCAGGACGGGCGGTGAGGACGCCGGAAAGTTGCCACATGCTGCTGTTGTGTCCGCGGCCACCGGGGCCATGTGCCGAAGCAGTCAGCGGGGCCACCATCAGGCCGACCAGTAAAACCAGCATGAGAATGGTGCGAAAAGCGGAAGATCGTGTTTTCATTACAGTTGCTCCTTGGATGGAAGTTTGAAAGGTGGGGGAGTGAATTTCCCTTTGTCTGTCTCCCATAACGCAACTGCAAGCATTTTGTTACAAGGTTTTTGGATCTTTCCCTGAATGTGATCACCCAGGGGCGGCGGCGATTTGTCGCTATTAGCTTTTTGGGTCTCCCGACGCTTTGTTCTTAAACCACGTCTCACGCTTTACCAATCGAGCACCGCCCCATGACTGCCGCTGGTCACCATTTTGGCATATTTGCTGAGATAACGGGGCAGATTCGGACGCACGAGGGGCTGCCAGTTGGCTTTGCGCCGGGCCAGTTCGGCATCGTCGACGTGCAGATGCAGGCGGCGGTTGGGGATATCGACCGTGATCAGATCGCCGGGTTCGATCAGGGCAATGGGGCCGCCGGCAGCGGCTTCGGGGCTGACATGACCCACACAGGCGCCGCGGGTGCCACCGCTGAAACGACCATCGGTGATCAGGGCCACGCTATTGCCCAGGCCCTGGCCCATGATAAAACTGGTGGGCGAGAGCATCTCCTGCATGCCCGGCCCGCCTTTGGGGCCTTCGTAGCGAATAACGACCACGTTACCCGACTGTACTTCTCCGGCCAGAATCCCGGCCACTGCCTCGTCCTGGCCTTCATAAATGCGCGCCGGGCCGGTATGCGTCATCATTTCGGGTTTGACGCCCGCAGCTTTGACCACACTGCCTTCGGGCGCCAGGTTGCCGAAAAGGATGGCCAGGCCGCCATCGACGCTGTAGGCATCCTCCAGCGGCCGAATGCAGGCGGGATCATGGCTGGGATGGTCGGCGATATTTTCGCCCAGTGTGTGGCCGGTGACTGTGGGCTGGTCGAGATGCAGGGCTCCTGGTTTTTGGCTAAGCTCATAAAGGATGGCGCTGATGCCGCCCGCATTGTGCACGTCTTCCATGTGGTAGGCGCTGGAGGGCGAGACTTTACAGATGTTGGGGGTGCGGCGGCTGATTTCGTCGATGCGGCTGAGTGGGAAATCGACACCGGCTTCGTGGGCGATGGCCAGTGTGTGCAGCACGGTGTTGGTGCTGCCGCCCATGGCCACGTCCAGGGCAATAGCATTGTCGAGGCTTTCGGGGGTGATGAGGTGGCGAATGCAGACGTCGTTTTCCCACAGCACCATGATCTGCCGGGCAGCCTGGCGGGCCAGGGCTTCACGTCTGGGGCTGAGCGCCAGGGCGGTGCCGTTGCCGGGCAGAGCTATCCCCAGGGCTTCGCACAGACAATTCATGCTGTTGGCGGTGAACATGCCCGAACAGGAGCCGCAGGAGGGACAGGCTGTTTGCTCTATTTCCAGCAGCCGGGCTTCGTCCATAGTCCCGGCCGACACGGAACCCACAGCCTCGAATACTGAGATCAGATCGACAGTCTGGCCATCCGCGGTGCGGCCGGCGACCATGGGGCCGCCCGAAACGAAGATGGTGGGGATGTTGCAGCGCAAGGCGCCCATGATCATGCCGGGCACGATTTTATCGCAGTTGGGGATGCAGATCAGGGCATCGAATTGATGTGCTTGTACCATGGTCTCCACACTGTCGGCGATGATCTCGCGACTGGGCAGACTGTATTTCATGCCGAAATGCCCCATGGCGATGCCATCATCCACGCCGATGGTGTTGAAGAGGAACGGTACCCCCCCCGCCTCGCGCACTGCTTGTTTGATTCTTTCTCCAAACACATTCAGATGCACGTGGCCGGGGATAATGTCGGTGTAGCTGTTGGCGATGGCAATAAAGGGCTTGTCGAAGTCTTCTTCCCGGACGCCGGTGGCGCGCAGCAGGCTGCGATGCGGGGCTTTGTCCAGTCCTTTTTTAATGATGTCGGAACGCATGGGACGGTTGTGGCCGTTGGTAGGGGAGGAAGACATGAGCAGGATTCCTGATGGTAAGTTGGTTAGAGGACGTCGGCGGGAGCTAACAGAGGATAGTCATTGGTTATGGCGGTGCTAGTTTAAAGTTCAGTTACAATATTAGATTCTGACACTCATTTTTGCAAATTAGCCCAGACTCCCTGAAATGCCTGCTGGACTCTGGCGTTTTCTATTTTGACCACATCAAATCCCTGCGGGGATTTGGCCCCCTGAGACGCACATTTCCAATGTGCGGCCAATGTCGGTCATCGCCGGTGCGGCGATCAAATTCGGGGCTCGGGGGTGCACCCGCTTGTCCCCCTACGGGGACAAATGTCTCTGTAACAAACCCTCGCTGTCAACAAGATCGGTCGGCGGAGGCCGACCGGCGGCCGCAGGCCCCCTAGCCCCGATTTCAATCGGCGGGACGGCGTCGACCGCCCGGCGGTGAAACGCAGGGCACCAAAACGTAGCAAGGCATTTTTTGACACGAATTACCCGAGTTTCACGAATTATTTGGCGAGATTCTTCACTGGAATCGGCTTGGCGATGGCCGTTTCGGCGTCACAGGACGTGTCTCTTTGATGTGTGTTGGCTTCTGGAACCCGTTCAGAATGACAGTTGAATGAGGTGTCCGCTGGAGAAATATGGCCCTTTTGGACTTCGTGGGAGTCGTCATTCAGACCTCCCGGGGGTCACTGCGAGGCCCCTGAGATTTTGTAGA
>JAADGC010000191.1 GCA_013152585.1 Chloroflexota bacterium
GCTACCCCCACCGCCACACCACTGCCCGACCCTTACGCCCACGCCACCGGCATCAATCCCCTCACCGGACAAGTAGTCAGCGATCCCGCTTTGCTGCAACAGCGTCCCCTTTTTGTGATCATCAACGGCAGCAACAACGTCGCCAACTGGTATGGGCTCAGTGAAGCCGATCTGGTGTACGAATATCTCATGGAAGCGCCCAACAAGGGCTTCAGCTACACGCGCTATGCGGCCCTGTTCTACACGCGTTCATCCGAGCATATCGGCCCCTTGCGCAGCGCCCGCATCGTCAACGTTGATCTCACCAACGAATATCAGGCGGCGCTGGTCGCCAGTGGCGCCAACGACTTCACCCGCTGGCTGCTCAAAAATCAGGCCCCCTATCCCTATCTCGATGTCGATATCGACGATCCCGGCAACAACCGCTATGTGTGGTCGGTCGACACCGGCAGCCGCACCCCCTGGGAAGACCGTTTGCGCACCAAAACCGAGCTTCTGCGTCAATGGTTGCAAAACGTGAACGGTGAGCAGGCCCCCACCTTGCGCGGCTGGGACTTTGCCGAACAGCCTCCCGCCGGCCAGCCCGCCTCCACCATCCACATTCCCCTGCGCATCATCTACCCGAAAACCGTCACCTGGCAATACGATGCTGCCACGGGCCTGTACCGGCGTTTGATTAACGACGTGCCGCAGATGGATAGCACCACCAACACCGCACTCACCGCAGCCAATGTCATCATCATGACCACCGACTACCGCCCCACCGACTATCTCGAAGACACAACCGGGGCCACGAGCTGGGATGTGCGCATGACCGGTGAAGGCGCCCTGTGGGTGGCCCGCGATGGCGTTTGGGTGCAGGGCAAATGGTGGACACCGGATAATGGCCACATGCCGGAATGGCTGGATGCCGAAGGCGCACCCATTCCCCTCAAGCCCGGCAACTCCTGGGTGCTGATCCTCCCCCCTGGCATCGTGCCTACCGCGTCCGAATAAACCATCTTCCCTCATTATCTGATAGGAAAAACATGCCCAACTCACTTTTTCGCCGTGCATTGCGTAAGGGCGCCCGCACCCTGCGCCATCTCATGCAGGAACCGTCGCCCGCACCGCACGACTTCAGTCAAGATCGATTCGCTTATGGTCAGATCAATGCCCTGGTAGAGCAAATTGCCGAGCGCCTGGGAGCAGAACAGCGCTCGCATTACACCTGGGGCATGGCGCATGGCGCTTATCTGGCCCAGCATCTGGGCATCGAGCGCATCACCGTGATCGAACTGGGTGTGGCCGGTGGCAATGGCCTGGTGGCGCTGGACCGGGCTGCGGTCGAAGTCGAGCGTGCCCTCGGTGTTGGCATCGATGTGCTCGGTTTTGATACCGGCGCCGGCCTGCCCAAGCCCTACGATGCTCGCGATCTACCGAATTTGTGGTCGCCGGGTGACTTCCCCATGGACGAGGCGGCTTTGCAGCGACGCCTCCATCGCGCCAGGCTGATCCTGGGCCTGGTGGAAGACACGATTCCCCGTTTTCTGGCATCCCGACCGGCCCCCATTGCCTTCATCTCCTTTGATCTCGACCTCTATTCATCGACAGTAGCAGCGTTGCCCCTGCTCGAAGCTGATCCGGCCCTGCTGCTGCCCCGCGTGCAATGCTATCTCGACGATATTCTCGGCTTCACCTTTGCCGAGTTCAATGGCGAGCGCCTGGCAATCGCCGAGTTTAATGACGCCCATCCGCAGCGCAAGATATCGCCCATCTTCGGTGCCCGCTTTTATGTGCCCCGGCGCTATACCAATGCCATTTGGGTCGACAAATTGTACATGGCCCACATCCTCGATCATCCCCGCTATGGCGATTATGATGGTCTGGTGCGTCGGCCCCGCATGGATTTGAGCTAAACGTCAACAGCCGCCCGAGGTGGGCGGCTGTTTTTTTTGCGTGGGAAAAGCCTGGTGGTAGGGTTTAGCGACGAATGTTGGTGAAAGCATCCAGGCCCGGATACACAGCGGCATCGCCCAGATTTTCTTCGATGCGTAAAAGCTGGTTGTATTTGGCCACGCGTTCCGAACGAGCCGGCGCCCCGGTTTTGATCTGTCCGCCGTTGAGGGCCACAACCAGATCGGCGATGGTGCTGTCCTCGGTTTCGCCCGAACGATGCGACACAACCGTGGTCCAGCCGGCACGATGGGCCATCTCCACCGCCGCAAAGGATTCAGTGAGGGTGCCGATCTGATTGACTTTGCACAGCAGCGAGTTGCATGATTTTTCGGAGATGGCACGGGCAATGCGGGTGGTATTGGTCACCAACAGATCATCGCCCACGATCTGGATGTGGTCGCCCAGGGCGGCGGTGAGTTTCTGCCAGCCCTCCCAGTCATCTTCGGCCAGACCATCTTCCAGGGAGATGATGGGGTATTTGTGTACCCAGTCAACGTAGAACGCCACCAACTCTTCGCTATTGAGCTTGCGGCCTTCTTTGGCCAGATCGTAGAGGCCGGTTTCGGTATCATAGATCTCGCTGGCGGCAGGATCGAGGGCAATGAAGATGTCTTCACCAGGACGATAGCCTGCGGTTTCGATGGCTTCGAGGATGACTTCGATTGCTTCGGCGTTGGTGCCCAGGCTGGGGGCAAATCCGCCCTCGTCGCCCACGTTGGTGCTGTAGCCCTTTTTCTTGAGTACTTTTTTCAGGGTGTGGTAGGTTTCGGCGCCCCAACGCAGGGCCTCGGAGAAGCTGGGAGCTCCCACCGGCATGATCATGAATTCCTGCAAGTCGGTGGAATCGACGGCGTGTTTGCCGCCATTGAGGATGTTCATCATGGGTACGGGCAGGGTGCGGGCAGCGGTGCCCCCCAGATAGCGGTACAGCGGTAACTCGACGGCCGCGGCCGCGGCATGGGCACAGGCCAGCGATGCCCCCAAAATGGCATTGGCGCCCAGGCTGCTCTTGTTGTCGGTGCCGTCCAGTTCGATGAGAATGGCATCGATGGTCGTTTGGTCCGTGACATCGAGGCCGAACAGCGCCTCATCGATGACAGAGTTGACGTGTTCGACAGCCTTGAGCACGCCCTTGCCGTTAAAACGCTCGGGATCGCCGTCACGCAGCTCCACAGCCTCATGCACGCCCGTGCTGGCGCCGCTGGGCACAGCCGCCCGGCCGGTGATGCCGGTAGTGGTGATGACTTCCACCTCGACGGTGGGATTGCCGCGACTATCCAGAATTTCGCGGCCGATAATGCTTTCGATTTCGTGATACATGAGAATACTCCCGTTTTTTGAAGATGAGGCGACCTTCCTTTGAAAGCCGTCCGGTTTTGACTTTGGGAATGAGATATAATGAATGAGATCAGGGCTGCTGCGCCAGATACTGGTCGAGCCAAGCAAATAGCCTGAGCATGTGGGTCGGGGTCAGTTCGCCCATGTGGGCAATGCGAAAGGTTTGATTCTTGAGAGGGCCGTAGCCATTGCCGATGACGCAGCCATGCTGTTGGGCAAATTGCATCAAGGCGGGGATGTCGATGTGCCGGTCGTTGCGCAGACAGGTGACGGTGGGAGAAGCGTATTCCGGCTGGGGGAACAAGCTCAGGCCTTGCTTCTGCGCCCAGGCATGGGTCAATTCCATACAGTGCTGGTGTCGGGCCCAGCGATTCTCCAGGCCCTCGTCCTCCATCCGCTGCAATTGTCGCTCGGTGGCATAGAGCAGACTGATGGCGGGGGTAGTGGGCGTGGTGCGACCACTGTTCTGCGCTTTTTCCAGCAAGAGCAGATCAAAATACCATCCCCGTTGCGGCACCTGGCGAGCCCGCTCCAGCATACGGTCGGAGGCAACGGCAAATGCCAGGCCGGGGGGCAAAGCAAAGGCTTTCTGCGATGATGTGAGCAGGAAGTCAAGCTCCCACTCGTCAAAAGCAATGCGCACGCCGCCCGCGGACGAAACCGCATCTACCAGCAGCAAAACTTCGGGGAATTGCTGGCGCACAAGACGGGCGATGGCTGCCACGTCGCTGATGACGCCGGTGCTGGTTTCGTTATGGACGATGGTGATGGCATCGAATCCCCCCGCTGCCAGATGATTTTCGACATCTTGCGGGCGGATGGGCTGGCCCCAGGGGATGTCGACGCGCTGGGAGTGGCAGCCGTTGGCCACGCTGATCTTTTGCCAGCGGTCGCCAAAGGCGCCGGCAACCATGTTCAGCACTTTACGGCCGGGTCGCACGGCGTTACGGATGGCAGCTTCTTGCAGGCCGGTACCCGAAGCGGCAACGATGTATACGTGCTGCTTGCTGAGAAAGACCTGTGCCAACTGCTCGATCAGACGATAGTACAGATCGCTGAATGCGGCCGAGCGATGGCCGATCATGGGCTGCGCCTGAGCAGCGAGCACACTTTCGTCGACTTCGGTGGGGCCGGGGATATAAAGGATGGGATGAGACATAGGTTGGGGTCAGAGAATGAGGGTGGCGCCGACCAAAAGATAAGCATAACAAACTACAGCCGCGCGAGCAAAACTGACCGCGAACATATCATTGCTTAGGAGTCGTTGGTCGATGGTCCGTCGTCAGCAGAGTTATACCTTACCAAACGGTTTGATGGAACAAATCCCTACCAAGAAAGCAATGTTATGGTAAGTTGTTTCCAACCATCAGGCGGGGGGCGCAGCACCCTGGCGCAGCCTTGTCACCCTGAGTGAAGCGAAGGGCCTGGCGGTACATGTAACGGTGAGATGCCCTTCGACTGCTCTCAGGGCAGGCCCGGGCTCTTTAGCTGCTTTGCGCCGGAAGTCGGCTCCACGGTGCGAAGATCGGACGGCGCAGGCCGTCCTCTGGCCGCAGGCCTGAAGAGC
>JAADGC010000225.1 GCA_013152585.1 Chloroflexota bacterium
TTCGTCCCTGTGTGGACGAAGCGCTTTTTGTTTACCCCCTCGAACTTATGCCAACGGAGAAACGCCATGTCGCAAATTGACGAACTTACCCACTTACAGCAGCAGGCGCTGCAAGAACTGGCCGCTGTTTCCGATGCAGCCGGGCTGGAAGCCTGGCGCCTCATCTATCTCAGCCGCAAAGGCCTTGTGCTCCAGGCGGTCAAACGCGTGAGCAGCCTGCCTCCGGCCGAGCGCGCTGCCTACGGCAAGGCCGCCAATGTGCTCAAACAAACCGTGCAGGCCGCCTTCGCTGCTCAGGCCGAAGTTCTGCACGAAGCCAGCCTCAAGGCCGAGCTTACGGCCGAAGGCGTCGATGTCACCCTGCCCGGGCGCCGACCGCAGGTGGGACGCATGCACCCCATCAATCGCACCCTGCGCCATATTTACACCATTTTTGGCCGCATGGGTTTTCAGATTTATCGGGCGCGGGATGTAGAGACCGACGAGTACAACTTCCAGCTCCTGAACTTCCCCAAAGGCCATCCCGCCCGCGAGATGCAGGATACCTTCCACACCACGGTCGAAGATGTCCTGCTGCGCACCCACACCAGCCCCGGACAGATCCGGGCCATGCGCGAGTACTATCCCCAGCCCATCCGCGTTATCCTGCCCGGCAAGTGCTATCGCTACGAACAGGTGACGGCCCGTTCCGAGATGATGTTCTATCAGGTCGAGGGCCTGGCCGTCGGTCGCCACATCACCTTTGCCGATCTCAAAGGCACCTTGCACGCCTTCGCCGATCAGCTCTTCGGCGAAGGCCGTAAACTACGTTTCCGTTGCTCGCACTTCCCCTTCACCGAACCCAGCGCCGAAGTCGACATCGACTGCATTATCTGTGGCGGCAAAGGCTGTCGCGTGTGCAAGTACAGCGGTTGGTTGGAGATCTTAGGCTGCGGCATGGTGCATCCCAACGTGCTGCGTAACGGCGGCTACGATCCTGAGATCTACTCCGGCTACGCCTTTGGCATGGGGCCGGAGCGCATCGCTATGTTGCGACACGGCATCGACGACATCCGCTATTTCTATGCCAACGACGTGCGTTTCCTGTCGCAGTTCGCCTGATCCCTTCCCCCATCCTCCCCCCCAGCCCCCCTGCCTCATTCTACAGGAGCACTCCCATGCGAGTACCATTATCCTGGCTGAAAGAATATGTCGATATTGATGTGCCAGTCGACGAGCTGGCCGAAAAAAGCACCCTGGCCGGCCTCGAAGTCGAAAACATCGAATACATCGGTGTGCCCATGCCCGATTCCGAGCGCCGGCGCAAAGGCCTCAAGCCCGACGATCCCGTCACGGGTGACGGCCACATCGTCTGGGATCGCCAAAAAATCTTTGTGGGCCAGATCCTGGAATCGCGCAAACACCCCAACGCCGACCGCCTGATTCTGGCCACGGTCGATTACGGCGCCGACACCCCCATGACCATCATCACCGGTGCTCCCAACCTCAAGCCCGGCGATCGGGGACAAAAAGTCGCTTTTGCCACCATCGGCGCCATCCTCATCGATCCCTACGCCGAGCATTTCAAGACCATGCGTCTCAAAGCAGGCAAGATTCGTGGCATCACCTCCGAAGGCATGGCCTGCTCTGAGCGTGAATTGGGCATCTCCGACGAGCACGAAGGCATCCTCATCCTGCCCGACGACGCCCCCGTCGGCACGGCCCTGGCCGACTATCTGGGCGACGTGATATTCGATATCGCCGTTACCCCCAACATGATCCGCATTGCCTCCATCATTGGCGTGGCTCGCGAGGTCGCTGCCATCACCGGCGCCCCCCTGCACATCCCCCTGCCCACCTGGCAGACCGCGGATCCTCCGGCCTGGGATTTTTGCGATGTGCGCATCGAGGATCCTGATCTCTGCTACCGGTTCACGGCCACCCTCATCCACGATGTGCAGGTCAAAGAGTCGCCTTTCTGGATGCAACACCGCCTAAAACTGATGGGCCAGCGCCCCATCAGCAACTTGGTAGACGTCACCAACTACGTGATGTTCGAATGGGGCAAGCCCCTGCACGCCTTTGATTACGACAAACTCCTGGCCCGTGCCCGCAGCATTGGCGACGACAAAGTCACCATCATCGTGCGCCGGGCTACTGATGGCGAAAAATTCACCACCCTGGATGGGGTCGAACGCACCCTGGATAGTGACACCCTCATGATCTGTGATGCAGTGGGAGCGGTTGGCATCGGGGGTGTGATGGGCGGTCTGGAGACCGAAGTCTCGGACACGAGCAGGCGCGTGCTGTTGGAATCGGCAACCTTCAACTTCATCAACATCCGCCGCACCGCCACCCAGCAAAAGTTGCCCTCCGAGGCCGCCTATCGCTTCAGCCGCGGGGTGCCGTCGTTCTTGGATCCCATCGGCAATATCCGCGGCGCCCAGCTCATAGCCGATCTGGGCGAGGGCATTATCTCGTCGGGCATCGTCGAGGACTATCCCCATCCTCAGGAAGTGCTGTGCGTGCCCGTGACTGCCGCCGAAGTGCAGCGTGTGCTGGGCATTCAGCTCCGCAGCGACGAAATTATCGCCATCCTGCAACGTCTGGATTTCGAGACCCGGCTCGAAGGCGAGACCATCTGGGCCACTGTGCCCCAGTATCGGCTCGATATCACTATCACGGCCGATCTACTGGAAGAGATCGCCCGCATCTATGGCTACGACCGCATCCCCGTGACCATGCTGGCCGACACCCTGCCACCGCAACGTCACAACTGGCCCGTCGAGCAGGAAGAGCGTATCCGTGATATCCTGATTGGGGCCGGTTTGCAGGAAACCATCAACTATTCCCTCACCACCATCGCCAACCACGCCAGGCTCTATCCCGACCATCCCCACCAGGCGCCCGCGCCGGATCAATTCATTACCCTGGCCAATCCCCTGTCGCAGGAACGGGAAGTCATGCGGCGCAGCATGGTTGTAAGTGCGCTCGAAGATTTGCAGCGCAATTTGCGGCACAGCGACCGCCTGGCCAACTTCGAGATCGGCCTGGTGTATTTGCCCGAGGCCGGGGACGGTGTGCTGCCCAAAGAAGAACGCCGCCTGTGCATCAGCATGACCGGCCCCCGCGATCCCGGCACCTGGCTGGGCAGCGACCGCGAAGCCATGGACTTCTATGATCTGAAAGGCGTGCTGGAAGTGCTGTTCGAGTATCTGGGTGCGGATGATGTGGTTTACGATCCGGCGCAGGTCAGCTATTGCGGCCCTCGCTGTGCCCGCATCATGGTCGACGGTGCCGAAGTGGGCGTGATGGGCGAACTGCATCCGCGCGTGCGCCAGGCCTACGAGCTGCCGCAGCAACCGGTCATGGTGGCCGATATCGCCCTCGATCCCCTGCTGCCACTGGTCACCCATGCCACCCATGTGCGCACGTTCAGCGAATTCCCGCCCGTCAAGGAAGATATTGCCTTGCTGGTGGATGAAGCCATCCCCGCCGGCGTAGTCGAAGCGCTGATCCGCCAGACCGGAGGAGCGCTGCTGAGCGCCGTGCACTTGTTCGATGTGTATCGTGGCAAGGGCATTCCCGCCGGCAAGAAGTCGCTGGCCTATTCCCTCACCTTCCAGGCACCCAACAAAACCCTCACCGACAAAGATACGGCCAAATTGCGCCGCAAGATCGTAGGCCGCTTGCAGCGCGAGCTGGGCGCCGAATTGCGCCAGGCCTGAGCCTATGCCGTTTAGCGTGTCAACAGCGTCGCTGCTATGCCGGCAGCGACGCTGTTTTTTGTCCGGAATTTTCGGGGAAATAGTCATCGGTATTTCTGTTCGTGCAGCATTTCTGCTTCGCTGTATCATCATAGTATAATTGCTTTGGAAATAGATCTTTCTGCACAATCATATCCCTGCTGCTGCGCCCCGGCGGTAGAAAAAATATCATTATGATTTCTTCGAGGTGTCAGATGAAACTCATAAAGTTGATTGTATTGATCGTTCTTTTGAACATGGCAATGCCGCTTGTGGCAGCGGACGCTGACGGTGGCGCGCCGCCCCCGATTTATTTCCCGTTGTGGCTCAACAAACGCCAGCCCTCCGGCACCCTGAATCTTGTCTGGCAATGGGGCGATATCAGTCAGGCTCCGGGGCAGAAAGGCATCGTTGTGCAGGACTGGGATCAGGACGGGCAACCGGAGGTGCTGTCCGCTCAGTCTTCCTCGCTGATTGTCCTGCAAGATACAGGCGACTACCAGTTTGAACAGGAATGGGCGGGGCCGATGGGCATTGCCTGGGGCCTGGATGATATGCGGGATGACAGCGCCCCTGAACTGTGGATTCTGTACAAAAGCGGCCAACTGGATATTTATAAACCCGGTGAATTTGTGCCTGAGACCTCCCGCACCCTGCTGAAGCCAGCCAGCACCATCTTACAGAGCGCAAAGTTAGCCGACATACAGGGCGACGGCGCGCGTGAGTTTGTGGTCATGCAGAAGGAAGGAGATGGCAAATATCATCTGGCCATGTATGATCTGGCGACCCTGCAATCTACATGGAACTACACGCTGGAGCGAAACACCGGATATCAACCTCCTCTTTTCATCACTGCCCAGACAGATGACGATGCGGTGCAGGAAATCATCACTGCGGATGGCGAGGTGATCGACCCGGCCACTTCGACCATGCAATGGTTTTACAACGATGGCTTTGGCATTGATGTGGGGGCGGCCGATATCGATGGCGATGGTAAGGAGGAAATTGTGGGCCTGAGCGGCTGGGATTATATTACCGCTTTCGATGTGGATTTACGCACCCCCAAATGGCAGATTAGAACCGGAAGAGATCACGACTCGCTCTATCTTGCTGACGTCGCCGGCGACGCCACGCCCGAGATACTGGAAGGAGACGGACAATGGGGCAGTGTACACGTCTATGATGCCAAAACGCAGAAATTGCTGTGGAGCGTACAGAATCCCGAACATGGTGTGAGCGGCATTGGTGTGGGAGATGCCGATGGCGATGGCGAGTTGGACCTGATTTGGGGAGCGGGGTGGACCAGCTCCGGTGCGGACTACCTGTATCTCACCCCGATCAGCCGCCGCCAATTCACGTTCAAAACGTCAGACCTCGACGGCCCGTACACCCCCATCGCCCTGCAAATGGATGCAGACGATCAGTTGGAGATCGTGATATTCACATCGGGCACAAACAGCGGATACGATGCAGCGACCTATTTTATCCTTGACAGTCTGACTGGCCGTGAAGAAAAGGATCTCAGCCTTGAGATCAATATGACCGGCGGCGGTTTCGGTGGTTTCTGGCTGCGACCTCTCCTTGTGAACGCTGACAGTGATCCCTCCGATGAACTGGCGCTGGCGGTGGGACATAGACTATATTTACTGGATAATGATGGTAAACAGTTGGCAATGGCGGATTTTCCTGTCAGCGTAACGCCGCAGTGGTATGGTGACGTGGATGGCGATGGCGAAATGGAGCTCGTGATCAACAGTAGTAACCGCGTCTATGTGCTGGACGGGCACTCGCTTACCGTGGAATGGCAGACCATTTCCCTTTCTTCCGGTGTGGCAGACGTCGATGTCGGCGATGTGGATCAGGACGGGCACATGGAGGTAGTCTTCCATGGTTCCAATAGCTACTTACAGGCCTACGACGGTCAAACGCATCTGCTTGACTGGCAGATGCCAGCCAGCCAGCGTGTTTCGGCGCTGGCCATCGGCAATATCGATGCCACCGGCGCCCTGGAGATGGCGGTGGTCGAACAGGGGCGACTGACTTTTTACAACGCATTGACCCACGAACGCATATTGCAGACGGTGGCGTTTTCTGGTTATGGCAGACCAACGCTACGTTTTGTGCACATGACTTTTTCGACCTCACCGCAATTGGTGGTCACCGCCGACAACAAGATGCTGGTATTCCGCTACCCCTACGATGCCGCGCCCATGCAGACGCTTGCGGGGGGCAGGAGCATCTCCTTTGCGGATACGGACGGCGATCACCATCTCGACATGCTGGTGGGAGAATCCCTGGGCGTCGCCCGTTACCGGGTGAACGATCCCTTCCCCGATCTCACGCCGCCAATGGCGCGGGCGCTGCGGCCGTTGCCAAGCGCGGCTCTGGTGCCCATCAATACGTTTATCGAGGCTGGATTCAACGAAGACATGGATGAGGATTCGCTGACAGCCGCCAATGCCCAGTTGCTCGTGAATGATACGGCTTTACCCGTGGATCTGAGCTACGATATTGCCAGCCGCACCCTGCGGTTGACGCCGCAGAACAACCTCCCCGTCAGTACGACTATCACGGTCTGGCTTGGCCCCGGGCTCACCGACATGGCAGGAAATGGCCTGGATGCCAACCTGAACGGGGTGGGCGGCGAGCCGGACGACGTTTTCTCCTGGCAGTTCAGCACCGGCACTGGCGTCGACTCCACCGGACCGGCGATCCACAATCTCACACTGGCCCCGAACCCTGCCTGGAGCGGCATGCCCATTCATCTCACCGCTGATCTGGATGACACCCACCCCAGCGCCGCCTCCACCATCCGCACGGCAGAGTATTATCTGGATACGGTTGGCGCGCCAGGAAGTGGCATCGCCCTTTCAGCCGCGGATGGTCGTTTCGATGAACGCCAGGAGCACATTGATGCTATCCTCGATTCCACCGGATGGCATGGCAGTCGCACAATCTATGTCCGGGCACAGGATGCCGTGGGAAACTGGAGTGATCCGGCGGAGGCTGTCTTGACCTTGCTACCGGAATTAGCGGCCAACTGGCCCATGTATGGCCATGATCCTGCGCATTCCGGCTTCAACCCCAACGAGCCCAGGGCCAGCAGCTTTACCCCGGCCTGGGAGAAAGACCTGAGCGCCCTCATCAGTCCCAGCGTTCCCCGGCCCACGCATCAGGTGGCTGTCGCCAACGGCATTGTGGTTGCCAACGTCGATTCGTATTTCGGCAATGCCGGCATCGTCGCCATGGACACGGAGAACGGTGATGTGTTGTGGACCAAAAAATTTACGGGGAAATTTTCTGTCAACCCTCCCAGCATCGCTTACGGCAATGTCTATTTTCAGCAGGGCAATCATGGCTCTGACACGCATCTCTTTGCCCTGAATGTGTTGATAGGGGAAGAAACCTGGCACTCCCCATTCTCGGCGCAATGGGAGGTCTACGAGGCGCCCACGATCGCGGCCGGAAAGGTGTTCATCAACGGCGGTTATTATGGCGGCATGTATGGCTTCGATGCCTTTGACGGCGATGAACTCTGGTATGCCGGTATGCCCCAGACAGACGGCTGGACCCCCACTTATGACAATGGCGTCGTGTACACGTGGGTCGGCGACACATTGAAGGCAACGGACCCGAATACCGGGACGACCATCTGGGACCTGCCCTCATTGGGCGGGGGGAACCTCATGGTGGTCGTGGCCGATCAGGTCGCCTATGGCCATGAGGGCGGCTCTCAGGGCCTGATGGCCGTCGATCTGTCGAGCAAAGAGGTGAAGTGGAGTGTCTCCGGCTCGTTCACCGGCACCCCCGCGGTGGCCGGAAACACCGTCTATGTGCTGGTTGGTTCAGAACTGAAGGCCTACGATACCAACACGGGCGATGCCCTGTGGTCATTCGATGCCGGTGCTTCCCTGGTGGGTGCGCCGGTGGTGACGGCAGGCAATGTGTTTATCGCCTCGGATAATCACACGTGGATGTTGGATCGCCAGACCCATCAGGTGTTCTGGCAGGTAGACAAGGGAGGCTGGCTAACCGTGGCCAATGGCCAACTCTTCATCGCCCGGAAAAACGGTAAGCTGACTGTTTACAACGCCGTGCGCTGAATTACCCCCTTCCTTCTTTCTTCCCTCACCCCCTCCGCCAGCAGCGATCAACAAAGCGCCGTTGTCAGCCTGACAACGGCGCTTCTATGTCAGCAAGTCGGTCGCCGCAGGAGCTCAGTCGCCATCGGCCATCGATAAGGTGCGATGGATGATTTCATCCATATCTTCTTCGTCGTCTTCAAACCACTGTTTTTTACGACGTTTCTTGCCGCGTTTCTTGCCCGATTTCGCCTTCATAAAGGCCATTTCCAGGGCAGTGGGGGCCGGCTCACCTTCGTCCTCTTCATCGTCAGCGATCTCCAGTTCCTGTTCGGGAACTGGCTCCGGTTTCGGTTCGGGAGTGACGGCACGCATCGATAAATCGATTTGGCCCCGGCGCTGGTTGATCTTGAGCACTTTGGCCTCGATCTCGTCGCCTTCGCTGACCAGATCGCGCGGATGTTTCACATAACCGTGCGCCATTTCTTTGACATGCACCATGCCTTCGTATCCGATACCAATGTCAACGAAGATGCCATAATCCATAATGCGGGTCACAGAACCTTTGACAATTTCATCGGATTTCAGATCTCGAATAGTACGGGCGCCCGGAGGCAAGAGGGTAAGACTGATCCGGTTTCGTTCCCGGTCAAGACTTTTGACCCATACGGGTACTTCCTGCCCTACTTCCAAAATGTCGCTAGGCTTGTTCACTCGTTTCTGTGCCATTTGAGACACGTGCACGAGGGCATCGGTGCCTACACCGATGTCCATAAAAGCGCCGAAGTCGGTAAGACGCCGCACTCGGCCTTTAAATTCCTGGCCCACTGCCACTTTACGGACAATGGTTTTGGGTGGGATAACCTTGATTATGGGTTTTTGTTTGCCTGTTGCTGCGTCAGACACAGTTGAACTCCTTAACGTTTCGTTTCTTCTCGCACCGCCCACACAGGGGCAGGCGCATCACAAGCACTAATCTTATAACTTTATAGGGGGATCTGTCAAACCGGGCGCTTTCTAAAATCATTCAGGCAGCGTCTCTCCCATCTCCGACCAGCGCCCCCGCAGAATCCTGGCGCTATGAGCGCTTCTTCCAAAATCTTGACGCAGACCCCAGATGCAAGATGCTTGGCCAACTGGTGCCACGTCTGTTACAATGCAGACGACTATGATGCCATCCGAATTTTCATGCTGGCGCCCGCAAGTGGGCGTCTTTTCCTCCCGGTACGCTTGAGGTACTTGCCATGTCTTTAGCCGCGTGGCGCGATATCGCCTTGGTTTTCTTGATTTTGCAGGCCTTTGTTTTGGCGCTTATTCCGGGCGCACTTCTCTTTTTTGCCAATAAAGGATTACGCCAGGCCATACAGTGGCTGCGCAACAGGGGGCTGCCCGAAGCTCAACGCTACAGCCGACTGGTCGCCGATAAGGCCCAGTCCACGACCCAGCAAATCATCGGTCCGGTCATCCTGGCTGATGCCCAATTAACCCGCATCAAACACACGCCCGCTAGCCTCATGCGGGCGCTACGTCGTCGCCAGAGGAGGTTTTATGTCTGAACAACGTCGCCGTACATTACTGATTGGCGCCATAATTGGGGCCTGTGTGGGGTTGGTAGCTGCCTGGGTGGTTACCGATGCCCGTCGCGAAGAACAGCATCTGTTGGCTCAGGGTGTGCCGGCCAGCATTCAACCCAACGCCCGTGATTGGGTGAAACTGGGGGTAGCAGCCGTGGCTTTGCTACGTCAGCTTGCCGATATTCTCAGCCCGCATAAACGCTGATTCTGTCTGTTCCCCGTTCTCTCCTTTTACACATACTGCCTTTGAAGGAGGCTCACCATGTCCGCTCAACCCGGTACTCCCGCGCGGCCGCTGCGCGTCGCCATCATCGGCGCCGGCCCCTCCGGCTTTTACGCTGCTCAGGCGTTGCTCAAACAGAAAGAGTACCAGGTCTCCGTGGATATGATCGATCATCTCCCCACGCCCTATGGCCTCGTTCGTTATGGGGTGGCCCCTGATCATCAGAAGATCAAAGCAGTCACGCGTCTGTATGACCGCGTCGCCGGGGACCCCCGTCTGCG
The DNA here is from genome assembly GCA_013152585.1 of Chloroflexota bacterium. Lineage (GTDB taxonomy): Bacteria > Chloroflexota > Anaerolineae > J102 > J102 > JAADGC01. The sequence continues at coordinate 9,886 of JAADGC010000225.1, forward strand.
CTTCTTTGGCCATGTCACCATGGGCCCGGACATCAGCCACGAAGAGCTCAAAACCTATTACGATCAGATAGTCTATGCCGTAGGGGCCCAGACCGATAAGCGCCTGGGGATTCCCGGCGAAGATCTGCGGGGCAGCCATCCTGCTACCGAATTCGTGGCCTGGTATAATGGACATCCCGATTTCTCGGATCGCACATTTGATCTGAGCACCGAGGCCGTAGCCGTGATTGGAGTGGGCAATGTGGCCATGGACGTCGCCCGCATCCTGGCGCTTTCGCCCGAGGAGTTGGAACGCAGCGATATTGCTGATCACGCCCTGCTGGCTCTGCGCAGTAGTCGGGTGAAGGATATCTATGTCATTGCCCGCCGCGGCCCCGCCCAGGTAAAATTCACCAATTCCGAATTGCGGGAGTTGGCCGAGATGGAAGTGACCGATGTTATTATCGATCCCGCCGATCTGGAATTGGACGCCCACAGCCAGGCTGCGATTGCCGCCAATCGCGGAGTGCAGACCAATCTGGAGATCATGCGGCATTACGCCGCCATTGGCGACACACACCGCCCCAAGAACATCCATTTTCTCTTCCTGCGTTCACCGGTTGAGATTATCGGAGACGGGCAAGGCCAGGTGGTACGGGTGAAGCTGGAACGGAACGAGCTATACCCCACCGAAAGTGGTTATCTGGCCTCGCGGGGCATAGGCGATTATGAAACCCTGGAAGTCGGTATGATTATGCGCTCGATTGGCTACCGCGGCCAGCCGATCCCGGGCGTCCCATTTCACGAACGGTGGGGCATTATTTCCAACACGGAAGGCCGCGTCAGTCAATATAAATCCGGCGAAATTGTTCCCGGCGAATATGTGGTGGGTTGGGCCAAACGCGGCCCCACCGGCATCATCGGCACCAACAAGCCCGATTCTGTGGCCACAGTGCGACACATGCTCGCAGACGTGCCCACGCTGCAGCCTGTCCCCGATTCTCAGGCCGACCCCCTGGCCTTCACATCGTTCCTGCACGATCGCCAGTTGCGCTATGTGACCTGGGAAGAGTGGAAATTGCTCGATGCCGCCGAGGTGGCGGCCGGAGAACGCCGCGGCCGTCCCCGCGTCAAGTTTGTCACCGTTCCCGATATGCTGGCCGCCATCGATGCCGCTAAAGCGGCCCAGACCCCCCATCGCTGATCATCGGCGGCAGACAGCTTCGGATGCAGCAGGCGCAGCACCTCGGGCCCGTAAGAGCGCTGGCGCGAAGAGCCTTATCCGTTAAAACCAGAAAAAAGCAAGCCCGGTGTATGGCCGGGCTTGCTGTAAAAGAGAATGGGTGGGGTCAGGCGGTTTCGGCAGACATTGCAGCAGCTTCTTGCGGGAGCATCCCCGCCAAGACTTTTTCCATGGCCATGGTATGGCTGCAAACGTTGCGCAGGGCGAAAAAGTCGCAGGAGCAGTGCCAACCGGTATCATCATAAGTCACGGTGTGATCGCGGTGGTTGCCGGTAAACACCACCTGGAACGATTTGAACTCCATACGGTCGCGTTCCGACGCGTATTTCTTCGCTTTGATGATCTTGCTAATCATGGCTGAGTCCATGAACACCTCCGGGTTGAGAAAGAGGGTGAAAGAAGTCGCCGCGCGGGTACTAGACAAGAAACACCCGCGCGCAGGCAACGGGTGTTTGGCTCTAGAGGTTGTGTTATCGAGTCTCGTGTCATTAGAAAGCTCAATTCGGAAGAACCGATTGTAGATATTTTTAGTATAACGGTCGCGGGCGCTGCTGTCAAACACTTTTTGGGGTTGCAAAACTACGATTACCCTACGATTGGGGGCCAGCTCATGCCGCATCCTGTTTTTGCTGCTGCAACGCTTTTTCATACAGCAAACGGCGCCGCAGGCCTGTGAGCTCGGCTACGAGGCGCACGGCCTGCGATAGGGCCATGCCTCCGGCCTCTAAGCCCTGTACAGTCGCCAGAGCAGCACCGAGGTCGGGCTCAGGAGGTGTTTTGGCTCCCCCCACCAGGAGGACGACCTCGCCCAGCGGGGCTTCGCTAAAGTGTTGCACGGCCGCGGCTGCGGTGCCTCGCCAGAAGCTTTCATACATTTTCGTGAGCTCGCGGGCGATGACCACGGGCCGGTCCAGGCCCAATATTTCCTGCACATCGGACAGCAATGCCGGCAGCCGCCGCGCTGATTCGTAAAAAACCAGTGTTTCGGCGCCGGCGCTGTAATTTTGCAAAAAGCTACGGCGGGCCTGTTGCTTGCGTGGCGGAAAGCCCAAAAAGATGAAGCGATCCCCCGGCAGGCCCGAGGCTGTGAGCGCAGCCAGCAAGGCGCTGGGCCCAGGAATGGGGATCACGGCATAATCGGCGGCAATGACGGCCTGTACCAACGCATAGCCAGGATCAGAGAGCAGGGGGGTGCCAGCGTCTGAGATGAGGGCCACATCCTCGCCCTGGCCCAAGATCGTCAGAATCCGACCGATGCGCTCGGCTTCGTTGTGCTCGTGCAGACTGATGTAGCGCTGTTCGATGTCGAAATGCTTGAGCAGGCGACCGCTGGTGCGTGTGTCTTCGGCCGCCACCCAGGCCACCTGGCGCAACACCTGCAATGCCCGCAGGCTGATATCTTGGCGGTTGCCGATGGGAGTTGCGACCAGATACAAACTACCCATAGGGCTTACTTTCCCGGCCCCCAGCTTAGTTGCAGATGATCTTCAGCATCGAGGCCGACCTGCAGCCGTAAGCCGCCGGTTGGCGGGAGTTGGGAGAGGGCTTCGCTGAGCGCATTGGCCAGGAAGACGGTATCGGCGTCGGGATAGAGGCCGAGCGTCGCCCACATCAGGGCCTGTCGGTAGACAATGACTTGCGCTGCCGGTTGCTCATCTGCGGGCAGCGTGTCGATACGCCTGAGCATCGTTGCCATCAGTTCCCCAAAGGCATCGTGCAGCGTCTGGCGGATGGCGGGCAGCTCGGCTTCCCAACTGGGCACCAGCGTTTGCCCGCTGAGCTGACTGGCCACCTTGTGTTTCAAAACCAGCCACTGCACCTGATCCCACAGCAGGGCCAGACGACTGTCGTCGCCGAGCGCCTCCTGGCCCAGATAGCGTTCGTAATACACGCGGCGGGCGATGTCTTCGTCGAGCAGGGCGCCGGCCAATGCTTGCATCTGGCTACGGGACACCGTGCCCTGATTGGCAATCCAACTATCGACATAACGCTGAGCCTCAGCGACGCGGGCTGCATGAAAGCGCTGCACGTCGTTGTCGGCAGGGAGGGCCAGTTGCAGCCAGTTTAACGGATCGACGGTGGGAAGTGTCGTGCTAACAGGCGCCAAAGCCGATACCCCCTGGGCGGCCACGACGCGGGCCTGTTGTGTAAGCCCCAATTGCTGATACTGCGCCGCAATTTGTTGCACCATTTGTCGTCGCACGGCCAGCGAAAGTTCAGGGCTGTTTTGCACGCCAAAACTGAGCTGCGACAAAGCCTGCTCCGCCAGTGGCGTATCGTCGAGGGCGATCCAGGTAGCGGCGACCTCTTGCAGAGCCTGGATGCGTTGCCAATCGCTGAGGGTGGGGGCGAGGTAGATGAGGGTGGTTGCCCAGCGGTTGTAGGCTCGCGACCGGGCTGTATCCCCGGCTTCGGCCTGACGCCGCGCCAACACCGCCAGCCAACCAATGCGTTGCTGATCTGTTAACGTCGGCACGGTGAGGCTGGTCATGGCCGCGGTTTCCAATTCGTTCAGGCTCATCGCCTGCCGATACACCTGTGCCGGCTCGATGCCGGTCAGCGTCCACACGGCCAGGCCGCTGGAGATGCGCTGCGGATCGATCTGATCCCAGGCCGCAGCATCGGGCGAAATCACCGTCGTGCGGCTGCTGAGAATAGAGTAGGTGACAAGCGAGCTCAGCCCCACCACCAGTAAGAGCACCGACAGGGCCAGCAGCACCCAGAACAGAGGTGGGTAGCGGCGTCGTGTACGGGACGAAGGCTCGGGGGACTCCAGACCGGAAGGAGGTGGGGGCGTGAAAGCATCCATGGCCACGAGTATACAACGAGAATTGTCATGGGGAGAAGTCTGTCCCGTACGGAATCTTGCCCGGCTGGCGCGGATATGCTAGAATCGCCCGTTAGACCCTGTCATTTATACGCCGTTTCAGCCGCTGCATCCCTGCTTTGTCGCTTATCTGGCGACTGCACTTCCAATTGTTATGACGAAAGTATCTTAGCACCACACCCGCTCCATGGCGTAGACTCCCAGCCAGGGTTTTCGCCAGCGCCGGATGTGGTCGCGTTTAGGAGTAAATACCACTTATGCAACAAAGTTCGCCTTTTCTTATGGGATTTGGTCGGTTTTTAGAAAGTCGTATAGTCGGCCTTCTGCTTAACTTTGTCGTGATCCCCATCCTCATTTTGCTTTTTCTGTACCTGCCCCCCATCCAACTCGTCGAGCGCATACAGAATTTTGGGCACACGGCAATGACGGCCTCTGCCGGAGAATTGATGGATCCCGACGGCACGCAGATCATCTTCCCTGCCGACGGGCTTTCCCCCAGCCGCAAAACCTATGCGCGTCTGAGTTCGACCCCGCAGACTGATTTTGAGCGTGGCGAAACAGGCGAGGAATTGCGCCGGGCTGCGGCTAATCTGCCCGATTTCCTGCGCCCCCGCAGCCCTCTCTATCAGCTTAGTATGCGGGGTGCTGTTCCCGATCATGTCATTGCCATCATCCCCATCCCCAACGATTCGTTACCCTACGAAACACTTGATATTTACAACTGGAATGGTCAGACATGGGAATGGCTACCGCATAACATCGATGTGGCGGACGACGTGATCACCATGGATGTGAACGTGGTGCCCCATGCCTTTATGGTTGTGCAGACCAATCCCCAATTGCCAGCGGTCAGCGTTGATCTGCCGGCACAGAAAACACTCCCTGCTGATGCCCAGGCCGCTACCACAGCCATCTTCCCGGCGGTGTTGCGCCTGCGCGGGGATGGCAGTGTGGATGGCACCGAATTCCTGCCCCAGGACAGCGTCCCCTATGACGTGTTTGTGACCAGCCGCAATTACGAATCCGACGAGGTCCCGCGCACCGATCTGCTGGCCAATCTCGTCATCGACGAACAGGGCATGCAGACCATTCAGATCAATACCCTGGCCGAGCTGGCCGCCAGCAACCTTTATGCCGGCATTGGCATCGACTACCGCGGTGTCGATCCCCCTCTGCGGGCTGATTTCAGCCACTTTATCTTCAAGCTGGCCCAACGCCTGCATGAGGATGGCAAGAAACTGGCGGTCTTTGTCGACAAACCCGTGCAGATTGCCGATAACACCTGGGAAACCTTTGGCTACGATTGGCGAGCCCTGGGCGCCAGCGCCGATATCCTGATACTGCCCGGATACGACAATCCGCTGGACTATGCTCCCGGAGGAGCAGTAGAATCCATGCTCAATTGGGCCGTGGGCGAAGTGGATCGCAACAAATTACAGCTCACGCTGCCCGCCCGTAGTGTAGAACAGGCCGGCAATTACTTCCTCTACCGGGGATACGGCGAAGCCCTGGCCCCGATCACCGGGCAAGTGACCGTCAATCAGAATGTGGTCGAGCCCGGCGATTCTGTCACGGCCAGCCTCAGCGCCGACATCGTCGCCTCGCCCCTGCAATTCGATCCCGCCACCGGCATTTCCTGGTATCGCTATCGCGGCCAGAGCGGCGAAGAACGCATTGTCTTCCTCGAAGATGCCAGCAGCCTGGCCAGCAAAATCACCGTGGCCAAACGCTTCAATCTGGGCGGTGTTTATGTGCAGGCGCTGGAAAGCACAGACATCGACGCCAACACGTGGTCGGTGCTGAGCAGCTACGCCGGCGGCCAGAGCCCGGCCCTATCCGAGTCGCAGCGCGCCATTGTCTGGCAGGTCACCGACAGTCAGGGCAATGTGGTGAACGAAAAACAAACTGCTTTGAACGAAGCCGTGACGCTCGACATCCCCGGGCAACCCGGCGACTATGTGGTAGCCGCCGGCCTGCTCGATGGCAATCGCATGGTCAGCGATCAGGGAGAAGCCAGTGTGGCCGTGGCTACCTACACGCCCACGCCCACCCCAACACCCGAATTCACGCCCACGCCCGTGCCCACGCCCACTCCCGTGGCCACAGCCACCCCCACGCCCCTGCCCTACGCTGTGGCCCAGGCAACCGGCACCACCAACCTGCGCAAGGGACCCGGCACGGCGTATGACCGTGTGGGCCGACTGGCTACCGGTGAAAAACTGAAGATCATCGGTAAAAACAAAGACGGTTCCTGGTGGCAACTCGCCGGTCCCGAAGGCGATCCGGTATGGATTATTGCCAGTCGGGTCGAAGCCCTGGGGCCTGTGGCAGCCGTGCAGGTAGCCCAAAACATCCCCAAAGCCCCCAAACGTCCGACTTCGCCCGTGGCCAGTGGTAGCCACGCCTTGCCGGCCGGTGCCGGTAGCTTTGGCTACGGCATTCAAATCCAGCCATACGGCGGCGCCGACATCGCCTTTGCCGCCAATGCCATCAGAGGCCTGGGCTTCAACTGGGTCAAATGGCAGATCCCCTGGGAAGACATGGAAGGTACGCAGGGCCAGATTGGCTGGCAGGACGACCTGACGAATTACATGGCCGGTCAGGGGCTCAAAATCCTGGCCTCCATCGTCAAGGCGCCCAACTGGGCTCGCCCTGCCAACACCGATTTCGGCGTCGAAGGCCCCCCTGCCGATCCCCAGACCTATGCTAACTTCGTCGGCACTTATGCCAGCCACTACTGCGGCAAGGTACAGGCCATCGAGGTCTGGAACGAGCAAAACCTGTACTACGAATGGGGTAACGAGCCCCTGGACGCCGCCCGCTACATGCAATTACTCAAGGCTGCCTACCAGTCCATCAAGGCCGCCTGCCCCGAGATGATCGTGGTCAGCGGTGCCCTGACGCCTGCCGGGAATGTGGGCACGCTCGCCATCGATGACTTCACCTATCTTGAGCAGATGTACCAGAACGGACTCAAAGAGTGGTCGGACGGCATTGGTGTGCACCCCAGTGGCTACAACGTGCCGCCTACCGTCGGCTGGCAACAGGCCTGCGACTTCATCACGGCGGATGGTGCCAGTTTCCATGGCGCCTGCGATAACCCGCATCACTCCTGGTCGGCCCGCTCGACCATCGAAGGCTATCGCAACATCATGCTCAAGTATGGTGATGTCAACAAACGGTTGTGGCCCACCGAATTCGGTTGGGCCGCCGGCGGCGCTCTCGACCCCAACTACGGCTATGCCAATGACAATACCTACGAAGAACAGGCCCAATGGACGGTGCAATTCTACGAATTCATGCGTAGCACCGGCTATGTCGGTCCGGCCATCCTCTGGAACCTCAACTTCGGCATAACCAACCCCGGCACCGAACTGGCGCAGTGGGGCATCCTCGATGCCAACGGCGGCCCCCGCCCGGTCTACAATGCCCTGGCCGCCATGCCCAAATAAGCATCCCATCAGCTCCCGCTCCTCAAACGTGAAACGTGATAGCAAATCTGTTGCTCACGTTTCACGTTTTTCATATCACAAGCATAAGAGACACCAAAAACCTATGAATACCACACCTGCTTCTCGTTCGCGGCAAGCGCTATACTTTCTCACGGGGATGATCAGCACGGGCTTTGTGCTTAGCATCCTGGTGGGAGCCATCCTATTGGGCGGGTGTCAGGCCAGCCCTGCCTCCCCCACCGCCACACCCACCAAAACACCGACCCCCCAGATTATCCTGGCCACAGCCACCCCCGTGCCGCAGGCCGAGGTGCAGACCCCCACCAACGTTCCCGTCGCCACGCCCGCTCCCACAGCCACCCCCATGCCCCCGGCAGCCGAGACTCCCACTGCCGAGACGGGCATCGAGTTGCCCACGCCCCTGCCGCCCACAGTCATTCCCACACAACCACCCTCTGCGGTCGTGTTCGATGGCCCCCAATTTGGCTCCCAGGCCTTTTTGTGGTGGCGCCCCGATACCGCCGAACGCGACCTGCGCCTGATGAAAGATGCCGGCTTCCAGTGGGTCAAACAATGGTTTGCCTGGCAGGATATCGAGGGCGCGGGTCGGGGCCATTACGACTGGTCCCGCACCGATCGCATCGTGGATCAGGTCGAAGCGGCCGGGCTCAACCTGCTGGTGCGGGTTTCACCCACCGAAGATCATCAGTCATGGATGGGCGCACCTCCCGAAAATGCCGATCTCTTCGCCGAATTTGCGGGTGAGGTAGCCAAACGCTACCGGGGCCGCATCCACGCCTACCAGATCTGGAATGAACCCAACCTCTCCAGCGAATGGGGCGATAAACACCCGGATCCCGCGGCCTATGTCATGTTGTTGGGCAAGGCCTATCGAGCCATCAAGGCCCAGGACCCCAACGCCATTGTGATTACGGCTGGCATGGCGCCCACCACCGCTGATATCGACATCGCCATGTACGATACCAAATTCTACACCCAGATGTACGAGGCCATGGGTGGCAACAGCGATGGCTATTTCGACATGCTCGGCGTACACGGGGCTGGCTATGCCTCACCCCCCGAGCTGGATCCGGCCCTGGTCAGCAGCGATCCCAAACTTTACAACAACGATCCCAGTGATCCCGAACGCCTGCGCGTTTACTCCTTCCGCCATGTCGAAGACATCCGCCGCATCATGGAGCGCTATGGCGATACCGACAAAAAAATCGCCATCCTCGAATTTGGCTGGACCTTTGACAATCGTCCCAACAGCACCTATTACTGGTATGGCGCCGGCGCCGACATCGATATGTTCGTGCAGGCCGACTATCTGGTGCGGGCATATCAATGGGCCAGCGAGTATTGGCCCTGGATCGGCATCATGTCGCTCATTTACATGCCCGACTCCGAATGGACGCCCAATGACGAGAAGTATTATTGGGCGATCATGGATCCCAGCCCGCCCGGCGAAACGTACTGGCGCCCGGCCTACATCGAATTGTGCATCTACATGAATGCCGTGCAAGGTCGAACCTGCAAATACGACCCGAATAAGTAGCACGTGTTGCCCAAAAGGAGCTGGGCCAGCGTTCCTGGCCCAACTCCTCTCTAATCACTATTCACTGACCCCTACCCTTCGCCGTCAGATAATCGTTATAATTGCCGGTGTACGAACGCAAATCGCCTGCGTCCAGCTCGATGATGCGATCCGCTATCCGATCCAAAAAATAGCGGTCGTGCGAAATCACTAACACCGTGCCTTCAAAATCGGCCAGAGCTTCTTCCAGCACCTCGGCCGAGGCAATATCGAGATTATTGGTGGGTTCGTCCAACAACAGAAAATTGGCGTCCGAAAGCATCATCAGGGCCAACTGCATGCGGCTGCGTTCGCCGCCTGAAAGAGTGGCCATGGGACTACGGGTCTGCTCGTAGCTGAACAAAAAGCGCCCCAGAAAACTGACAGCGCCGCTTTCGCTGATACTGTGGGCCCTGCGTACGGCCTGGATAGGCGTCTGTGTCAGCTCCAGGGTCTCGTGTCCCTGCGCATAATAGCCGATCCTGACACTGGGTCCCAGCTTGACCACGCCTCCCGACGCCTCCTCCTCGCCCAAAATAATACGAAACAGCATCGACTTGCCGGCGCCATTGGGGCCCACCAGGCCCACCCGCTCGCCATGCCAGATCAAAAAATCCAGTCCCAAAAAGAGCACCGATTCGTCGGGGGCATCGGGTGAGTGATCGGAGAATACCTTGTCGAGAGCGCTGATCTCCAGCACTTTGTTGCTGCCCCGCCAGCCTTTTAGCTCCAACCTCATGCGCTGGCGCTCCAGTACCGGCTTCTCGACACGGTCTATGCGCTCGATGCGTTTGAGGATGCTCTTGCCGCGTTTGATCAGCTTTTCGTTATCGTGCGAACGCCCCCAGATCAACAGACGATTCGCCGCCTGCTCCAGCCGCGTCAACTCTTTTTGCTGCACCTGATAGCGCTGTTGCTGGTGCAGCAGATGCTGCTGCTTGGCAAATGCGTATTCCGAATAATTGCCGGGATAACGTGTGAGTTTGCCATCTTCCAGCTCCAGGATTTCATCGGCTACCACATCCAATAGATAGCGATCATGCGATACGATCACCACGCCGCCGCTATACGCCTGCAATAAAGTCTCCAAAAACGCCTTGCCCGCCAAATCCAGATGATTGTCGGGCTCGTCCAGCAACAAGAGCTGCGGCTGCGTCACCAACAGCTTGGCCAGCCCCACCAGCTTCTTCTGCCCCCCGCTGAGTGCTGTCATTGGCAGATGCCAGTCGCCCGCACGAAAGCCCAGGCTGTGCAGCGCCCCCTTCACACGGCTTTCATATCCCGGGCCGCCGGATTCTGTAAAGGCTTCCAGCCAGTGTGCTTGCTGCGCCAACACCCGGTTCAGCCGCTTTTCGTCACCGTAGACCTCAGGCTGCGTCAGTTGCTGCTCGCAGCGTGCCAGCTCCGCTTCGATGTGCGCTAGCTCCTGCGAAGCTGAAAGCGTCTCGGTGAGCACCGTATGGTCGGGGTCAAACTGAGGCTGCTGGGGCAGATAACCGATCTTCAGGTTCCGGCGTCGCTTCACAAAACCGCTGTCGCTGCTCAGCTCGCCAGCAACCAGCCGCAACAGCGTACTCTTGCCGCTGCCATTGGGGCCCACCAGGCCCACACAACGATTATCGTGCATCTCCCAGGACAACTGCGCAAACACGGGCTCGGCGAGATAGGCTACCGACACCTGATCGAGATGAACGATTATCATGCCATCAACTGCTGAGGACAGCATGGTCCGCAATAAAGAGCGGCCTGCTGCCGGTATGATCGATCTGGATGTTCCCGCGCAGCGTGACGCCCCGGCCAAAACGCACGTCCCCGCGAATGACCAGACGCTGGCAGTGCAGCAACGAAGGTGGGCCGGCAGGAAAACGTTCTTCGAGCGCATCGATATGCTTGTAATAGCGCCGGTCGAGATCGATGATCAGCGTCCGCTGCTGGCGGGCGGGATTCGGGATCAGGTGTGCCTCATCCGTCAACGTATAGGCATCCGAGCGCACAGCCAGCAGATCGTTGGTGCTTTTTACCGGCGCAAAGCGCGTTCGCGGCACGCGGATGGCGGCGGCAGCGGTAAAAACCGCGATCGCCGCCCCCATGGCCGATTCCAGTTGAAACACGGGCGTCGAAGCCGGGTCTCGGGGGTCCACGGTCTTGCGATTCACGATCATCGGTAGCCTCAGCATGCCCCCGCCCTCCCGGAGTCGTCGGTATAGCGTCGGCAGGTGCAGCCAGATGTTGTTGGTGTTAAAATAGCGATGACGCTGGATATCCTGAAATGCCTCGGCCTCTGCCGGGGGGCATTGCGCCGATTCGCGTAAAATCAGGCGGCCATCACTCAATCGGGCCAGGTGCCCGCCCTTGCGGTCCATAGCCGTACGGTCTGCCACCTCTATCAAGAAGGGCAATTGATTCTGCACCAAATAGCCCAGAATCCGGGGGGCGATCACGGCGCCCAAATTATCGGCATTCGAGACAAAAGCGTACTGCATACCCGCCGCCAGCATCTGGTCGAGCATCCCACTCGTCATCAGCGCCGTATAAATATCACCATGCCCCGGCGGATTCCATTCCAGCGCAGGGTTTTGCGGCCACGACACCGGCGCCAGAGTTGCCTGTACGATTTTTGGTACCTTATTTTGCACAAAATCCAGGGGCATGGTTCTCCCAAGCTGGGGATAGCGACGCAGGGCTTGTAGAGAGGCGGCGCTGGTATTGAAGCTATTCATCAGCAGCAGGTGCACATTGGCACCCAACGCCTGCCGGGCCACAATATCCAGAAAACTAAGGTCATCCTTGACCACCAACAGCGACTTGGGCCCGGCCAGGCCCATCGTAGTACCCAACCCCCCGTTGAGTTTTATCATCACGGTTTGGGCCAAAGCCTCGGCGCCGATCTCTGCCAGGTGAGCGGGCAGCGCTTCGGCATCGGGGAGCACTGGCACCGGCTGGATCGTCGACTCCGGAATCATGCCGGTTTCGCCGGCGACCAGCTTTGAAAAATAGTAGTGGAATGTTTCTATCACCGCGGCAGGCAAATCTTCAGCCTGCATACGTTGGCGAAAAGGAGCAAATTGCTGTTCGATGGCATCTGTACGATCTACAAAATTCATATCATCGCTCGTCATTGAGATGGAAAAACCCTGTCACACACCCAGTATAAACGAAGTTTCTTGCTCTCAGCAAAGGAGGGGGGCGAAAGAAGACCTCTCTTTGCGGCAAGATTTCGGTATGTCTAAAAACACATGACGGATGCAGGCAGATACATCCTGTTCAGTCACTACGGTTCCTCAAAAAGGAGCCCTTCCGTGCTGAATTCAACCACAGATGGTTCAAATTCTGCACGTTTTCTCATTTTACTAATCCTCTTTTTGCCACGGCCAGCGCCAGCGCTTGGGTGGCTCAGGCAGCTCTTCTGAAGGGAAAATGGGGGGTGGGGGCAGGTCGGGAACGACCTCGGTCACATCCTCGACCGCCGCCGTCGCCTCGGGCAGGGGCTCGGGCACAGCTTCGGTGACATCGGGTTCGGCGGGAATGGCCTCGGTCACATCCTCGACCGCTGCCGTCGCCTCGGGCAGGGGCTCGGCCACGGCTTCGGTGACATCGGGCTCGGCGGGAACGGCCTCGGTCACATCCTCGACCGCCGCCG
>JAADGC010000127.1 GCA_013152585.1 Chloroflexota bacterium
CAGCATGGCATCCCGTCCTACCAGCGGCTGCGGCGGCAAAGGCGGCACGTTCACCCACAAGGGTGGTTTTTGGACAGGAGGAGTCACATATTGGCGATATTCATTGGTCACGGTCACATCACGAGCGCTGATCTGGCTGAGCGTAACCGTGGCGTCGCCCCCGCTGCCGGGGGCTATGCTTTTGGGTCAGTGCCGGGGTTTTTGCTGCTGGCGAGAATCCCGCCTCCAGCATCCACTCCGTCCATCTGCACCCCACCGCCGGTGCTGTCCTCGGCCAGAATATCCTCTCCGGCCCGGGCATTTTTGATGGTCACGCCGCCGCCCGCGGGCGCGGGCGCATGGCTTTCGCCCTCCACACTCACTTTCACCGGCCCCGCCTCGATGCTCGCCTTCCCTTTTTGACGAAAAAGCAGCGCCCAGGTCAAAACAACAACGGCAAAAATGATGACAACGATGATCAGCGTGGTGTTTCCATCCATTATTGGGCTCCCTGGTGATAAATGAATGACAGGCTTCATGATAGCACGGGCGGGGGCTCAGGTAAAGTGGGCCGAAACGCGGGAGGTGCGGTTCAATTTTGGGGCAGGCCAACCCGCCGATTGAAATCGGGGCTTGGGGGCCTGCGGCCAGCGGTCGCCCTGCGGCGACCGATCTTGTTAACAATGTTGATCCGCCGCATCACGGATGCGGCTGGGAGCACCAACACATCCGCTATTATGCGGGCGTCCACCGGCAACCGCGCACACAGAAGCGCCTGTCACTGCGCCGCAGGGACGCAGCGACAGGCGCTGGAGTGAGTGATTAGCGGCGGTCAGGGATGGATGATCACCGGCAGGTAGGTGCGCAGCGCCGGTTGCAGCACCACCGAGCCAAAGTCGGACAGATGGCCGGCCTCGACGTCTACGCCCTGCACGATTTCCGGCATGTAGCCATCGTGTTCGAGCTGGACGTCGTAGGCGCCCGGGGGTAGGGGCGAGAAAAACACCTGGCCCTCCTCATCGCTAAACTCCGGCGGCGCCAGGAGATAGTTGAGCAAACGCACGAAGATGCCGGTCGGGTTGTTGCTGTCTGCCAACGATGCCTGGCCTGTCAAGGCTCCCATGGCCCGGGGACTGGCGACAGCGATGTCGTCATAATAGGTGGTCGATTCGTTGCCGGTTCTGTCCCGAAATTTGACATAAACGGTAGCGAAACTCTGGGTCTCGCTGTTCTGGGCGGCGCTCAGATGGCGAGCCGGGAGGGGATTCAGCTCCCAGGGCACTTCAGGTTGGAACGGCTGCCATTTGGCATCGGCAAAATCGGAACGATTGGAGATGATCATCTCGGTTACGTCGTCGTCATCCGTGCCCAGATTCAGCGTCACGCGGGTGGATGTCGTGAGGTAGCGGCCCAGATCGAGCGTGATGTGCCCAATGGGGGGCACGGGATCGGCTTCGGGCATACCGCTGAAGATGGGGCTGGGGGCGCTGGAGCGTCCCAAACTATCGACGCCTTCGATGTAGTAGAAATACAGGACGCCGTTGCGCAGCCCGGTATCTCGATAGAGCGCCGTGGGCTCGGTGCGGAACAAATCGATCAGAGTGAAGGGCCCGTCGGGACGAGTGGCGCGATAGAGGCGGATGCCCTCGTAGGCGGCGTTGGCAGGATAGCGGATGAGATTGCTGTTGGGGCGCAGGTCCAGGGGCGGCATGTGATCTGGGTGCCAGTTGATGACTTCGATATCGAGGGGGCGAGGCAGAGCGTCATCCCGCGGATCGAGAGGATTGGCCCGGCGTCCGACTTCGGAGCCGTCGTTCTCGCCGCCATCGTCTGTGTCGGCATCGCAGGGGTCGGTGCCCAGCTTCCATTCTTCGATACTGAGCAATCCGTCGCGGTCGGGGTCTTTGTCGCCGTCGGGCGTGAAGGGAGCGAGACAGGCGTGGAGGCGTTCGTAGCGCGTGGGCATGCCGTCATCGTCGGCATCGGGATCGGTCTGTTTTTCGCTTTCACCTTCGAATATCTGGAAAGCGCTTTTGCGGATGCGGTTAAAGCTGTCGCCACGGTTGTCGCGGCCGGCGGCATCGACGCGCACGTTGTAACTGCCGCGTTGGGGCATGACGCTGCGGGGATCGTCCGGCAGGCCGCTGAGGCTGAAGGCGGTGGTGCGGGTGTAGAGATTGCCGTAGATGCCGTCACCGGCGTCGCCATCGCCATGGTTGCCATCATCCCACAGGGGCAGGTCCATCGTGGTGCCGTCGGGGTGTTCGACGCTGGCCATCACTTTGGCGCCGGGAATGGCGCCTTTGTTGTCGTAGAGAGCGGCCAGGATGGGCATAGGCAGGCCTCGTAAGAAGCGGCCATTCCTCGCATACAGTTCACTATCGTCGTGATACTGGCCAAAGTAAAGCCGCATGTGCGCCCCCTGGCGGTTGCGGCCGGAGAGGATGAGCATGTAATCGGTCGTTCCCCGCACGCCATCTATCTCCACCTTCCAGTTGCCGGCGGCCATGGCGCCGACCTGGGCGACATAGTGGGTGGACGATTTGAAGATGCGGACGCCATGCACGCCGTCGCTCACGGGTGAACCATCGGGACGCGTAATGCGAACGTTGATGGCGCTGGCCGCATCATTCCAGTTGATCGAGAAGATGCCATCTTCGACGCCCCCTTCGTGCAGGGCGATGACGTGGTTGTTGGTAGCGCCACGGTTGACTGTGCCCGTGGTTTCGTAGATGCGTTCGTGACGGCGGATGACCTCGTTGCTGCTGGCATAGGCGTCGGCCAGGCGGTTGGGCAGATTGCCGCTGGCGCTGGCATCCTGGGCCGCCAGCGTGCCGGGTGCCACATCCACGTAGTAGTAGATACCGCCGGTGTCAGTGGCAATGGCCTGCATCAGGGCTTGATCGGCGTAGGGGCCGAGGGCGATGGATTGCACTTTGATGCCGGCGGCGAGAATCGCCGCTCGGATGTCTGTCCAGAAGGCGGCTTCGTTCTCCATGCCATCGCTAAGCAGGACGATCCAGTCTTCGCCCAGCGCACTCCCCCGCACAACAAACTCATTCCGGGCTTTTTCCAGACCGTCGCCGATGGAAGTGAGCACGGCGGGGACCGTATTCAGGCTGGTGATGGCGTTTTTGGCGGCGGTACGATTGGCATCTGTGACGTCTTTGAGTTGGGCTTCCAACTTGGCATCGTCGTTGGGTTCCACGTCATCTCCGCCAAAGCTGACCACACCGATCTTGTCGTCGGAGCGGGCGGCATCGACAAAGAGGCCGGCGGCGTTTTTGGCCGCGTTCAGCTTGGGAGAGGCCGCGGGGGAGAGCATGGAGCCGGAGCGATCGATGACCAGAACCTGGTCGAGGATCTGTTTTTCGTAGTTGACGACGCCTGCTTTGGTGTCGGCACCGAGATTACCCAGGCGTACCCGCAGCGAGTAGACACCGGCTGCAGCTTTTGTTGGCGCCTGGGCCACCAGCCAGTAATCGCCCTGCACATAGGCGCCGGAGAGCACCGGGGCCACGTTGGCGGGCGATTCGCCGTCCACCCAGACCTGGAAGTCGGATGGTTCGAGCCCTTGCACCGAGGGGGTTCCCAGCGCCGCCGGCCCCGCCACCCGCAGTCGGATCAGGAAGGGATCAGGATCGCCGGGGTCGCCGACATAGGCCTGATGCGTGACCGTGGGATCGAGGATGACAAGGTCGGCCTGGCCACAGGCGAAGGTGTAGCTGAAGTCGGCGTCATCGCCGAGGCCGGCGACGACGGCAATCAGCCGCGTATAGGGATCGACCGAGCGCTGGATAAAGGAGCGGGCAAATTCTGTGCCTACACTTTTATCGAGCCGGTCGACAGTGTCGGCGCCTTTGATGGCCAGCAAGCTGTAGGCGGCCTGTTCGCCGGTGGAACGGAAGCCAACGATGCCGTTGCAGTCACCGCCAATGGTGGCTTCGTAATAGCGGGCGCCCCAGCGCACGACACTTTCGGCGTCAGGTCCTCGCTGCGGAGGAATGTTACCCGACCAACGGCGTTTGACTTGGTTGTAACTGCCACTGCTACCGTCATTTTCATCGACATAACGATACTTGGTGGCGTCGTTGAGGCCGGAAACATCGAGGTCTTTGGCGACATTGGCGATGGTGAAGTCATGAAAGGCATTCTCCAGGCTTTCACTGACATCAAAATCATGAATGGTGCGGCGCATGTTGGCCGGGACATCGGGGCTGCTGTTATTGTTGCGGGCGTTCGCCCAGAAAGTCTCGATGAAATCGGTGCCGATGTTCGGTTCCCCCACCGTGGTTCCCAACTGCTCTGTGAGATAGTTCCAGAAGAGGGCTGAAGAATAGGATGCGTTCCAGATGGTCTGATTGGGGCTGCCGAGGAAGGCGTTGACCTGTCCTCGATAGGTGATGCAGCCGGCGTTGGCATCGATATCGCTGTAAATCTTGTCCTGCATCAGGCGAGCGGTACCTTCAACGGGCATATTCCCCCAGGCTGACCACTTGTTGAAGGTGATGTAGGCATATTGTACGTGATGGAAAAGCTCATGACCGATCACGAGGCGAAGGCAGGGTTCGCTTTGCGAAATGTAGCTGGTGGCCGGCATATTGATGCGGTCGGCGGGCGCATTGCCACTATCACAACCGCCATGCTGGCTACAATCGTAGACATCGACCTGACGAGGGGTGCCGCCGAAGTCTGGGGTGCGAAATCCCAGGTTGGTGTAACCGTTATGATAGCCATTGGGATTGCCGGCAGCGGCAGCGTTGTTGTTATTGAGGGCGTTGGCCAGGTTTTGGGCCTGGGTGGTGGGGAAGTAGTTGGTGTCATCGCCAGCGCCGG
>JAADGC010000083.1 GCA_013152585.1 Chloroflexota bacterium
GTGTTGTCTATGGGTGGCACTTTGGAAGGAAACGCACGTGCAAGGGCAGATTCGTGGGAGAAGGCCATCGAGTTCTTTAAGGAATAGCGTAGGCGCTGAATATGAAGAACCGCCCAACGCTCGTGTTCAGTCAACAAGGAGGTTACACGCGTACTGGTTCAGCGGGGAATGGAATTTTGTCTCGGTCGAATAAGACACTACGCACTGTCCGAGACTTCGCTCAGAAAATGTGGCCCCTGACGGGGCAATTGACAAAAGGGCAGGGGACACAGATTTACACAGGCTTCGCACCTGATTGACTGACAAAACTCTGTCACAAACATATCACCGAGGCAGCGTCGGACTGGTGACGGTAGGGATGGATGGGCGGAGAAGTCTGGTCGTCTGGACTACGTCGGAAGATGGGCGACGTGTCGGGATGCAAGATGCCCGCAGCGACCAGTTTCTCCAGCGAGTCGCCGGGCGCAAAGGGACGAGAAACTTGCACGAAGGGCGGCTTCCAGAGGAGCGTGCCGCTCCAACACCCAATCGTGGATTTGGGGGTTTTGGAAGCGCTGAAAGGTGCGCACGTAGGTGAGGTAGTCCTGCTGGACAGCATCGAGAATATGAAAAGGATTCATGATCTGGCCTCCTGTAGCGGTTTCAGCACACCGTCGTCTCTCAGGAAAAAGAAGGCAACACCGGACACCAGGCCGCCATAACGTCCCAGCCACAGCTCCGGCACCTGGCGGTCGTTCCCGAACACGAGAAAGGTGACCGGCGCGCCGGTTTTCTCCAACAGCCAGACGTGTTCGGCGATGATCGAGAATTTGGCCGGCGGCAGCCGCTGCCCCCGGACCAGGGTGAAGTACTTGGCGTCGCCGACGACATTTTTGTCGGGGGAGACCAGGTCAAACCGCTTGGGGACACCGGGCACACTACCAGGTCTCAGCGGTACGCCGAAGTGGTCGCTCATAACCTTCCGAGCCAGTTTCTCGAAAGCGTGTGGCGAGATCCGTTTGTCTGCCCGAGCCAATACCGCTGCTGGCCCCGGCGAAGCGAGTTGGAAGGCAGGAGATTCGTTTGCCCAGAAGACCCACTCGCGCCCATGCTGTTCGCCCCGGATCAGTCCTTTCCGCAATAGTTCCTGAGTCAGCAGGTAGACCTGCTGGTGAGATTTGATACCCGTCTCCTCCCGAATCCGGCCATTGGTGGCCCAATCGGGTGAGATAGACCAGAGGTAGTCCAGAATGCGCTCTTTGTTTGTTCTACTCATCCTACCCCTCTTTTCAGAGGCACTGCCTGTAGCATGACCTATAGAGGGTCGCTCATCCCCAGAAGCAACCATATTCGTCTTCCAGCAGTTGCTGAATCCGGGCTTTGAGCGTGTACTTGCGGCCGCGGGTGGGCGGTGCGTATGGCCACCAGGCGTCGAACTTGCGCATCCAGTAGAGATGCCACATCCGACCCTCCAGTGTGAGCCGAAACTGGCAGGCCGCAAACAGGTACGTATCGCCGTTCATCCGTTTCTGGATTTCGTAGACACCGATAGCCGTCCCCTCGTCGGTGATCCGGTAGGGCAGCCGGCCTTGGAAGTGTTCATCCAGCGCTGCTGCAATCGTTTTGACCGCCCCACGGGCGACGTCGGGCGGAATAATGTCAGGATTGCGGATGGCCTCCAGCCCGGCATCGCCGCCGTATTCGTAGGCATTGAGGTAGTAGACCACCTCGTTGACGGTCAGACCATGTTCCTCGACGTAGGTGTAGAGCGCCTCGTCGTCCTCTTTGAATTCCAGCACGTCGAGAGCAATGCGCCGCATTGTCTCGAGGCTACGTCTCGTCGCTCGCTGTTGATCCCATTCATCCATGGGTCGTCGCTCCTTCACTCGTAACCGTTCAGCCAGCCCCCCCTAACCCCCCAATCCTGGGGGGAACCCGATCTACTCCCCCCAGAATTGGGGGGCTGGGGGGGCTTCCAAGCACGGATGAGACCATTTCCTCTGCCCGCCTGAACGGTTACCCTCACGCTACCAGTCGCACCCAAGACAATTCGGCCTGCACGGCGCCGGCCAGCTTCGCGTCAGCGGTCCAGAATTCGCCGCCCAATTGTGCCGCCAGCGCCAGGTAATGCGCATCATAGGCGGCCGGGAGAGAGAATCGCTCAGCTAGTCCCACGGCCCTACGGTGCAAATCGGCCTCACCATGCAGGTCAAGGGGCAGGGCCAGGGACGCATCCAACGCCAGACGCACGGAGGATGCACTCATCAGCCCCAATTTTTGATAGCGGTAGAGGGCATTGGCTACTTCGTAATACAGCAGTGTGGGAGCAGCCAGTTGCCGATTTTCGGTATCCCATTGTTCCCACAACTGCCGCACTGTTTCATCTTTTGGATTTGCCACCAGGCGTATCACCAGATTGGCGTCAACGCACAGCCAGGAGTTGCGCATCCCGTTCCTCCCTCACTTGCCGCACGATTTCTTCGGCCGGCGGCAGGTCGCGATCGCCCAACTCAGTCTGTATCTGGGCGCGAGCTTGAGCCACCAGACCTTTCCAGTCCTTTCCTTGCTGCTCCCGCAACAAACGTTCGTATTCGTCTATGGATATGACCACCACGTGAGACTTGCCGCCCCGCTCGACGATGATGGTCTCTCGGCTTTCGACGGCTCGTCGCATCAACTCGCCAAAGCGGATGCGGGCCTCGGTTGCACTCACCACATGTCCCATGCCGACCTCCTCTCTAATCAATCAATCCATTACTCAATTTCATTGTACCTCTTTTCGGGCAGGAAGTCAAACCCTCCGAGAGTACCGCCGTGCGCTCTTACCCAAACTGCGCGGCGAGCGCGGCGTAGTCCTCCAGCACCAGCCGCTTCGACCGATACTCTCCCCACCGCTCCTCATCCTTCCGCCGCACAATCGGAAACGTGTCCAGGATGTACGCCAGCTCCTCCCGTGTCAGGCCGTACAGGTGGGCGTAGAGGGCGTCGAGTTCGGCACGCAGCCGGCCCCGGCGCTCCTCGTCCCTTCTCGTGAATGCGGTAACTGCAAGTAACATTGCCCTTATTCAGAAACTCCTGTCTCAAATTGCTGGTGAAAGTGTAAAGCCAACAATTGAGCAGGCAGTTCCCTGATAAGTGGTGGGAGAGCCAACATGCAGCGCCTTATCATAATAGTGGCTGGGCTAGGGATTATCGCTGGCGTCACCGCCTTATTCAGAAATGGTGCTCTAGCCATCTTGGTAACTGTCCAAGAATAACCTCCTGGAAAAGGCGGTTTGCATAATTTACAATAACCGTGTATCCTTCCTTCGTCGCGCCGAAAAAGGATGAAGGGAGGCAAAATGAGTAAGCGACCTATACATCAATGTCAGTGTCCGATTTGTCAGAGCGAAGAAGATCGTCTTGAGAAAACGATTCACCATCAAATCAACGTCGTGATGAGCCGTCTGGACGAACAACAACGGCGCTGGTATGCGGCTGTTGAAGCCAATCGGCATGGGTATGGAGGGGCCACGCTGGTTAGCAATATCACTGGGCTGGATGAGAAAACCATTCGTCGGGGTCAAAGAGAACTCGCCCTTGATCTGGCGGATCGCCCCGATGACCGCATTCGTTTGCCTGGGGCGGGGCGTCCACCTGTGGAAAAAAAACGCTACCCTCGACAGCAAGTTGATGGAAGTGGTGCGCGATGATGTTGCCGGTGAACCACAGACAGGCAAACGCTGGGTGCGTCAAAGTCTGAGCAAGATACAGGAAGCCTTGCAGGAACAGCAGCATGTACAACTGAGCCGCGAGACCATCCGCCGTCTTCTGAACAAGCACAACATCCGTCCCAAAAGCAATGTCAAACGCCTGTATCCCAAGCTGCATCCCGACCGTGACAAGCAGTTTCGGTACATTGCCCGCCAAAGAGCCGCCTTTGAGCAAGCGGGCTGGCCTTGTATCAGTGTAGATACCAAGAAAAAGGAACTGTTGGGGCTCTTTTATAACCGCGGAACGCAGTGGTGCCAAGAAGCACAACCGGTGAACACGCACGATTTTCCCAGTTATGCGGATGGACGGGCTGTCCCCTATGGCATCTATGACACGGCTCGGAATCTAGGCTATGTCGCCGTGGGGAAATCTGCCGATACACCTGAATTCGCTGTAGATGCCATTGTATGGTGGTGGCAACAATTTGGTTGTCATTTGTACCCGGATGCCCCGGAGTTACTGATCCTGGCCGATGGCGGTGGCAGCAATGGGTATCGCCCCCGTCGCTGGAAACAACAACTTCAAGAGAAACTGGCCGATGCCCTGGGAGTAACCGTGACGGTTTGCCATTACCCCACCGGGGCCTCCAAATGGAACCCGATTGAGCATCGCTTGTTCAGCCAAATCAGTCGTACCTGGGCCGGCACCCCTTTGACATCCTACGCTGTCATCCTGGATGGCCTGCGCTCAACGAAAACAACGGGGGGCCTGCGTGTTGAAGCTACCCTGCTTGACGCCATCTACGAAAAAGGCTTGTCTGTCACTGACGCTGATATGAAATTGTTAATGATCGAAAAGCATGATCTGTGCCCGAACTGGAACTACACGATACGTCCAAGAACTTCAGGAAGTAATACATAGACGGTTCCTAACATTATCATTTGAGAGAACTATACCACACCCGGTAACATTTTACATGAATGAATACGCTCATTTGACAGGTTTGGAAACGTGGTGTAGTATATCACTATTGGACTCTGGCTGCGCGAGGCCCAGTACGGTGTTCGCTCGCATATCTCCTGATGAGGAGCAGACGATGAATACAGCGCTCAAACCACTACCAAAACTTGTCAAGG
>JAADGC010000089.1 GCA_013152585.1 Chloroflexota bacterium
CCTGTGGCGAAGATCGGACGACGATGGCCGATTCGCGGCACAAAGCGTCCAAAGAGCCCGAGCCTGCCCTCGAGTGCCGTGAAGGGTACCCTCGGCCAACGTCAGCCCCAAAAAAAAGTTATTCCTGGACGCTACCTTAGCAAAGCATTTTTAGCTTCGGATATTGTGTCTCCCCGAACGGGCAAGCTCGCAACGAACACGAAACGCCAGTGAAGGTCTCGCCGCCCATGAAGGGCCTGATTCGATTCGCCGGACTGCTGCTGCGCACGACCGCGACGTTGCAATCCACCCGTCCCATCCGCGCCCAATCTGTCATTCTCTGCTTCGCAGCCATCGCTGCCATGCGCTATAATAACCAGGCGACATCTTTGTCCATAGCATGAATGAGGAGACAACCATGAAAATAGCCTCAGTGGCGCAAATGCGCCAGCTCGATAAAAGCGCCATCCATGAATACGGCATCCCCGAAATGATTCTTATGGAGAATGCAGGTATTGCCGTGTACGATGTTATTGCCAGGTTTTATGGGGTGTCAGGAAAACGATTTGTGGTCTTTTGCGGGAGTGGCCATAACGGGGGCGATGGCTTTGCCGTGGCTCGCAAGCTGCACTCCAGCCGGGGGCAGGTGCAGGTGGTGTGTTTGGGCTCGGCCGCTCATTTCGATGAGCTGGTGCAGGCGCAGGTGCGGATGGTGGACCTGGCCGAGATCCCCATCATCTGGGTGGATGAAAAAAACCTGGCAGAGGTACAGCCGCTGGTCGAGCAGGCAGACGTAGTGGTGGATGCCTTGCTGGGCACGGGGCTCAGCCGTCCCGTGAGTGGCAAGTACCAACAAGTCATCGCCATGATCAACGCCAGCGGTAAAGCCGTTGTCAGTGTCGATATCCCCTCCGGCATTCATGGCGACACGGGGCAGGTGATGGGCGCTGCCGTGCGCGCCCGGCATACCGTCACTTTCGGCCTGCCCAAAACCGGCAACCTGATCTACCCTGGCTTTGATAACGGTGGCCAGTTGCACGTCAGCCATATCTCATTCCCGCCCCAAAACATCCTACGCCCCGACATCCGGGTGGAGACCAGCCCCCTCCCCATCTGGCCCGAACGCCCAGGGAATGCGCACAAAGGCTCTTGTGGCAAAATTTTGTTGATTGCCGGTGCAGCCAACTATCAGGGGGCGCCCACCTTTGCCGCCATGTCCTTCTTGCGGGCCGGCGGGGGGCTTTCGTATCTGGCCACGCCCCGTAGTGTGGCGCCTTTCATCGCCGCCGTCGGCAACGAGATCGTGCTCATGCCGCAGAGCGAGACCACGAGCGGCAGTTTGGCCCGTAGCAATCTCGATGCCCTGCTGACCCAGGCCAAGACTGTAGACATGGTCGTGCTGGGGCCGGGCGTGTCGTTGCACCCCGAAACCCAGGAACTGGTGCGGGAGCTGGTGCGCTTGCTCGACATCCCCCTGCTCATCGATGGCGACGGCCTCAGTGCCGTGGCGGCTGCGCCCGAGCTGCTGGGGCAGCGCCAGGCGCCCACCGTGCTCACTCCCCACCCCGGCGAGATGGCCCGGTTGCTCGCCGCCCCCGTGTCGCAGGTGTCGGCCGATCGCATGGATGCCTTACGTCAGGGTTTAGAAAGATGGGGGGTGCACGTCATCCTCAAAGGCGCCCATAGCCTCATCGGTCAGCCCGATGGCCGCATCTTCGTCAATCTCAGCGGCAATGCCGGTATGGCCACGGCCGGTAGCGGGGATGTGCTCACGGGCACCATCGCCGCCATGTTCGCAGCCGCCCACTTCGATTTCAGCACAGCCGTGCGCACCGGCGTTTTCCTGCACGGTTTGGCCGGGGATCTTGCCGCCGGCCAACTTGGCCCCGAGGGCGTCATCGCCAGCGACATCCTCGCCCATCTGCCTGCGGCCATCCAGCACTATCGCCGCCATTACGAAGAGATCGTGACCACGCAGTACGGAAAAATCGCTATGCTTTAGAGGCGCCGTTTCCTGGCGGACAGGGCCATCGCCCTCAGGTGGCTATCGATAAGGCCCCCCCATCGAAACGCACCCCATGCCGCAGCCAGTTTGACAGTTAGCCTCGTGTCGCCTACACTACTGCCCAGACAATCGACGTTTGGCTTGTCCCGACAACCACGATGGCGTACCTCCACTCAAAAATACAAGGAGATGAACGTTGACAACATCTACGCCCCCAGTTAAACCAGCGTACAGGAAGCGGCGTTGGCGATGGATGGACGTGCAGGAACAGCTTACCGGTTTTCTTTTTGTCGCTCCCGCCATGATCGTTATCTCGGTTTTCGGGCTGTTTCCGATCTTTTACGCACTCTACATGAGCTCCTTCAAATGGAGGGTACGCAAGGGCTCTTTTATTCGTTTTGGAAATTATGAAAAAGCCATGGGAGACTGGCGAGCAGTCGCTCTATTTATTTTTGGCTTTTTATTACTGGCTTTAGCTTACTGGGTCTGGACCAAAGCCCTGCGATCACGTCATGATGGCAAGCTACTTGCCGGTATTATGACCGCTTTGGCCTTGATGGGGGCTGGTTGGGGGATTATGACCGGTTGGCAGCAAATGCTGGCCAGCGGGGACGACAATTTTCTGAATGCGCTGCCCATCACTGTGTTTTATGCCTTGGGCACCGTGCCGGCAGAAATCGGCATTGCCCTGGTGTTGGCCTACCTGCTGTATCAAAAGATTCGCGGGCAGGAGCTCTTCCGCATGATTTACTTCCTGCCCTACATCACCCCGGCCGTGGCAGCAGCGGTCGTCTTCCGCACCATCTTCAATCCCCGCAAGACCTCGCTGGCCAATCAGTTTTTGAGCTGGATCGGCCTGGAAACACAACGCTGGCTTTTCGAGCCCAAGCCTTTTCTCAATGTCATGTTTGGCACGCACCTCGAGGGACTGAAGGCCGGGCCCAGTATGGCGCTGGTAGCCGTGATCTTCTTCGGCGTCTGGACGTATGTGGGCTATAACACCGTCATTTTTCTGGCCGGGCTGGGCTCCATTCCCCATGACCTTTACGAAGCCGCCGAAATCGATGGCGCCGACCGCTGGCAATCCTTCCGCAACATTACCCTGCCACTGCTCTCGCCCGTCACCTTTTATCTGGCCCTTATCGCCTTTATCGGCACCTTCAAGGCCTTTAATCATCTCTATGTCATGCGTAGCCCGGCAGCACTGGGCACAGTCGATACCACCAGCCTGGTGATTTTCGACACCTTTTATAAAGCCAACCAGTTCGGCTACGCTACCGCCCAGGCAATCATCCTCTTCCTCATCATCCTGGCCCTGACTCTGGTGCAGAGCAAAGTCTTTGGGGAGAAAGTGTTTTATGGCTAGTCTTACAAAACCCGCCCCCCGCTCCCGACCTATCGATGGCGGACGTATTCTGATTTACGTCATTCTCCTGTCCGGCGTCATTCTTGCCATCGTTCCCTTCTTTTGGATGGTATCGACATCGCTCATGACCCTGGGCGAGACGATTAACAAACAATGGCTGCCCAAGGTGCCGCAATTCAGCAACTACAGCGAAGCCTGGACCGAAGCCAAGTTCGCCAAATACTTTTTCAACAGCGTTATCATCACTGCTGTGACCGTGGCCGGACAATTGACCGTCTCCATTCTCGCCGGCTACGCCTTTGCCCGTATCAAATTCTTTGGCCGCAGCTTCATCTTTACCATCCTGCTCTCCAGTATGATGATCCCGGAATCCGTGATCATGATCCCCAACTTTCTCCTCATCCGCGGCCAGATCATCCCCCTGCCGGGCGGCACCTGGCTCAACACCCTACAGGCATTGACCATCCCCTTCTGGGGCAGCGTCTTCAGCATCTTCCTCCTGCGCCAATTCTTCATCACCGTCCCCAGCGAACTATGGGACGCAGCCCGGTTGGATGGGGCGGGACATCTGCGTTTCTTATTGCGGGTAGTCCTGCCTATCAGTAAAGCGCCCATCGTCACCGTCTTCATCTTCTCGTTTATTGGCTCCTGGAACGCCTTCCTTTGGCCCTTATTAGTGACCACCAGAGACGTCTGGCGCCCGCTGTCTGTGGGGTTGTGGAGCTTTGTCACCGAAGCTGGCCCCGAAACCCAACTCCTGATGGCCGGAGCCGTGATCACGATTGTGCCCATCCTCATCCTCTACTTCCTCACCCAGAAACAATTCACCGAAGGCATCGCCACCACCGGCTTGAAAGGTTGACACTTCATCTCCCCATCTCCCCGTCCCCCGACTTCCCGGCCTCATCAAGCACTAAACGATCCCATCCCCTTTCCATTCACAGGAGGAATGTATTCACACACACGCCAAGTGACTCACTCTGCACAACAAAGTTTTCTCTCACATCCTCTCATCCTTTTTACGACTGTAAGGAGAAGAAACTGCCATGAAAAATCGTAAAGTCTGGTTCATCCTTCTCTCCATGCTCATTGCGACCGCCCTGTTGTTGACAGCCTGCGGCAAGAGCAAAGAAGCTGCACCCACACAGGCCCCTGAACCCACGAAGGCCCCCGCTGCGGCCGAACCCACCAAAGCTCCGGCTGCGGTCGAACCCACCAAAGCCCCCGAACCCACCGATCCCTGGGCCAATGTCGATCCCAGCGGTCAGACCGTTGTCTTCTGGCATCAGCACAGCCGCGCTCGTGAAGAAGCCCTGCAGGAGATCGTGCAAGCCTTCAATGACACCAACGAATGGGGCATCACCGTCGATGCCGAATATCAGGGCGGATACAGCGATATCTTCAACAAGATGCTGGGGGTGA
>JAADGC010000154.1 GCA_013152585.1 Chloroflexota bacterium
CGGGGGTGTGATTCATTTGGGCGCCACCAGCATGGACGTGGTCGATAATGCCGAGATCCTGCGGCAGCGGCAGGCCTTGGATCTGGTCTTGCAACGATTGCGCACCTTGATCGAAATCTGGGCCGGGCTGGTGGAGCGCACCGCTGATCTGCCGGTCATGGGCTATACCCATATCCAGCCCGCCGAACCCACCACTCTTGGCTATCGTCTGGCGCAAACGCTGCAAGATTTGCTCATGGATTGGCAGGAGATCAGTGCTGTGCGGACGAGCCTGAAGGCCAAGGGTTTCAAGGGAGCGGTGGGAACGCTGGCCTCGTACCAGCAGTTGTTGGCTGGCACCGGCATCTCGGCCGCTGAGCTGGAACGGCGAGCCCTGGTCGATTTGGGGCTGGAGGCCTTTGTTGCTACCACGCAGACCTACCCCCGCAAGCAGGATTGGCGGCTGCTCAATGCCCTGGCCGGATTGGCGCAATCGTTGTACCGTTTTGCCTTTGATCTGCGCCTGTTGCAATCGCCAACATTGGGCGAACTTTCGGAATCGTTTGGCGAGGGGCAAGTTGGTTCTTCGGCCATGCCCTTCAAGCGGAATCCCATCACTGCCGAAAAAATCGACAGCATCGCCCGCTATGTGGCCACGTTGCCGCAAGTGGCATGGCACAATGCTGCCCACAATCTGCTGGAACGTACGCTAGACGACTCGGCCAACCGCCGCAGCATTATTCCCGACGCCTTTCTGGCCATCGACGAACTACTGATCTCCAGCACCCGTCTGCTGCGCCAGATCAATATCTGGCCGGCAGCGATACAGCGTAACTTACAGGCCTATGGCGTGTTTGCCGCTACCGAACGCCTGCTGATGGAGGCGGTGAAAGCCGGCGGTGATCGCCAGCAATTACACGAAGTTATTCGCACACATAGCCTGATCGCCTGGGCCGCCGTGCAGCAGGGTGAGGCCAATCCCCTGACCGATCTCCTGGCCGCTGCGCCTGAATTGCAGGCTCTGCTAAGCGCCGAGCAAATCCGGGGTCTGCTTGACGCCAGCGCTTATGTGGGCGAGGCGGCGGAGCGGGCGCGGCTGGTGGCGCGCATGGCAAGGGATGAGACGGCAAAGAAGGCCACAGAAAGTTAGTTTTCAGTTGAACGAAGGTTCTTCTGCTGGCGATAATGGACATCCGGCAGGTTGCGCAGGCGCTGGGCAGCCTGTTCGGCGGTCAGATCCCGTTGGGCTTCGGCCAGCATCTCATAGCCGACCAGGAATTTTTTCACGGTGGCCGAGCGTAGCAGGGGCGGGTAGAAGTGGGCATGCAATTGCCAATGCTCGTTGTCGGCTGCGGCCGGGGCCCCGTGCCAGCCCATCGAATAGGGGAAGGATATCTGGAACAAGTTGTCGTATTTGATCAGCAGCCGTTGTAGAATATCCGCCAGGGCGTGGCGCTCGGCGGGCATGAGATCGGGCAGGCGCAGGACATGGCGTCGGGGCAGGAGCAAAGTTTCGAAAGGCCAGATGGCCCAGTAGGGCACCAGCGCCAGCCAGTACTCGTTGTCTACGACGATGCGTTGGTTTTGTTCCAGTTCGAAGTCGACATAATCTATCAGGAGCGAGTCGCCGTTCGTTGCCCAATACTGCCGCTGCTGCCTGTCTTCTTTGGCCGGTTCGTTGGGCAGGCTGTCGCTGGCCCAGATCTGCCCGTGCGGGTGTGGGTTGGAAGAGCCCATCACCGCTCCTTTGTTTTCGAATATCTGCACCCAGCGGTAGCGTTCGATTAGCTCGGCTGTCTGCTCTGCCCATACATCTACCAGGTGCCGGATCGCCAGGCGGTCCATCTCCGGCAGCGTAAGGTTGTGTTGCGGCGAAAAGCAGATGACGCGACTGGTGCCGCGTACACTGTGGGCTTGCAGCAGCGGGTGTTCGGCGATGGTGGCGACGGGTGTGTCGGGTAGCAGGGCGGCAAAGTCGTTGGTAAAAACAAAGGTGGATGTGTATTCGGGATTGCGGGCGCCGTGGGCGCGAACATTGCCGGGGCACAGGTAGCAATGGGGATCATAGGCCTGGCGTTTGTCGGCTGCCGGTTTTTCTACTTGGCCCTGCCAGGGTCGCTGGGTGCGATGCGGTGAAACCAACACCCACTCACCTGTGAGCGGGTTTAGACGTCGATGGGGGGCATGATAGAATGACACGGTTTTTTCCTGGAAAACGTCGGCAGCGATCTGGTGGCTTCGTAAAGTGAGCTTGCAGAGTTTTTTAGCGCCGAGGCGGCGATGGTGTGATCGGACTTTGGCATGATTCAATCCGGCCAAGAGACCGGGGTCTGGCGAACATGGTGCAGAATATCATGGCCGAGGTATTGTTGCCAACATCTTGAGGAGACGGGGAGAGGGGGAGTCGTTAATCGGTTATTGATGCGATGTGCATCAGTGGTATACTGTTCACACCCAACCAAGTCGAGCCGGAACCCGACTGTTAAGCGCCTGCGATATTTTTGTTTTTACCAAGGCCATGATCGAGTCCATTCGCCAATTATTTGCGATCAATAATGTCATTATTTTATTCGTCTACGGGCAGGTCTTTTTCGTGCTGGGATTGGCGATTACCCTGCAGTCGCTACGGCACAGCCGTTTGTCACTGGCCCGTAGCCTTAAATGGTTGGCTGCTTTTGGCTTTACGCACGGTCTGCACGAATGGGGGGATGTTTTCATTCCCATTCAGGCACAGTACTTGCCGGTATCCGTCACCGGCGTGCTGCAATCGCTGCAATTGCTTTTACTGGCCCTCTCCTTCACTTGCCTCTTCCAGTATGGAATCGAAACCCTAAGGCCTCTGCCTGGCCGTTGGCGTTACCTCCGATATGCTCCCCTCTCGATCTTTGTCACCTGGCTCTTGTATATGTTTACACCGGGTTTGACGGGGACTCATAGTCTTGCAGAATGGCACCGTCTGGGCAATATCCTTGCTCGCTACAGTTTGGGCTTTCCCGGGGGGCTATTGGCGGCATATAGCTTGCGGCATCAGGCGCAGAGAATTGTTGTTCCCTTCAAGATGGAACACACCATTTCTATGCTCCGTCTGGCTGGGTTTGCTTTGGCAGGGTATGGAATCATGGGGGGGCTGATCGTTCCGGCAGGGTCTTTTTTCCCCGCCAACGTGATCAACCAGGAGCGATTACAAGCACTTACCCTGCTTCCCATCCAGGCTTACCGGAGCATCCTGGGACTCATCCTGACATACGCGACGATCCGTGTCATGGAGGTCTTTCAAGTGGAGCTGGATCGTCACATTACCAATATGGAAGAAGCGCAAATACTGTTGGCGGAACGCGAGCGTATCGGACGTGAGTTGCACGACGGCACTTTGCAGACCATCTATGCAGCCGGGTTATTGTTTCGCACCGCGGAACGCAGTGTTAACCAGGGGCAGGGCGAAAAAGGAATCCAGCATATTCAACAGGGTGTCGCTCTTCTTAATCGAGCCGTGTCCGATATTCGAAACTATATCAGTGATCTGCGCCCCCAGCCCACCGGGCAGAGTCTGGTTGCCGGTCTCACAGAGATCGCCACTGCTTTCCATATCGAATCTCTTGTACAACTGGAATTAGCGCTTGATTTGCCCCCAGACATCACTCTCTCCCCGGCTCAGGTGGGACACCTCCTGGCGATAACCAATGAAGCCATGAGCAATATCGCTCGTCATGCCACGGCTACCAAGGTGGTCATGCGAGCTGAGGTGAAAGATGGACTTCTTTTATTTGAGATTGAGGATAATGGTCGCGGGTTTCCCTCCGATCTGGTGTTGGGTTATGGTCTGAATAACATGCGTGAGCGCACCCAACTCTTGGGGGGAGTCATTCATCTGTATAGCCGGCCTCACGAGGGAACTCGTCTTCACATCGAAATCCCCATGGAAAACAATCATGAAACGAATACGAATCTTATTGGTAGATGATCATGCCGTGGTCCGTTTGGGCCTGCGGGCATTGCTGGAAGGTGAGCTCGACATGGAAGTCGTGGGTGAGGCTGGTAACGCTCAGGAAGCTATTCGCCTCGCCAGCCAATTGCAGCCTCATATCGTTCTCCTCGACATTCGTCTCCCCGATCGCAGCGGCATCGAGGTCTGCCGCGAAATCCGACTCCATCATTCCCAGAGTCAGGTGCTCATGCTCACATCCTATGTCGAGGAAGATCTGCTCACAGAGGCGATTGCCGCCGGGGCGTCAGGATATGTTCTGAAGCAACTGAGCACAGATGAACTGCTTCATGCCATCCGCACTGTTAGCCACGGGGATGCCATATTGGGACCCAAGGTAACCAAACAACTTCTGCATCAAGTCCAACGCACACAACGAGAAGCGGAGGGCTCTGCCTTTCATGACCTAAGCCCCCGTGAATTGCAAGTACTGGCCCTCGTCGCCCAGGGAAAGAGTAATACCGAAATTGCAGCGGAACTGGTGTTGAGCTCGATCACAGCTCGTAATCATGTGAGCACGATTTTAAGCAAGTTACAGTTGTCCAATCGCATCGAGGCTGCTACGTTTGCGGTGCGGCATCATATCGAGCACTATCTGTCGTAACCACGGCTTGAGATAGGGAGATGGGGGGAGCGGGAGACCCGCCTCACCAAAAACCCATTCGTTTCATCCTCCTAATTCGATGTCATATCTCAGGCATATGACATCGAATCATAGGAAGACGATCATCAAACGGCGTGCTCCGCTTGTGACTCTGTAGCGCAAGCGGAGCACTGGTTATCAAGACGATGGG
>JAADGC010000222.1 GCA_013152585.1 Chloroflexota bacterium
GAGATGGGCGGGACGCCGAGCGCGGCACCCACGGCGTACTCGCCGCGTACCCTTGCGGTCGCACCGGCGCCCCCGTACACGCTCCCGGTGCTAGCCTCGTGATGAAGTTTTACAAAATAATCGGGCAATACGGGGCGGCAGGCGCAGGGCAGTGCAGCCGAAGCGAAAGCTTATCCAAAAGCTTGATGCACACCCCCAAATACCCCGCCTGTTGGTGGGGTGTTTGTTTTTGTGCTACACTCCAATGAAACTTTTCCCCTCCGTCTCTCTGTGTCCCTTACGCCCTCTGCAGCTTTGCGAGAGCCCCTTTTTCTGTGCAATCACCAGGTGGATGCCATGCCCTTTGTAACCGTGCAAAACCAGCGTATTCATTATAGCGAACACCGCCAGGACCTGAGCGGTCGGCGCCTGCCTTTGGTGCTGGTGCATGGCGCCGGTGGCACGTTGTTTCACTGGCCACCGGGCCTACGGCGTCTGCCCGATCATGATGTCTATGCCCTGGATTTGCCGGGACACGGTCGGTCGCAAGGCCCGGGCCGAGATGATGTGGGGGCTTATGCCGACTGCGTGCGGGCGTGGGCTGACGCCGTGGGGCTCGCACGTTTTGTGCTGGGCGGGCATTCCATGGGCGGGGCCATTGCCCAGATGTTTGGCCTGCGTTATCCAAAGCGGCTGGCGGGCCTGGTACTGGTGGGGACGGGCGCCCGTTTGCGCGTGCAT
The DNA here is from genome assembly GCA_013152585.1 of Chloroflexota bacterium. Taxonomy (GTDB): domain Bacteria; phylum Chloroflexota; class Anaerolineae; order J102; family J102; genus JAADGC01. The sequence goes on from JAADGC010000222.1 coordinate 721, forward strand.
CCCAGCATTTTGCAGCGAATCCAGACGGATAAGGAAGGCGTAGCGCAGCAACTGGTGGAGTGGGCACACGGTGCCCGGGCCAGTGCGGGCCAAAAACGGCAGTATTTGCAGCACGTGCTGGCCGTGGATACAGAGGTGATGCTCGGCGACTGGCAGGCTTGTGATCGCTTTGATGTGATGGATCAACTCGGCCAGCTATCCGTCCCCACCCTGATCATCGCCGGCAGTCAGGATCAGATGACCCCGGTCAAGTACGCTCGCACCCTGGCCGAGCAAATCCCGGACGCCGATCTCACGGTGATCGAGGGAGCAGGGCACATGATGATGCTGGAGCAGGCGTTGTTGGTCACAACGGCCATCACCGGCTTTTTGGATCGGCTGCGTCGTTGAGCGCGACACCATCGGCGAGGTGTTGCAGCAATATCTTGCGGGCGCGTTTTGCGGCACGGCCACGATGGCTGATGGCATGTTTTTCGGCGGGGCTGATTTCGGCAAAGCTGCGCTCGAGTTTTGGCACCCAAAAGACGGGATCGTAGCCAAAGCCCCCTTTGCCGCGGGCCGCTTCCAATATCACCCCTCTGCTGCTGCCTGCGGCTGTCCACACCCGGCCATCGGGTGCTGCCAAGGCGACGACACAGCGAAACACAGCCGTGCGTTTGGCCAATGGAACATCGGCGAGTTTTTGCAAAAGGATGGCGGTGCGTTCGGCGTCGGTGGCGTGGGGGCCGGCATGTCGGGCCGAGGCAACCCCGGGCCAGCCATCCAGTGCATCGACTTCCAACCCGCTGTCATCGGCCCAGGTCCACAGGCCGCTGTGGCGGGCATACTTTGTGGCTTTGAGAATAGCATTTTCGGTAAAGGTAACGCCGGTTTCCGCCACTTCCAGATCGATATGCTCGGCATCGAGCCAGGTGATCTGGAGTGGCAGGTCGGCTAAGAGGGTTTCGTATTCACGCACTTTACCGGGGTTGTGGGTGGCAATAAGCAGTTTAGATGGCATGGCGCTGGGGAGTGAGAGCCGGTGGGCGGTGGGCTGAGAAAAATGCTGTCGCGATGTTGCTTCCAGACGGCGTACAGGGTAACATAGGATGCCTGCTGGCACAATGGCACTGGCCGCTGTGCATACGGTTTCTCCGCATCCTCTTGAGCGAGCATCGAGTCTATGTCTAATCTGCATCCTCTGCGCATTTTTAGCGGTTCGGCCCACCCGGAACTCGGCGAAGCGATTGCCAAGGCACTCAATCGGCCATTGGGACATTGTACAACCACACGGCTACCCGATTCCGAAATTCATGTGATGGTAGACGAGTTGGTGCGGGATGATGATGTGTACATCATTCAGCCTTGCTCCGAGCCTGTTAACGATCATCTGATGGAGTTGTTGCTCTATATCGATGCTTTTCGTCGCGCCTCGGCCCACGATATCAATGTGGTGATCCCCTACTTTCCCTATGCCCGGCAGGAGCGCATGGCCCGCGGCCGCGAAGCAATTAGTGCCAGGATGGTGGCAACGATGCTGGAAACAATGGGGGCGTCGCGGGTGATCTATATAGATATTCATGCCGAAGCCACGCAGGGCTTTTTTAGCATTCCCGTCGATCCCCTGTCGGCAATGATGGTCTTTGCCCGCTATTTTCGCAGCTTGGATCTGGTGGACCCGGTGATCGTGGCGCCCGACGTGGGCCGTACTAAGCTGGCAAGTCGTTTCGCTCGTTTGCTAAATCTACCACTGGTGTTGATGCACAAACGCCGCATGAGCTTTCATCAGGTGGAAACAGTGGCTATTGTAGGTGATATCGAGGGCAGGACGCCGATTATTTTTGATGACGTCATCGCCGGTGGCAGTGTTCTCACCCAGATAGAAGGTCTGGTAGATGTGGGAGCCCGGCCCGAGGTTTATCTGGCCATTACACATCCGGTACTGCTTCCCAGCGTTTTCAAGCGTTTGGATGCCCCCCATATCAAACAGCTTGTGGTTGCTAATACCATTACGGTTCCTATCGAAAAACGACATCCCAAATTGAAGGTGCTCTCGGTAGCGCCCATGCTGGCGGAGGCGATCGAGCGCATTCACGGCGGTGAGTCGATGGGCCCCTTACTACAACATCTTGGCTAAAGGAGTTTGATGTATGTTACGACATAATCGTCGACCTGAACCGGATCGGATTCAATTGACAATAGGCCCGCAGGTGACGCTGCGGGGAGAAGTTAAGTGCGAGGGCTCGGTGCGGATTGATGGCGTACTGGAAGAAAGTCGTATCGAGACGTTGGGCAATGTTTTGATCACAGCCGACGCCCGCGTGATGGCAGACATCAAGGCGGACACGGTCTCGATTGCGGGCGCGTTTAAGGGCACGATTGAGGCGCAGCGCCTGGAATTGCTGGATGGCGGCCGCGTGTGGGGCACGGTACGGGTGCATTCGCTGTATCTGGCCGAGGGAGCCACCCTGCAGGCGGAATTGATTATGATCGATGAGGATGTGGAGAATCCCTTTGAGCCCGAAGCAGCACAGGAACAGGAATAGGTGGGGCCTTATTTCAGCGCAAGTTCTATCGCCTGTGCCAAAGAGCGAGCTTCGTGGATGGTCATGCCCGGCGGTTGTTCGTAGTGCGAGGGTTTGCCCACACGACGGGGGATGATGGCAGACGAGAATCCCAGTTTGTGAGCTTCGCCGAGGCGGCGGTTGAGCTGGCTGACGGAGCGCAGTTCACCGCTAAGGCCGACTTCGCCCAGGAAGACGACATCGGCCGCAACCGCCCGGTTGCGGATGCTGGAGGTGATGGCGACGGCAATGGCGAGGTCGCTGGCGGGTTCGTTGATCTTGAGGCCGCCGACCACATTCACAAAAATATCCTGATCGCTCAGGCGCAGGCCAATGCGTTTGGCCAGAACAGCGGTGATCAGCAGCAGCCGGTTGAAGTCGATGCCGTTGGCCGTGCGCCGGGGCTGGGGAAATGAGGTGGTGGAGACCAGGGCCTGGACTTCGACCAACAGCGGGCGGGTGCCTTCCATGGGCACGGCAATGGCGCTGCCCGAGGCATTGGGCAGCCGTTCGGCAAGAAAAACCTCGGAAGGATTCGTCACCTCGACCATGCCTTCGGCCTTCATCTCGAAGACGCCGACTTCGTTGGTGGAGCCGAAACGGTTTTTCACTGAGCGCAGCAGACGGTAGCTGTGGAAACGATCCCCCTCCAGATAAAGCACTGTGTCTACCATGTGTTCCAGAATCCGGGGCCCGGCCAGTGAGCCTTCTTTGGTGACGTGCCCCACCAAAAACAGGGGAATATTCTGCGCCTTTGCCAGGCGCGAGAGCAGGGATGCGCATTCTCGCACCTGGGTGACGCTACCGGCGCTGGGTTGATAGCTCTGTAAATAAACGGCCTGGATGGAGTCGACGATGATGAGGTGGGGTTGCAGGCGTTCGATTTGGGCGACGATGTTGTCGAGACTGACATCGGCCAGCAGAAAGATCTGCTCGGATTTGATCCCCAAACGGGCTGCCCGTTGCTTAATCTGGTGCGCTGATTCTTCACCGCTGACGTACAGGACTTTGGCGCCGTTGGCCGCGATGGCGGCGGCCATCTGGATGAGCAGGGTGCTTTTGCCAATGCCGGGATCGCCGCTGATGAGCACGACGCCGCCGGGCACAATGCCGCCCCCCAGCACGCGCCCCAGCTCGATCATAGGCAGGTGGATGCGGGGGTAGCGTTCGTTTTCGATTTGCGACAGGGCGACGGGCTCGATGTGATCGGGGAAGGGGTTGACGCTGCGAGTCTGGGGAGCAGTCTCTGGTGCGATTTTCATCTCGACCATGGCGTTCCAGGTGCCGCAATGGCTACATTTTCCCGACCATTTCGCCTGGCTATGGCCACATTCGGAGCATACATATGTGGTGCGGGCTTTGGCCGCCATGAGGGTGCATCCTTGCTAAGTAAGCGTCCAGGAATAACTTTCCTTTTTGGGCTGACGCTGGCCGAGGGTACCCTTCACGGCGTTCGAGGGCAGGCTCGGGCTCTTTGGACGCT
>JAADGC010000185.1 GCA_013152585.1 Chloroflexota bacterium
CCTCGTGACCTGGCACTGCAAATAAATTTGCAGGCTCACAAGGCCAAGTCCCCGCAGGGACTCTACCTCAGCCGCGCTTGATGCTTGTAATCTCCGTTACCGATAGGCCGGCGGCAATGGCGGACGATAGGCGAATGTTTGTGGTATAATCAGAAATCGTTCATAAATAAGTCCCGTTATTGACCCCCTCCGGAGGTCAGTCCAAGACAAACACTTACCTTGAGACTAGCCCATCTTGCCGCTGGCCCCGCCAGTCTCTTTTCTTCGCGTCAAGGCGGATGTTTAATCACGTCGTCCATGGCCTTGAATGGGGGAGGTATGCTATTCACGCTCATCACAACCTGATCGGATCCCACGACACCCCCTAATCGTGCCGGTCATACTTATCACTCGCACTCTTTCGGAGAAAGCCATGAAACCACTCAACCCCCGCCCCATCCTCCTGACTGTGGCAGTTTTGATGATGTTCGTACTGTCGGCATGTGGAGGGACGGCTGCACCAGCCACCACAGCCCCCACCGCCACCCCGGTACCTGCCACCAACACGCCGCTCCCTCCAACCAACACGCCCGTCCCTGCCACCAACACACCCGTCCCCGAGCCCACTGCCACGCCGGTGCCACAGTCGCAGGCAACGTCCCAGCCCGCCGCTGAACAACCCGCCGACTCCTCCTCCGTGGCAAAGATTTCCGCTCTGCTTGACTCCTATCACAGCCAGGCCGTTTACGAGATCGAGATCACTTATCCCGATCAAACCTCCAAACTCGAACATGTGAGCATCCAGACCGATTGGATCAAAGCAGACAATCCTTATGGCTTCGACATGAAGATCATCATGGACAATGGCGCTGCCGCTGGCGATGCTCCGGAATTGGTAAGTATTTATGCCATCGATGACACCGCCTACATCGGTTTTGGCGGCCAGTGGTTGACTTCTTCCCGGCAGGATGCCCAGCTCGATGATATTCCCTTCTTCATCAACACCGATGACTTCGTCAGCGATCTTAACGATCTGCAGCGCATCGGCAAAGAGACCGTGAACGGCATCGACACCATTCATTACACCTTTGATAAAAGCAGCGCCCTCGAAGTCCTGCTGCAGAGTATCGACCCGAGCAAAGATGGGAACATCGATTCCTTTGCCGGAGACATGTGGGTGGCCGATCCCGATGAGTACGTTGTCAAGATGACATTTCAGGCAGAAATGTCCGACGTCCCTGATACAGACGAGGCTGGCACTATCACTCTCAGCGATCAAAAGATCGACTGGACCTACGAGCTCACAGACATAAACGGTGATTTTAGCATCGAAGTACCAGAAGAGGCCCCGCGTCCCGGCGAAGTGAGCCTGACCGGCTTTGCTCCTGGCGAATTCCCTATCCCCGCCGATACCACCACCGGCGCCAGTATGGGCGATCTCGTGCAACTCACGTCCAGCCTCAGCGAAGACGAAATCAACGCCTTTTATGATGAAGCCCTGGCCGGGTTGGGATGGGAAAAGCAAGAAAGCTTCGCCCCCACCTGGACCAAGGATGGCTTTGAGATCATGATCTTCACGACCCCCAACGAAAGTGGCGGCGTGGACATCATGGTCATGGGCCAGGCAAGCAATTAGTACTTCAGTCCAGCATATGATGAGCGAGGCACTTCGCGGGTGCCTCGCTCATGTATGGACTCATTAGGCCCTCACTCTCGGGCGGCAAGATAGATCAGGTGCGCTCTTCGTACTGCCATTGTTGCGCCCATCCCTGGGTCATGCGATCCAGGATCATGGCCATGATCACGATGGCCAGACCCGCCTCGAAGCCCCGGCCGGTCTGGTTCTTGGCCAGTCCGATCACGGCTTCCAGGCCCAGCCCCCCACCACCCACCAGCCCGGCGATGATGACCATCGCCAGCACCATCATCACGGTCTGATTGATGCCCATCATAATCGAGGGCAGAGCCAGGGGGAGTTCTACTTTGGTGAGCATCTGCCACGGTGTCGTGCCAAAGGCGATTGCCGCTTCCAACGTCTCTTTTTTCACCCGGCGAATGCCCAGATTGGTGAGGCGAATGCCGGGGGGCAGGGCATAGAGGACAGAGGCGATCACGCCCGGTACCCGGCCGATATTGAAGAGCATGATCACTGGCACCAGATAGACGAAGGGCGGGATCGTCTGCAAAAAGTCGAGCATTGGCCGCAGCAACATTTCAAATCGATCACTCTTGGCGGCCAGGATGCCCACGGGAATGGCGATCATAATGGAAAGCAGCACCGCCACAATCACCTGGCTGAGCGTATCCATGCTCTCATTCCACATGCCCAAAAAGCCCATCGACATCATACCCACGATGGTAAAAACGCCCAGTTTCCAACCACTGGCGCTGGCGGCGATCAGGGCCAGCAGGAGCGTCACCACCGGCCACGGCAGATCCGTGGTGAAGAGATCTCGCAGGGGGCTGAGGATGGAGATGGTGAGGAAATCACTGAAGGCGCCGGTCCCTAAACCCGAATTTCCAAATTCGTACAGATGATCGCGCATCCAGCGCACGCCTGCATCCACCGGCGGGGCGATGGAGACCTGCAGGGCAGCGGGGAAGCTGCGTAGATCGTTGACATAAAATTGCCAAAACAGCGTTGTCAGCACCAACAGCACCGTGAGGATAAGATAGGCGTGGCGGCGCAGGAGCGGCGGGAATTTCTGCTTCAGCCAAGCCCAGTCATCCTGCTCGTAATTGCGGGAACGACGTTGGGCCACATCGGCTTTGGTGAGGGCATAGCTGAGGCGATCGAGCATGACGGCCATGAGCACAATCGCAAAGCCCGCCTGGAATGCCTTACCCACCTGCAAGCGCTGTAATCCCACCAGCACTTCTCGACCCAGGCCGCCGGCACCAATCAGGGCCGCAATCACCACAATCCCCAATGCCATCATGATGGTCTGGTTGACGCCCGCCATGATGGTGGGGATGGCCAAGGGAATCTGTACATCGAACAGGATCTGGCGCGAGGTAGCGCCAAACGAGCGTGCCGCCTCGATGGTGGCTTTCGAGACCTGACGGATGCCGAGATTGGTGAGACGGATGACCGGGGGCAGGGCGTAGATGACGGTGGCGATCACGCTGGGTACACGGGCGATGCCAAAGAACAGCAAAACCGGGATCAGATAAACGAAGGCGGGCATGGTTTGCATGGCGTCGAGCAGGGGCCGCAACATGGCATCCATGCGGTCGCTGCGGGCTGCCCAAATGCCCAGGGGAATGCCCAGGGTCAGCGAGATCAGCACGGCTACCACCATCAGGGCCAGGGTCTGTAAACTCTCGCTCCACAGGTTCATCATGCCCATAAGGAACAGGCTGAGCCCGGAGATCAGGGCCAGCTTCCAGCCGCCCAGCTTGTGCCCCAGCAGCGCCGCCCCAAACAGCGTCAGGGGCCACGGCAGCCACAAGAGGGTGTCTTCGATGCGACGGATGCTCCAGTCGATGCCAGAGCTCAGGGGATCGAAAAACCACAAAAAGAGCCAATGTGTGTTACGGTGGCCGATGACCCAACTGCGGAATTGGTCGAGGGGCTGGCGCAGATGAAAGTTCCACGTTTCGGGGAAGCTCGCCGTCGCCGTTCCTGAACGCAAAAGTGCCCACAGTCCGACCACCACCAGCAAAGCCAGCCAATAGCGGTAACGATAAACGGATGCCGGTAGCTTGAAGGAAGCCCGGGAGCGTACAGCTTTTTCCATCTTAGTTCACCTCCAGACCGGCCAACGCCAGCATCAGTCGGCGTCGGCTCACCACCCCCATGAGTTTCCCGGCGTAATTGCGCACGGCCAGGCGGGAGTCTCGCTCGGCGGCGATGGGCACCAGTTGTTGGAGCGTGGTCTCAGGATCGACGCTGGGGTAAGTGTCGGGCGTGTCTTCGTCGTCGGCATCGCGCATGATGGCTTCAGCCGTCACCACATGCGAACGCGGCACATCTTCGGTAAAGTCTTTGACATAATCATCAGCAGGATGCAATACTACCCGCTGGGGCGTTCCCATCTGCACCACCTCTCCGTCTTTCATGATCGCCAAATAGTCGGCCAGTTTGATGGCCTCCAGAAAGTCGTGGGTGATGAAGATAATGGTTTTTTTCATCATCTCCTGCAAGCGCACCAGCTCATCCTGCATCTCGCGGCGGATGAGGGGATCGAGGGCACTGAAGGGTTCGTCGAAGATCAAAATTTCGGGATCGACGGCCAGCGCCCGGGCCAGGCCTACGCGCTGCTGCATGCCGCCACTGAGCTCGCCCGGATAGTGATCATCCCAGCCCTTCAGCCCCACCAGCTCCAGGACTTCGTGCGCCCGGGCACGGCGCTTGTCTTTATCGACGCCCTGAACCTCGAGCCCGTAAGCAGCGTTGTCGATGACTTTGCGGTGTGGAAACAGCCCGAAATGTTGAAAAACCATACTCATTTTACGCCGCCGCAGGGTGCGCAGCTCCTTTTCGTTCATTTTCAACACATCTTCATCGTTGATAATCACCTGCCCGGCTGTGGGCTCGATCAGGCGGGTCAAGCAGCGCACCAGCGTGGATTTGCCGCTGCCCGATAGTCCCATCACCACGAATGTTTCCCCTTGCTGCACCTCAAACGATACGTTTTTCACGGCCAGCACATGGCCGGTTTCCTCCAGAACAGCGGCTTTAGATTTGTCTGACCCCAGGTTTTGCATCACCCTTTGGGGGTGGGGACCAAAAATCTTCCAGATATTGTTGCACACGACTTTTGCGGTGGTTTGTTCAGGACTCATTCAAAACTTCCTTTCAATCAAGAGGGGGTGACGCGAGGCGCCACCCCCTTGAGTGATCGATGTGGGAACGATGGGTGTTACAGGGTACTTCGGCTGGACTCATGATCAGGCCGGGATGAGTTTGGCTAGTTTTTCCTTGGACCGGGCTTCCACCACGTCGTGAATGCTGTGGCCATGACTATCCATGGTGACAACGACCGGGAAATCCTGCACTCGGATCACCCACATGGCTTCGGGGATGCCGAATTCGAGCTTGTGGACGCCGAGCACCTCTTGCACCGACTGGGCGATGAGGCTGGCAGCACCGCCTATGGCATGGAAGTACACGGCCGGTTGGTCGGCGCAGGCTTGCAAGGTGCGTTCTTTCATGCCGCCCTTGCCAATCACGCCCTTGAGGTTGAAGTAGCGGATGACATCGGCCTGGTACACTTCTTCGCGGATACTGGTGGTGGGGCCGGCAGCGACAAACGACCAACTGCCGTCCTCATTCTTTTTGACCACCGGGCCGCAATGGTAGATGACACCCCCGTCCAGCAGGCGTTTGAGTTCATCGTGCAGGGCCTGGTCTTCGGCGGCGACCGGGTTCTTGATGAAATGCTCGATCATGAATTTATGCGCCGCATCGCGTCCTGTGATTATGATACCACTGAGAGTGACCGGGTCACCGGCTTTCAGGGCCCGGATTTCATCATCTGAGATGGGAGTTGTGAGCTTAGGCATAAGAAACCTCCACAGCATCATCTGTAAGCCGTAAATCCATATGCGCCCGGCGATTTGCCCAGCACATGTAGGCCACCGACACGAAATAGGAGGCCGGCAAGCGGTGCAGTGTGCCGATCTTGGTGCTCAGCACCGTGGTCTTGCCGCCGAAACCCATGGGGCCGATGCCCAGTTCGTTGGCTTCCTGATGGATGCGCTCTTCTAACGCGGATAGTTCGGGGTTGGGGTTGGTATCTTCCAGGGGACGCAGTAATTGCTGTTTGGATTTGATATACGATTGGCCCCGATCCCCACCGATGGCCACGCCGAGCACACCCGGCGCACAGCCCCTGCCCTGTGCCTGAAATACGGCATCGAGCACGACCCGGCGCACGCCTTCCAGGTCGCGCCCGGCTTTGAGACGGCTATTGGGCAGCTTGTATTGGGTGCTGACATTTTCGCAGCCACCGCCTTTCAGCAGTAGGTCCACATGGATGCTATCCTGCTCCCATTCCTGGAAGTGCATGGTGGGGAAGTCGATGCCCGTGTTATCGCCGCTGTTTTCGCCCGTAAGGCTATCGACGGCGTTGGGCCGCAGGTAGGAGTGTTGGGTGGCGCTGGCTGCCGCCCGGCGCACGGCATCAGCCAGCTTGCGGGTGGAGACACCCAGTGGGTGGTATATCTCGAAGATGGGCGTGCCGGTATCCTGGCAGATAGGCGTGCTGTGCTCGCGGGCCATCTCGACGTTGCGTAAAATGGTGTCGAATGCGCCCTCGGCTGCCGAGCCTGATTCTTCTTTTGTTTTTGCTTTTTCCAGCGCCGAACGCATATCGTCGGGCAGGATGGTAGCTGCCCGGCGTATTAACTCGAGAAAATGGTCGCTTAAGTCGACCTCGTTGAATCGATTCATCGCATCATACCTCCGCAGAGAGAGAGCCGGCCTGACGGCGCCAGCCTCTGTTTGCGTCTGGCGCTCATCTGCCGGTCGGGTTGGTATCTCTATCATACCATTGGCAGCGGCCAAATGTGTAACGTATGCCTCATTTCGACCGTCTACCAGCCTCGAAGGTGTGCTGATAGACCTTGATGTACCCTTGGGTGTTGATGTCGCGCGGGTTCCCGATGGTTTGCGGGTCTTTGGATGCCAGCTCGGCCAGCAACGGAATTTGATCTTCGCTGAAACCCAGGTCTTGCAGCGTGGGGATTTCCACATCCTCGGTGAGGCGATACACGGCTTCTACCGCTTTCTCGGCTGCCTGCCACACACTTAGGCCCCGCACATCTTCGCCCAGGGCCACGGCGATGCGCGCAAATTTCTGCGGTTCGCCCATGTAGTTGTATTCCATCACCGGGCCCAGCAGACGGGCGGTGATGGCGCCGTGCGGGCAGTTGACGACACCGCCGGCTGTCTGGCTCATGGCATGGGCGGCCCCGGCGCTGTCCGTGCCGTAGGCCAGACCGCCCAACATGGCAGCCATGCTCATCTTGTAACGGGCTTCCTGATTGTGCCCCTGGGCAAAGGCAATGCGCAGATACTGGCCCACATATTCCATGGCCAGCAAGGCCACAGCATCGGTAAAGGGCTGGGCAAAGGCCATGGTGTAGCATTCAATGGCGTGGGCGAGCGCATCCATGCCCGTACCGGCCGTCACATGGGCGGGCAGGTTGATGGTGAGCAGAGGGTCGATCAGGGCCACGGTAGCGGCGATATTAGGGGTGCCACCGATGTTGAATTTGATACGACGCTCGTGGTCGGTCAGCACGGACCATAAGGTGGCTTCGCTGCCCGTCCCGGCAGTCGTGGGGAGTGCGATCAGGGGAGGGATGGGAACAGTGATAGGGTTGGGATCGGCCCATTCATAGTCGACCGCCGAACCACCATGTTTGGCCACGACCCCAATGGCTTTCGCCGTGTCTATCGAACTGCCGCCCCCGAGCCCAATCAGGCCATCGCAGCCTTCTTGTTTGAACAGCGCCGCCCCCCGGTCCACGAGCTCTACTGGCGGATTGGCTGCGACCTGATCGAACAGGACGAAGTCAACGTTGCCCTTTTTGAGCACATTCATTGCTTCGTCAGCGATGCCGGCCCGGACAATCCCAGGGTCTGTGACGAGCATGGGGCGCTTCACGCCCAGAGCTTTTACTTCATCTGCCAGGTTGCTGAGAATCCCCAGACCATGTTTGAACGCAGTAGGGGTCTGGTACGCTTGAAACGGAACCATCATTGCCTCCATTTGGGAACATAAAGTTTGTTTGTGGGATGGCGATATTGCCGACGACGGAAAGTCGTGTTACAGTATTGCCATCTGCATATATGTATAATATATCAGTTTACCGCAGCTTCTTATTTTTTCCCTAATCAGGCAAGGTCTCATGTCCAAGAAGAGAGCCGACAAAAATCAGGTACGCGCATCTCTGAGCCAGCAAGCGTACAAAATCATTCGTAACAGGATCATCTCACTCGATTTGCCGCCAGGAGCCGTGATCAATGAAGCGGAGATACGCCAGGAATTGGGCCTGGGGCGGACGCCCATCCGAGAGGCTCTGCAACGTCTGGCGCTGGAAAGGCTGATCGTCATCATTCCCCGTCGCGGCACCTTTGTGACCGAAATCGGCATCACCGACCTGTACCGGTTGTTCGAAGCCCGCATGGTGCTGGAAGTCTTTGCTGCCCGTATGGCCTGTCGGCGGGGCAAAGAGTCGCACTGGCAGCAGATGGCTGAGGTGCTGGCGAGGGCTGATACCGAGGACGTGGGTCAAGAGGAGTTGATTATTATTGACGAAACCTGTCACAAGATCATGTACGAGGCTGCCGATAATAAATTCCTGCGCGATAGCCTGGTTTCGCTGTATGCCCTTAGCCTGCGGCTCTGGTATTACGCCCTGTTTCAGGTCGGTGGCATGCACGAGGCCGTGTTGGAACACACCCTCATCCTGGAACAACTCCGGCTCCGGGATGAGGATGCTGCCGCCCGCTTGATTGTGTCCCATATTCAGGCGTTCCAGGAAATCATCCAACAAGTGATGCTGGGCTCGCCCCGACCGACTGCTGCGCACCCCCCTAAGTAAGAGGTTGAGAGGATGGTACGAGAACGTCGTCACAGCCGGCGGGGACGCCCCTCGCCCACGCGGCAAGTCGAGGCGATTACACAGCCCTTGCATCAAATCCCGGTATATGAGCTGTTGGATGCCTCTGCACTCGATAAAATCCACCAGGTTTCCATGGAAATCCTGTCGGAAGTGGGCATCCTGTTCATGGATGATCCGGAGTCGTTGGCGATCTTGCGGGAACACGGCGTGCGGGTGGAAGGCGAGCTGGCCTTTTTCACGCCCACACAAATCGAACACTATGTGACTATGGCGCCCAGCGAGTTCACGCAACTGGCGCGCAATCCCGCCCGCTCGCTCGTCATTGGTGGCAAGCATATGTGCTTTGCCCCCGTATACGGCCCTCCCTTTGTGGCCGATCGGGAGCGGGGGCGACGCCTCGGCACCTTGCAGGATTTTAGAGACTTCGTCAAGCTGGCCTATCTCAGCCCCTACATCCATCACTCGGGCGGCGTGATCGTGGAACCCACGGATTTGCCCACGCCCACACGCCATCTCGACATGCTCTACAGCCACATCAAGTACAGCGACAAACCCTTCATGGGCTCGGTGATGTCGGCCGGGAATGCAGCCGACAGCGTGAAGATGGTGGAGATAATGTTCGGCAGCGAGGCCATCCGCCAGCAGCCCGCCCTGATCTCGCTCATCAACATCAGCAGCCCTCGGCGTCTCGATGATCGGATGCTCTCGGCGCTGAAGGTCTACGCCCGAGCTCGCCAGGCCGTGATTATTACGCCCTTCATACTCTCCGGCGCTATGGGGCCGGCGGCCATTGCCGGCACCCTGGCCCAGCAAAATGCCGAGGCCTTGGCTGGCATCGCTTTTGCCCAGATGATCGAGCCCGGCACGCCGGTGGTCTATGGCTCGTTCCAGACCAATGTCGATCTGCAAAGCGGCTCGCCGGTTTTCGGTTCCCCCGAAAGCCAGCTTGCCCTTTACGTCAGCGCTCAGCTCGCCCGCCGTTATCATCTGCCGTTCCGCAGCGGCGGCATGTTCGCCAGCGCCAAGATTCCCGACGTCCAGGCGGGCTATGAATCGATCATGACCATGCTGCCGGCCGTGTTGGCGCGGGTGAATTTTGTGCTGCACGCAGCCGGCTGGCTGGATGGTGGTCTGACGGCCGGATTCGAGAAATTTGTGCTCGATTGCGAGGTTCTGGGCGCCTTCCACACCCTCCTCCGGGGGATCGATATGTCTGAAAACGGTTTTGCCATGGAATCGATTCGTAGCGTACCGCCGGGCGGCCACCATCTGGGCACGCCCCACACCCTACGCAATTTCCGCACAGCCTTCTATCGTTCAGAACTCTTCGACTACCAGCCATCCGAAGCCTGGGAGGCCGATGGCGCACATGACGCCTACGAGCGGGCGCACGAGCGCCTGCAACAACTGCTGGCCTCGTACGAAGCTCCGCCCCTGGACCCGGCCCTGGACACTGAACTCCAGGCATTCGTTAGCAGACGTAAGGCGGAGATAAGCGGCTGATCTCTCAGGCCCTGAAACAGCACTGAGGAATCATCCCCAATGAGTTCCCGTTCTTGGCCCCGCCAGGGGGCAGAAGTGCTGCCAGCACCGAAATGTCGGTGACCACCTCATGGAGGTTCATTTCAGACAAACACTTATTACCAGGTCGGACGATGCCATCACCAAGTTGTGATATTTCACGACTTATGCGTTAGAATACCGTCGTTTGCTATTTGCCCGTACCACCGTGGGTGCGGGCGGCATTCATATTCTCATCTTATTTCAAAACATTGAGGTACGTCATGAGTGACGAAATTAACATCCAGGAACTTCCGATCGAGGAACTCTTTGAACTGATGCAAGAGGATTTGTACGACGGCCTGGCCGACGAGGTCCTGGAGGAGGTCAACGAAGCCCTGGCTCGTGGTTTGCAGCCCTTCGAAGTATTGACTCAGGGTTTGGTTGCCGGCATGGATATCGTAGGCAAGGATTTTCGTGACGGCACTTTATTCGTGCCGGAAGTCCTGATGGCCGCCAGTTCCATGAAATCGGGAATGACGGTGTTGCGGCCGCTGCTGATTGAGACCGGCGCCCCCAAGATGGGCACGGCCGTGATCGGCACCGTCAAAGGCGATATCCACGACATCGGCCAGAATCTGGTGAGCATGATGTGGGAAGGCGCCGGCTTCGAGGTCACCAACATCGGTATCAACAATTCGGTGGAAGACTACATGGCCGCCATCGAAGCTCATAACCCCGAGATTCTGGGCCTGAGCGCCTTGCTGACCACCACCATGCCTTACATGAAAACCGTGATAGACGCCCTGAATGAGGCGGGCATTCGGGAGAGACTGACCGTGTTGGTGGGCGGCGCTCCCCTGAGCGACGCCTTCGCCGAGGAAATCGGGGCCGATGCTTATTGCCGTGATGCGGCAGTGGCGGTAGACACGGCCAAGAAATTTATGCAGATTCGCAACGAAGCAGCCTGACAGCCTTTGATCGCAAAGCCCGGGCATTCGTAGCACCCGGGCTCTGTGTCTGCAGGCTGGAGACAAGCCCGTACACCCTGTTTTTTCATCAGAAATTTCTATGAAGTGTTTCGTCGCTGCCGGTGAAATAAAGACGCCAGGGGGAGGAGGGTGGCTGGTCGCTGTGGGTTGGCTGGGAGAGAAATGCCCACGTAGGTGTGTCAGTGGGGATCATAAAGGAGAACTTGCATGGAGCCTATTGAAACCTGTGTGATTGCTTGCCTGGAAGCTGAGCAAGTGCCCTATCGTCTGTTGCGGCACACCGGGCCCGTATTCACGGTCGAAACCGCAGCCGCCCAGCGCGGGGTCGTCAAAGAAGAGATGGTGAAATCGATCTTGCTGCGCGAAAAAGGCAAGCCTCGCCGCTATGTCATGGCCTGCGTGTTGGGGCACATGCGCCTCAACCCCAAGGCTGTGCGTGCCCATCTGGGCGACGGGTGGAAGCGCTTCAGCTTTGCCAGTGCTGCTGAAATCACAGCGGTGACTGGTTTTGTGCGAGGGGCTGTAGCACCGCTGTGTCTGTCCCCCGATGTGCCCGTACTCTTCGATCTGGCGATTGCCGCCTGCGAAAATGTCAACATCAGCAGCGGTGATCCACTGGCTGGTATCGAGCTCAAACCGGCTGATCTCATGCGTCTGGCCAGAGCCCAACTGGCCGCTATTGCCGAGCCTTCGCCGTAATCCACTAGGACTTTTTTAGATTTCGTGGGGTTACAGTAAGACCCCTGATACGCGGTTGACCCTCCACTCTCCCTATCTCATGCGCGAGGAGACATCATGAGCGCCCGCACCCCAGGCCAAGTGGAGTCTTGCTTTGTGCGGCTGTTTTTGGCATACTAACCTTATCCATTGACGAGGTCAGCATGCCTATGCCCATTTACGAATATCAGTGCGCAGTCTGTGGCCGGCGATTTGCGCATTTTTGGCGCAGTATGCAAGCTGCCGACCAAAATCCCAGCCCGGATTGCCCCCAATGCCAGAGCCCGGAAACACAGCGGGTGCTTTCACAGGTGGCCGTGTTAGGCTCGTTGGGCGGCATGACCCCGACAGAACAACGCCGGCAGGAGGCGCAGCAACAGCGCCTGGCTTCAATTACCTCCAAAGAACAGATTGATAAACTACGCACCACAAAAAAAAAGGACTAACCACCTCATGAGTGATCCCCAGGAAATCAAACTAGAAGTGCGCAATCGTTACGCCGGCATTGCCCGCAATCAAAGCTCGGGTTGTGCTCCGTCGGCCGCTGATTGCGGTGGCGACAAACTCGTCGAACTGCAAATGGTCGATTATAGTGAACTGCGCCAGCAAGGGGTGCCCGAAGCGGATTTGGGACTGGGCTGTGGCACACCCACCGTGTGGGCGCAGATCCAGGAAGGGGAGACCGTGCTCGATTTGGGCTGTGGCGCCGGAATCGATATGTTTCTGTCGGCGCGGGCAGTGGGGGCGACGGGCCGCGTGATTGGCGTGGATTTGACCCCGGAAATGCTGGCCCTGGCGCAGCGCAATGCCAGCCGGGGCGGATTTACCAATGTGCGGTTCATGCGCGGCGATCTCGAACATCTGGCCTTGGCCGCTGCCAGCGTAGACGTGGTGCTCTCGAATTGTGTCATCAACCTGGTGCCGGATAAGGCCGTAGTCTATAAGCAGATTCACCGCCTGTTGCGGCCCGGGGGGCGCTTCGCCATTTCGGATATGGTGACCTATGGGGAGGTGCCGGCAACTGTGCGTCAGGATATGGCGCTGTGGTCGGGCTGCATTGCCGGGGCCATGGAGCGGGAAACGTACATGGACATGATCCGTGAGATTGGATTTGGTAGTGTACGTGTGGTGGCGGAGTCGCAACACGATGCCGCCGATTATCTGCCGCTTGACGAATCAGGGTTCGGCATTGCCAGCGTCACGGTCGTGGGGGAGAAAACGGCATGAGGCACGATGCCAGGAAGTATGAATCGTGAAGCAGTTTGTTTGGGTGTATGGCCCGGCATCAGGTATAATTTTAGGTTGGACACCCTGATTGGGTAGATTTGATCTATGTTTGCATCAAAGCATTGCTTCTGTTTAGACAGAGGACATCTGGAGGCCGTCTGAGTGATTCAACGACAAACACAAAATATCGCCTATTGGCGTGAAAAATATAAAGTAAATGAGAGCGATCACGAATTCCTGTATGAATTTCTGGCCGATGCCAACAAGCCGCAATCGGTAGAAACATTGGCCCATGAGATCATCTCACGCCGCTGTGCGCAGGAAGAGGCCCGCATCCGCAATGAATTGAGCCGAGGGCTGATTTTTGATCCCAAAGAAAGCTATGATGTGGATGACGATGTGGTGTTTCCTACTTTTGATTTTCGTATGGCGAAGGTAATTTCTGTCCGTACGGGAGACAACCCCGAGCACGGCGAGTTTGATGTTATCCGGGTGCGGTTTAGCGATAACGGCAAGGAAAAGCTTTTTGCCGCCCGCTTGCAAAGCCCCCATAAACTGAATCGCACCGACGATGACGAGTTATTTGCGTCGGTGGGTTTATTAAGTGTGGAAGAACTGGTTGACGAAGCGGGGTCTGCTGTGGCCGCTACCGTGGCCAGACACTTGCAGAACCAGCCCGACTATTTTATCAATGCCGGCCATTTGTGGCTGACTACCGATCAGATGGTCGCCGTGAATGTGGGGCATCTGAACATTGCTGAAGCAGCCATCGAGGTCAACGGGGTGCCGATGACGACTCCCCAATTGCTGGAGATGGTGGAATTGGATGAAGGTGCTGCCGAGGCAGTACGGGCATTCTCGTTGGAAACAGCGCTTAGCCATGATCAGCGTTTTGTGCAGATAGGCGTGGACGATACCGCGGCCTGGTATTTGCAGCGGCTGATACCTGAGGCGGCCCTGGAAGTACCGACGCTGTTGCAGCATGTGCCCGAGCCCTACGAGCGCTCGCTGCTGGATGTGGAGTTATTGCAGACCGAATGGGAGTTGAATGACGAGCTGACAGATGGCGGCCTGGCCGAGGACACATCCCCGGGCGTCAAGTCGGCCTCAGTTTACTTGATATTTCCGCACTGGGCGGCTGGCACCTTGCCATTACCTCGCACCACACGCTCTCTGTTCCCTGGCCGGGCCGGCAAGGCCTCACGGATCACATTGGTGGACGGGCGTTGGGGCAAGCGCTTCGATGCCTGGGTCGTCCACGAGGGTGGCTATGTTGCTGGACTGGGCGAGTGGTACAAAGACCATAAGCTGCCCGTCGGCGCCCGGATTAACTTGGAACGCTCGCAAACAGACGGCGAGATTGTGATCGATTACAGGCCGGTGCGCGCCCGCCGTGACTGGATTCGCATGGTGCGGGTGGAAAGCCATCGCCTTGTGTTCCAGATGACACGCCAGCAAATGATTTGTGAATACGATGATCATCTGGCCATTGGATTTACGGATCTCGATAGTATTCTGGCGCTGGGCGAGCAAGTGCGCGCCGAAGGCATGACCGTGAAGGCCCTGGTAGAACAGATCATGCCGGAATTGGTCAAGCTCAGCCCGCAAGGCACGGCGCATGTGAAGACTCTGTATAGTGCCGTTAATCTCCTGCGTCGTACCGTACCGGCGCCTATTTTTGCCGCTTTGACACAACTTCCCACAGCTACCGACACCGGCAGCGGTTACTGGAATCTATAAGGACGTTAAGCTATGCCCTGGAAACGACCAACAATCCAAACGCCATTTCATGTCGATTGGCAGTGGTGGACTGAGAGCGATCCCAACTACCGTTTTACTCTTTTCGAGCAATTGTGCGAAGTCTGCCGCCAGCGCTTCCCCTCCCCGGCGCAAGTGGATGAAGTGGATTGGATCGACCCTGAGACAGCCATGGTTACGCGTGCTGATGCCTTGATGATGTGCCTGCAGGAACATTGTGTGCTGGGTGATCAGTACGTGAATCAGTCACTGCCACTGACATCGGCTATTTTCCGTTTGTTTATGCAGCAAGGGAATCGTCCCCTGACGCCCGAAGAAATTCACGAACATATTTATTGGCGACCGGCCAAGACCATATTGAAGTTGATTGGTGGTCGGCAAACGCATTATGGCATCCGGCCGGTGGAATAAGATCGTGGCCGGCGCTGCCAACGGACTACGGACTCTCGATCATTTGCAGTAATTGTTCGGTGGGGACGTCAGTGGGGTGCAAGCGCAGCCACAGCAGGAACTCTCGGTTGCCTTTGGGGCCTAGCAGGGGGGAGGCGCTGAGGCCGGCAGCCCCCATACCCTGGTCCTGTACCCAGGCGAGTATGCCCTTCAGCACCTGACGGTGGATTTTGGCATCGCGTACAACCCCTCCCTTGCCAACCTGCTCCCTGCCTGCTTCGAATTGCGGTTTGACCAGCGCGATGATGTGCCCGTCGGGGGTGAGAAGACGGGCCGCCACTGGCAGCAGCAACCGCAACGAGATGAAGGATGCATCGATGGTGATGAGCTGTATGGGCTCAGGCAATGCTTTGAGATAGCGGGCATTGGTGCGCTCCATCACGACCACGCGTTCGTCCTGGCGCAGACGCCAATGCAGTTGTCCGTAGCCCACGTCGACAGCATAAACCTTCGCTGCCCCATGCTGCAGCAGACAATCGGTAAAGCCCCCCGTCGAGGCGCCCAGATCGGCGCAGATACACCCTGTGGGGTCAATGGCAAAGGCTTGCAGCGCAGCTTCGAGCTTGATGCCACCACGGCTGGCGTATTTGGGTCGGGCCTTGAGTCGAATCGTGGCCTCGGCAGGCACCTGTTGTCCGGCTTTGGTGACAGGCCGATCATCCACAAGCACAGCGCCTGCCATCGTCAGACGACGAGCCTGTTCCCGGCTTTCGCACAGGCCTCTTTGTACCAGGAGAAGATCGATTCGTTGTTTTTTCATAGGTCGGGATTTGACCGCTTCCAGCTTGCAAGCTAAGATGGGCATTTGTGTTCGATCACCCTTTCAGCATACCCCGGTTTGAATGATATGTCTACTTTGCGTGCCTTGCTAAAAACCATGCGCCCCCGGCAGTGGACCAAAAATGTGGTCGTCTTTGCGGCCTTGGTTTTTGATGTCAAAATTTTACAAACGGGCCCGTTGCTGCACACCCTGGCAGCGTTTGTATTGTTTTCACTGGTTTCGAGTGCTGTCTATATTCTCAACGATTTGGCGGATCGGGAGAAAGATAAACTCCACCCTGATAAACGACATCGACCCCTGGCAGCCGGTACGCTGCGGCCGACGGTAGCGGCGGCGGCGATGGTGCTTCTGCTGGCAGTGGCCCTACCGGCAGCGTTTGCCATGAATGTGTGGCTGGGCGTGATCTTATTGGCCTATTTCGTTCTGAATGTGGCTTATTCGTTTTATCTGAAGCATGTGGTGATTATAGATGCTCTCACCGTCGCTGCGGGTTTTGTACTGCGTGTGGGAGCCGGTGCCGTGGTGGTACAGGTCGAGCGCTTTTCGCCGTGGCTGTATGTGTGCATGACCTTGCTGGCGTTGCTCATCGCTTTGGGCAAGCGTCGGCACGAGATTCAGTCGCTGCAGGCCGAAGCGGGCAATCATCGCCAGATACTCGATGATTACACTCTGCCCTATCTGGACCAGTTGCTGAGCATTATCACGGCGGCGACGGTTGTGTCCTATTCGCTGTACACCTTTTCGGCTGAGAACGTGCCCGATAATCACCTGATGATGCTGACGATTCCATTTGTACTGTATTTTTTGTTCCGGTACTTGTATTTGATTCATGTGCAGAAACTGGGCGGCGCCCCTGACGAGTTGATCTTCAAAGACAAACCGCTGCTGATTTCGGCCCTGGCATGGGGGGCGTTTGCCTTGGCGGTGCTGTTCTTTTCGAATCATTCTTGAGATGTCCGGGCATCGCCAACAGGGCCAGGGTGTGGCGAGGCAGTGCGAAAAGAGAGTTTTGGGGTGGGCGCATTTCTTTTTTGCAGCGGCGGATTGCGAATCCGCCCCGGCGAGTTTGAACACAATGCCTCCTTTTTAAAACGCACCCTTTTGGGGTTGGGAACTTGGTTTTGACGTGCACATTGTGGTAAAGTCCAAGGGTTCAATCACATCCAACAACGAGGTTGCTTTATGACTGCATCAAAGCGTATTTTTTTGGTTTTGCTAGGGCCTCCGGGCTCCGGCAAGGGCACTCAGGCACGACGATTACAAGAACACCTGGGCATCCCTCAGGTCTCGACAGGGGATTTATTTCGTTGCAATGTGAAGGCAGAAACGCCGCTGGGCGTGTTGGCCAAGCGCTATATGGACAAGGGCGAGTTGGTGCCCGATAAAGTGACGATTCGTATGGTCGCGCAGCGCCTGCAGGAGGAGGATTGCGCCAACGGAGCCATCCTGGATGGTTTTCCCCGCAATTTGATACAGGCGTCGGCGCTGGATGAGTTGCTGGCGGCTGATGGCGGGGTCGCCCTGGTGGTGTGGTTCAATGCCAGCGACGAGGAAGTAATGAATCGGATCACAGGGCGCCGGGTTTGTCGCAGTTGTGGGCAGGTGTATCACATGATGTTTAATCCTCCCCAGCAGGAGGGCGTGTGCGACGTCGATGGGGGTGAGTTGTATTTGCGGGCTGATGATCAGCCGGAGACCGTGAAGAACCGGCTGTATGTGTATTACAAGCAATCATCGCCTCTGGTGGGCTATTATTATGCCAAGGGCTTGCTGGCTGAGGTCGATGGCTCGCAGAGTCCGGATGCAGTGACAGAGGCGTTCTTGACATTGTTAAAGAGTCATGGTTACCTGTAGTCTGCTCGGGCATGAGTAGGCGCCACAGACTGAAAACCTGACTTTTGATCATGAGGTAAAACAATGAATCGGCAGGAAAATCTCCAGGCTGTTCGCCAGAATCCCCGGGTATCGGTTCTGATACTTGGCGCCGGCATTAACGGCATTGGCACCTATCGTGACCTGGCATTGCAGGGTGTCGATGTCCTGCTGGTGGATCGAGGTGATTTTTGTTCCGGCGCCAGTGCGGCGTCGTCGCACATGGTGCACGGGGGTGTCCGCTATCTGGAGAACGGCGAATTCCGGCTGGTGCGGGAAGCGGTGCGGGAGCGCAATCGGCTGATTTTGAATGCGCCGCACTATGTTCGGCCCCTGCGAACCGTGATCCCCATCTTCAAGTGGCTATCGGGGATACTCAATGCGCCGCTGAAGTTTTTGGGCTGGTTAGACCGCCCGGCAGAGCGCGGTTTTTTCGTGATCAAGCTGGGATTGCTCCTGTATGATGCTTATACCAAGGGCATGGGCACGGTGCCCCGGCACAAGATAATGTGGCGCAAAGAAAGTTTGCAGCGTTATCCTCGACTGAATCCCCAGGTGCTGTGTACCGCGGCCTATTACGATGGCGCCATGCCCAGCCCCGAGCGCATCAGCATTGATCTGCTGATCGATGTGGCGCAGGCTGCCCCGCAAGCCCGAGCCTTGAATTATGTGCGGGCGGTGGGCGCCCACGAGGGCAAGGTTGTGCTGCGTGATGAACTGGACGGCGAGACGCTGGAAGTGGAGCCAACGCTGGTGATCAATGCCGCCGGGCCCTGGATCGATGCCACCAACGGCGCTTTGGGCTTGCAGACGCGTTTCATTGGCGGCACCAAGGGCTCGCATTTGGTGCTGGATCATCCTGAACTGCGGCAGGCCATCGGCGATGAGGAGTTCTTCTTTGAAAACAAAGATGGCCGCATCGTGCTGATTTTCCCCTTGCTGGACAAAGTAATGATCGGCACATCGGATCTGTTCGTGGAAGATGCGGATGATGCCCGATGCACAGAGGAAGAGGTCGATTATTTCCTGGGCATGATCGCCAAAGTATTCCCCTCGATTCCCGTGGGGCGCCAGCACATCGTCTTTCGTTTTTCGGGCGTGCGGCCGCTACCGGCGGTGGATGCGAAGCGCGCCGGTCAGGTGAGCCGGGATCATAGCATCAAGGTCGTGGAGGCCGGAACGGGTCTCGATTTTCCGGTACTTTCGTTGGTGGGCGGCAAATGGACGACGTTCCGGGCTTTTTCGGAACAGGTCGCCGATGAGGTGCTGCGGCGCCTGGGCCGTGAACGTATGGTCAGTACCGGCGAGCTGGCCATCGGCGGCGGACGTGATTATCCGCTGACGCCAGGTGAGCGCCAACGCTGGCTGCAAGATGCGCAGGCGCGTACGGGCGTGGATTTGGCTCGGCTGGAGGTCTTGCTGGGGCGTTATGGCACCCGGGCGATCGATGTGGCGGCGTTTATCACCGCCGGTGAAGATGCGCCCCTGGCGGCCAAAAGCGACACCAGCCGACGGGAGATCGCTTATCTGGCAGGCGAGGAGATGATCGTGCATCTGGATGATTTCCTGTTGCGGCGCTCGTTGCTGGCCATGTTGGGCGAGCTAAGCTATGCCCTGGTGCAGGAGCTGGCCCAGGTGCTGGGCGAGGCCCTGGCCTGGTCGCCGGCGCAGGTGCAGGCCGAGGTGGAGCGCACGCTGGCGTTGCTGGCCGACCGACATGGCGTGCAGTTGCAATCCTGACGACGTTCCTTGCGCCCGGAAAATCTGCCCACCTCCCGGGGCTCAAGACCGGGCACTCATTTTTGGACGATTCCTATGCACATCGTTTTTCTCAACCCCCAAGGTAATTTTGACCCGCACGACAGTTATTGGTCCCAACATCCTGATTTTGGCGGCCAATTGGTGTATGTGAAGGAAGTGGCGGTGGCCCTGGCTCAGGCCGGTCACGAGGTAGATATCGTGACCAGGCGCATCGAGGATGCAGACTGGCCGGAGTTTGCCTCCCCGGTTGACCACTATGAAGGTGTGCGGGGACTACGGATCGTGCGGGTTCCCTGTGGCCCGCCGCACTTTTTGCGTAAAGAGGATCTGTGGCCGTATTTGGGCACGGAGTGGGTGCCGGGGATCAGGGCTTTTTATAAGCATGAGGGACGAAAGCCCGATGTTTTGACGACGCATTATGCCGACGGGGGTCTGTGCGGCGCCATACTACGCCAGCAGTGGGGGCTGCCCTTTACGTTCACGGGCCATTCGTTGGGCGCCCAGAAGATGGATAAATTGCACGCCAGCGCCGAGAATCTGGCCGCCCTGGACGCCGAGTATCATTTCAGTCAGCGCATTATGGCGGAACGTGTGGCCATGAATCATGCGGATCGGGTGATTGTGAGCACGCAGCAGGAGCGAGTGGAGCAGTATGGGCATCGGCTGTATGCCGGGGCCATTGACCCCACGGATGAACGGCGATTTACGGTGGTGCCGCCGGGCGTCAATTTACGCATTTTCGCCGAGACGGCGGTGAATGCTCAGGAGGAGGCAACGCAGGCACACGTGAAGCGCATGTTCAAACGTGATCTATTCCCCGAGCGCCAACATTTGCCCGCCATCGTCAGTTCCAGCCGTCTGGATGCCAAGAAGAATCATCTGGCTTTGGTGCAGGCTTTTGCCGGAAATAAGCGTTTACAGGAACATGCGAATCTGGTGATTGTGGTGCGGGGGATGGAAGATCCGCTGCGGGATCATGGTGCGGCGTCGGCCAGTGAACGGGCGATTCTGGATGAGATCGTGGCTGTGATCAATGCTCACGAGCTGTGGGGTAAGCTCAGCGCCTTCTCCCTGAACAGCCAGTTAGAGCTGGCGGCGGCCTATCGCGCTTTATCCCGGCAACGCAGTGTGTTTTGTCTGACAGCGTTGTACGAGCCGTTTGGTCTGGCGCCTCTGGAGGCGATTGCGGCCGGGCTTCCGGGTGTGGTGACCCGCAATGGCGGTCCCAGCGAAAGCCTGGTCGATGCTACGACTGGACAGGAGTTCGGAGTGCTGGTAGACCCGGCGAATCCCGCCGATATTGCCCGGGGTTTGCTGCGGGTAGTGGCTGATGCCTCGGCGTGGCAGGCCTTTCACGATGCGGGCATACAGCGGGTGCTGGCGATGTATACATGGCAGCGCACAGCAGCAGCGTATGCGGGCGTGCTACAGGAGATCCTGGCCGGTTTTGTACCGGTGCATCCCTATTTTACAGAGCCGGCGTTGCTCGCTTTAACCCCTGCCGATCTGGCGACGTTGTATGGGGAAGGCGCCTGATGCAACGTCTGCCCGATGGTTATTTTGATCTGGTGGCGGTGGGAGAGACGTTGGTTGATTTTATTTCCGAAGCGCCGGTGTCCCGATTGCAGGAAGCGACGACTTTTCGTCGCTTTTTAGGTGGCTCGCCTGCCAATATCGCCCTGTATGTGGCGAAACTGGGTGGCAAGGCCGCGGTTGTGTCCAAGATTGGCAGAGGTGGTTTTGGCCAATTCGTGCGGGACGAGTTGCAGAGTTCCGGCGTTCATACAGGGTATTTGGTGATGGATCAGCGGCTGCACACGTCGGTGGTGTTTGTCACCCGCAGCAGCGGCACCCCTGAATTCGAGGCCTTGCGCAGCGCCGATTATCAGTTGACTGCGCAAGATGTGGCCCCGGAGGCTATCGAAAGAGCACGGGTGGTGCACGCTTCCACCTTCGCCCTTTCACGGGAACCGTCGCGGTCGGCGGTGCGACGGGCGTTTGAGCTGGCCCAGCAGTACGGCAAGACGATATCGTTGGACCCCAATTATTCGCCCATGATCTGGCCCGATGAAGCCGAGGCAAAGACGGTTTTGGCCGAGATGTTTCGCTTTGCCACGATGACGAAGCCATCGCTGGATGATGCACAGCGTTTGTTTGGGCCGGGTTTGTCGCCCCGGGCCTATATCGACCGTTTCCATGCCCTGGGCCCCCGTTTGGTGGTTCTGACCATGGGTAAGCAGGGTATTTTGGTTTCTGAGCAGGGTGAGCTACTGGGGCATGTCCCCTCACGTCCCGTGCCTGTGGCGGATGCGACGGGCGCCGGGGATTCGTTTTGGGCGGGGTTTATTGTGGGGTTGGCAGAGGGGCGCTCCCCGCTGGAGTGTGTGCTCTTTGGTCGTGAGGTGGTGGAGTTGAAGCTGCGCACGGTGGGGCCGTTGCCGGCGACGCTGGATCGTGCCGCTCTGTGGGCGCGGGTTCAGTTATAGCGATGGGCTCAGGGAAAGAGTGGACCATCAGCCCCCGGCGGCCGTGG
>JAADGC010000117.1 GCA_013152585.1 Chloroflexota bacterium
CCCTCGCATTCTCCACACAGTCGCCATGAGCGATTGCTCGCCACATAACGTAAAAATTTCTCGCCAAGCATGTCCCGAACGCAAGTGAAGGGGCGCCAACGACGCCGGGTTTTATTTCTTCTGCGCCCCTTTACGGCTTTGCGAGAGCACTTTTCAGCACAGTGACCACTCACAAGGAGGCACTTATGACCACCGGCATGGGTTCCATCGAACGTACCATCAGCGGCCTGCCCGTTTTGCGGGATTACCGCGAAAAAGAGCTACGCCGGGCAGCCGATCGCCGTATTCGCCAGACCATGGCCCGGCGCCTGGAATCGTACCGCCGCAAACTCACCGGCCTGCAACGTGATCTGGTGACCTCGGGCCAACTACGATCTTTGCCCGAGGTAGAACGGGCGGTGGGCCGTTTGCAACTACTGATCGATCGCATCAAAACCGCTGCCAGTGGCTACGCCGGCTTTTTCGATGCCCAAAAAATACGCGAAGACGAGCTGCAGCAGATCACCACTTTCGATGCTGCCATTAGCCAAAAAGTCCCAGCGATTAACGATGCCATCAATGCCCTCAATCAGGCAATTCAGAGCGGAGAAGGCTATAGCGACGCCCTCGATGCCCTGATGAACACGTTGACAGAATTGCACGAACAATTTGATCAGCGCCAGGATGCCATCCGCGCTGCCACCGAATAGCCCCCTCTTCCCGACCTCATCTCACGACAGGAGAAAATTCCATGCCTCGCATATTCGACATCATTCAAGCGCCCGACCAGCGCCCCGACCAACTGGTGTTGCGGGTGCCCAAACAAGGCTGGGGAGACATCCGCCTTGGTTCCCAACTCGTAGTCGGTGAAAGCCAAAGCGCCGTATTCTTCCGTGACGGCAAAGCACTCGACACATTCGGCCCTGGCCGCCACACCCTCACCACGGCCAACGTGCCCCTGCTCATCGGCCTGCTGGGCAAGCTCTTCGACGGCGAGTCTCCGTTCAAGGCCTCGGTGTACTTCGTCAACATGGTCGACTTGCTGGACCTGAAATGGGGCACCCCTCAACCCGTAGCCCTGCGGGATAAAGATCTGGGCATGGTGCGCCTGCGTGCCTTTGGCACCTATTCGGTACGCGTCGAGGACGCCCAACGTTTTGTGACTCAGGTAGTGGGGCAGCGCGGATACTACAGCACCAGCGAGATCAGCGATTGGCTTCGGGGTCAGTTGATGGCCGGCT
This sequence comes from Chloroflexota bacterium, assembly GCA_013152585.1. Classification (GTDB taxonomy): domain Bacteria; phylum Chloroflexota; class Anaerolineae; order J102; family J102; genus JAADGC01. Next base: position 1,221 of record JAADGC010000117.1, read on the forward strand.
TCACCGACCTGCTGGGCGAAACCAAGGCCGGGCTGTTTGATCTGCCGGCATTGATGGATGAACTGGGTGTAGCCCTCAAGGCCAAGGTCTCCGAATCATTCTCCCAATCGGGTATGGCGCTGAAACAAGTATTCGTCAAATCGATCAGCGCCACCGAAGACACCCTCAAAGCCATCGATGAACGGGCGGCCATGGGCGCCATTGGCGACATGAACGCCTATCTACGCTTTAAGGCCGCCCGTGCCCTGGGCACTGCCGCCGAAGGAGTTGGCAGCGGCGGTGGGGGAGGCGGAGGCGTGGGTGCCGGATTGGGCCTGGGCGCAGGCATTGGTATGGGCGCAGGCCTGGGCGGCATGATCGCACAGGCCATGCAAGGCGCCATGCAGCCACAGCAACAGCAACAAGCTCCGGCAGCCTCTGCTGCCCCCACATCGCCCACCACCCGGGCTGAAGTCCAGACCCTGATCGATAACCTGGACCTGCGCCTGGCCAACGGCGAGATCGGCGAGAAGCTATACGAACGTCTGCTGGCCAAATGGGAAAAACGTCTGGCAGAGCTGTAGTAATTTCCCCGTACCTGCCGGTGTAATCGTTCCATCGATCATGATCCGCGATCAGTCCGATCGCGGATCGTCTTTTTCTTCTGAGGCCTTCCCCATGACAGCCGACTTACAATCTGTACTGGAACAGTATGCGCAATTGGCCGTGCACGTCGGCCTCAATCTGCAACCCGGCCAGCGGCTTTTTATTGCCCGCGCCCCGTTGGAAGCAGCGCCGCTCGTGCGCGCCATCACCACCGCCGCCTATCAGGCCGGCGCCAAACTGGTTTCCACCATGTGGGAGGATGAAGAGGCAACGCGTCTGCGTTTTCAGCACGCGCCTCACGCTTCTTTTACCGAATTTCCGCAATGGATGGCAGATGCCTGGCTGCAAGCGACCAAAGAAGGCGACGCTGTGCTCACGATCCGCGGCCAGGATCCCGATTTGCTGAAGGGGATGGATGCGGAACTGGTGGGACTGGTGCAAAAAGTGCGCTGGCAGCACTTGCGTCCGGCCCTGGATATTACGGCCAACAATGGCACCAACTGGCTGGTGATCGCCGCCCCCGTCACAAGCTGGGCCCGGCGTGTATTCCCACATTTGCCGGATGATCAGGCGTTGGCGCAGTTGTGGGATGCCGTTATCCATATGTGCCGGCTTGACCAACCGCAGCCCACCGTTGCCTGGGAAACGCATCTCGCCCAGTTGGTGGCCCGTCGTGAGGCAATGACCGCACGCCAGTTTAGCTCCCTGCATTATCGGGGCCCCGGCATCGATCTGAGAATTGGATTGCCATCGGACCATGTCTGGGTGGGGGGAGCATCCGTTACCCAAAGGGGTTTTTCTTTTGTGCCCAACCTGCCCACCGAAGAGATTTTTACTCTGCCCCACAAAGATCGGGTCGAAGGCGTTGTCAGCGCCAGCATGCCTCTCAGCTATGGCGGCACCCTGATCAAAAACTTTAAGCTCGAATTTTCAAAAGGCCGGGTGATCGACTTTTCAGCACAACAAGGCGTCGAAGCCTTGCGCCAATTGCTGGCAAGCGATGAAGGCGCGGCGCGGCTGGGCGAAGTGGCTTTAGTCCCGCACGATTCTCCCATCGCCCAGACCGGCATCCTCTTCTTCGACGGCCTCATCGATGAAAATGCAGCCTGCCACCTGGCATTTGGCAGTGCTTATCCCCTCAGCTTGCAAGAGGGCGCGGCCATGAACGCCGAAGCCTTTATGGCCGCCGGCGGCAACAAGAGCCTGGTGCATGTCGATTTCATGGTGGGTTCGCAGCACCTGGACATCGATGGCATCAGTGCTGACGGCAGTGTGCAGCCCATTTTCCGCCAGGGCAATTGGGCGTTTGACGTAGAGGGGGAAGGAGAGTAGGAGAGGGGGTGGTGGTATGGGCGAAAAATTTTTCGCCCATACCACCACCGTTCGCCCTCTACTCATCCGTGCCGGGGGGGGCCTGGGTTTGCACCCGCCAGAACTGAACATAGAAATGCAAACTGGCCAATAGCAGTGCCCCCCCCATCGCCGTATACACGACCGCCAGAATCCCCCGATCGATGGCGGAATGGCGCAGGGTAATCCCCAGGGCGATCATCAGCACGATGATCGCATATCCCTGCAGGGAATTAAAAGCAAAGAGACTGACGCGTGCAGGCAGGGCACAAAGCCGCAGGATGTTTTTGCGTGCGGTGTGCGTAAACATAAAACGATAGCTGAAGAGGGCAATGCCGGTACTGGCGACAACGATGAGCCACATGTGGGGAGCGGCGGCCAGCCAGCCAATGGCTCGCCACAAAAGCATCAGGCCCACACCGGTCCACATCAGGCCCGCAAGCATAAAAAGCCAGGGGCGGGAAACAATGGGTTTTAGTTGATTCAGATTCATGAAGGGAGTTCCGTCAGGTTGATAGTAGATAACAACCTATTGTAACCCGGTAAAGCGCTAACGGTGAAAATTCCGACGTTAAAGACCTGGCCCCCTGACAGAGAACCGATGACCGACGACCGTTCACCGTAGTTTCCCGCCCCAATGCGCTGTTCTGGCCTTTGGCCTCAAAGCCCAAACGCCAATACAGGCCCGAATATCCGATCCAGCCTTCACCCCAGCCCTTACGTTCCCTTTCTTCCCGGCTATTTCAGCCCCGTCCAGAAACTTGACTCATTTGCTACCACTTTTGACCTTCGAGTCGGCCGCCCGTTGCCGGCGGGCCTCGTCCAGTGCCTCTTCCAGACCTTCCAGCTCCATGAGCATGGTCGGCGGCACAGAGTGTTGGGGCCATTGCTGCTTGAGTTGCGTTATCTGGGCTTCCAGCGAGCGAATACGCTGTGCGAGTTCGTTCATACTGTTGTCTCCTTTGAATTTCGTGGGGGTCTCACAATGAGCCCTTGAGATGCGGTTGAACAGATGGTGTGTCACCCTGAATGGGTCAAACAGGCAACTCACATGAACAGAAAACGCCAGTGAAGGGTCTCTCTGCCCATGAACCGCCAGATTTTTCGCTGAAGTCGGCTTTGCGCCGGGAATCGGCCATCGCCGTCCCATCTTCGCCACATGGAGAGTCGGCGCAGGCCGACTCCTGGCCGCAGGCCTGAAGGGCCTGACTTCAGTCAGCGAGTGCAAAACGAAAGGTGGTTTATGGACGCTCACTTAGTAACCGTCCAGAAATAACTTTCCTTTTTGGGGCTGACGCTGGTCGAGGGCACCCTTCACTGCGCTCGAGGGTAGGCTCAGGCTCTTTGGACGCTTTGGGCCGCGAATCGGCCATCG
>JAADGC010000084.1 GCA_013152585.1 Chloroflexota bacterium
GGTGAACCCGGCTTGGTGGTGGGGCGCGATTCATTTACCAAATGCCGCGGACGCACCGCCTGACGCAGAGCTTCAGATATGACAACGAATAAGAGGATGGAACGAATGGGTTTTAGGTGGGTGAGGTGGCAGATGTAAGCCGTGTTGTCGACAAGCGAGGACGGCGCAGCCCGTCCTTCAGCCCGAAGGGCTCCAGGCGGCGCGTCCGCGGCATTTGGCAAATGAATCGCGCCCCACGACCAAGCCGGGTTCACCCGGCGCTGTTTTTTAGCCCTGCGGTTCACCGCCGGGCGGTCGGCGCCAGCGAAACCAAGCGGGTGCACACCAGCACGTCGTCGCCACAAGGCCAAAGTCCCTGCGGGGACTTGGCCGCGGTGAGACGGTGAATTCGATTCGCCGTCCGTGATGCGCCGGGTGAGTCGGCAAAAACCGCCGCGTTCGTCCGCATCCCATCCATCAACACATGCTTCTTCTGGCAACAAGGCCAAACATGGTATAATGCTGGATATTCGATGTGCTTCCCCTTGCGTCTGGCCGTGTCGGTCCCGAAGACTTTCCGACCACACCGTGTTCCCCAGAACATGGGGCCGATAGCTTATGTTTGCACCAGTATGGAGCAGTTATGACTGAACGACGTTATCAAGTACGACAGCGACGCCCGCGCTCGGCGTGGGTGAGCCTGTTGATTCCTTTTTTAGCAATACTCATCACCGCCGGCGTTTTTTCCGTGGCCGCTGACCGGTTAACCGGGCAAGGTGCTCCTTTTGGCCAGGAGACTACTCCTTCGTCCACTCCCACCGTGGCCACGACCTCTACCCCCACGCCTGAACCTCCTACTCCCACACCGCTACCGACGCCCACACCAGAGCCCCCCACGCCCACGCCGCTGCCGCCATTGGCCGTGTTACAGGTTGGCACCGAAGCCACGGTCAATGCCGAATCGGGCCTGCGGGTGCGTAGTGGCCCCGGCACCAGCTTTGACCCTGTCACCACGCTGGCTGCGGGCGTCATCGTCAAGATCATCGATGGCCCACAGCGCGCCGACACCTACAACTGGTGGAAGATTCAATTCGATACCGAAGGTGGGGGGCAGGGCGATGGCTGGGTGGCCGGAGATTTCCTGGACCCCGGCGCCGGTTGATCCCCCTCCATTTCCACGTGTGCCGAGAAGCCCTGGCACTGCAACCGGGGTTTCTTGGCATTTGAGGTGTAGGGTGTGACACTCAAAAACGGGAATTCATGTTGGCATGATTCCTGAGAAGCTTGCTCCCCGTCAGCAGCCTGATCAAAATACTGGTGGCCGTAAGTTTCACCCGCTTGCCGGGCGAGCGGGGAGGTGAAGGTATGGATGTCGACATTGTCCGTGACGGCGCAACCCTTTTTCCGGGCGAGGACGTCAATTTCCTCGGTAGTAGCTTGCCACCAACCCCTTCTCTGTGAATAATAGAAGACGTATCGAGAGGTTTAGCATGAAAAAAAGTCACGTTGCCATGTTTTATGACAAGCTGGATCACAACAGGGTGCGTTGCAACCTGTGCGCCCACCATTGCGTGATCGGCGAAGGCCTGCAAGGTGTGTGCCATGTACGCCAGAACGTGGAAGGCGAGCTGGTTACCTGGGTGTACGGCCGCACCATCGCCCACCATATCGATCCTATCGAGAAAAAACCCCTGTTCCATGTATTGCCGGGCACGCTGGCCTACTCCGTTGCGACACCGGGCTGTAATTTCCGGTGTTCGTTCTGCCAGAACTGGGATATCTCGCAGATGCCGCGGGAACAGCACCTGATTATGGGGACGGAAGTAAGCCCGGCGCAGGTGGTGGCAGATGCCCGGCACGGGGGCTGCGCCAGCATCGCCTACACCTACACCGAACCCACCATCTTCTTCGAATACGCCTACGCTACCGCCCAAATTGCCCACCAGCAGGGGCTGCGCAACGTTTTTGTCACCAATGGCTACCAAACGCCGGAAGTAATCGAGATGATCGCCCCGTATCTCGATGCGGCCAACGTGGATTTGAAATCATTCCAGCCGGCATTTTACCGCCAGCAGGTCGGCGCTCGCCTGCAACCGGTCCTCGATACCCTGAAGCAGATGAAAGAGGTGGGCATCTGGGTGGAGGTTACCACCCTGATCATTCCCACGCTGAACGACAGCGAAGACGAGCTGCGAGACATTGCCCGCTTTATCCGCACCGAGCTAGGCACAGAGACGCCCTGGCATGTAAGCGCTTTTCACCCCATCTACAAGCTGCTCGATAAACCGCGCACGCCTACCCGCACCCTGCACCGGGCCCGGGAAATCGGGTTGGAGGAAGGCTTACGGTATGTGTACGAGGGCAACATCCCCGGTAGCGCCGGTGAAAATACGCACTGCTGGCATTGTGGCCAGACGCTCATCCGCCGTTTTGGCTTTGCTGTGAGCGAAATTCGCCTGGTGGATGGCTGCTGCCCGGCGTGTGGCGCTGCCATCGATGGTATCTGGGCGTAAATGGGGGCAAGTTACTGCTAAGAAACGAACTCTGAATTGCGACTCCCACGAAATCCAAAAGAACCAGCATTCTCTGCGTTGCCGTCAGGGGCCGGGGACAGAATAACTGGGGGACTGAAAGAGGGTGTCGATGACAGGGGTTGGCACAGAAAGCGCCGTGGGCAGCGGGGGACGGGGTGTCCAACGTGGCTGAACTTGCTGTTGCTGCCAGTGCCAGCCCCACACCACCAGGCCAGCAATCAAGACGATGAAAAACAGCCGCATCAGCGTACGAAACCACGGACGTCGCCAGATGAGCGGGGTCAGCGGTGGCGGTGGGGGCGAGGGTGTCACCGCTGCCGGCGTGACGCCCGTGACATAGGTAGGCAGGGGTTGGTTGTTCTGCCGCTGGAAACGCGCACAAGTCTTGTGATGTCCGCCCAAGCAATAACGGCTTTGTTGCGTACGCGGCAAATGAATGGAGGCCGTCACCAGGCAATGATTTTCGCCACTGGGCACCGGTTGCACTTGCGACTGCCGTCGTCCCCGCAGATAGGGACACATCCGGCTTTCACTGGCCTCAGGCATAGTAGCCTCGTTGGTTGGGGGGCAGCAAGGCGGCAATCTGTCGCATGATATGATCGGTATAGGGAGACAGATGTCGACTGCGAGCCTTGAGCGCTTCGGGGGGCAGATGAAACGATTCGCCCACATGGATGTGCACCACGGGCCGGCGCAGATGCCGCCAGTGCCAGGTCACGTTTTCGTGGCCCCACACGGCCACGGGCACGATCAACGCATCGGAGCGAGCCGCCAGCCACACAATGCCATCGTGCCCCTGCCTCAGAACGCCGGTGTGGGAACGCGTCCCCTCGGGAGCCAGACCCAACACGCCACCCTGGCGCAAAAATTGCAGGGCCTGCATCAAAGCCCGACGATCGACTTCACCTCGCCTGACCCAGATAGCCTGCCCGAAATGAGCCAAGACCCAGCCGAGCACAGGAAAGCCATCCCATTTGTCGGCGGCAAAAGTGGCTGCCGGGGCTTTAGAAAATGCGCCTATCATCGGTACATCCAGCCAACTGGTATGGTTGGCTGTGAGGATAGCCGGACCGCAATCAGGTAGATTTTCCAGGCCCTGGCAATCAAGGCGCATCAGCAGCCGCAACAACAGGCGTAGAAACCATTGCACAAATCGTAAGCCGGTGGGAGTTGAAATCGGTTCCGTCATGATGTTGGCGTGGGTGTAGAAAGACGGCGACCCAGCACGTGTAGTTCATAGTGATCGACGGGGCCACCCATGGGGATGATTTCCAATTGAAACGGCATGGCATTGCCGGGCGGCAACACGCTTGGCCATGGTTCACTACGGCGAAAGCCAATCACACGATCGAGCGCATCGAAGAGGATGGCACTGACGACGATGTTTGCAGACGCTTCGGGCCCCGTATTGACGACCTCGCCCTGCAACCACTGCGTGCGATAGCCCTCGCCGCGGCTTTGTACGTTGCGGGGCTCTAAATCGAAATAATAGGCGGCGCTGTGGGCTGGCCAGACGGTCAATGCTTCGGCCACATAATTACTAAAATCGGGCGCCTGGCGCAATCGCACGCCGAAAGCGCTGTGGGCACCCGGCAATAACACATCATCGAGCACAAAGGCTGAGGCGGCAGCCAACTCGACCCCGGCATCATCAGTCAAACTCAGGCGAATACTGATCCCTTCCAGAGCACCCTGGCCGGGATTGCGCACCATGCCCAGCGCCCACATGTCCCCGCTGGGATCGTGCCCGAAATGAATGCCCTCGATGACGACAGGCAAGGGCGTTGGCACGGGGGTGGGGGTGCCACTGCCAAGCTGGGCGCTGGCGTCGGTGGGGATAATCAGGCTCTGGCCAATGCTTAACAGCCGGGGATCCGTGATGCCGTTGGCCTCCTGAATGGCTTCGACGCTGACGCCGTAGCGGCTGGCAATGCCGATCAGGGTGTCGCCACTGGCAATGATGTGCACCACGGGGGTGGGCGTGATGGTAGGCGTGGGAGTGGGGGCCGGGG
>JAADGC010000122.1 GCA_013152585.1 Chloroflexota bacterium
GTTCAGGGTGACACAATAGATTCCACAGCACCTATCGCCTTAACAGGCCTTCGTTGCTAACAAGATCGGTCGCCGCAAGGTGACCGGCGGCCGCAGGCCCCTGAGCCCCGATTTCAATCGGCGGTTTCTGAACTGTCATTCTGAACGAGTTTCTGCAGCCAACCCACATCAAAGAGACACGGACCACCTTGACGCCGAAACGGCCATCACGAAGCCGATTCCAGTGAAGAATCTGACGATTCATGTGCGGCGAGACCCTTCACTGGCGTTTTGTGTTTATGTGCGTTGCCTGCTGGACCCGTTCAGGGTGACACAATAGATTCCACAGCACCTACCGCCTTAACAGGCCTTCGTTGCTGACAAGATCGGTCGCCGCAGGGCGACCGGTGGCCGCAGGCCCCCGAGCCCCGATTTCAATCGGCGGGACGGGCGCGGCCTCACGCCCGATGCAGATGATAAATGGCTCTTTTGGATTTCGCGGGGTCTCGATTCAGACCTCCGGGAGGTGGCCAAAAGCACTCTGTTTGGGCAAGAATATCCCGGCCACCTCCCGGAGGTCACGGTGAGACCCCCTGGGATGCGGTTGAACCAAATTTAGCCGCGTTATTGATCCGCGTTTTCGGCGCTTGTCTGTGGCAAAAACAAAAAACGCCGATGTCCAGTCGAGAAGATGAATAGCCTTCTGGAGGACGTGACAGGATCAAGCGCCTGGGGTCAGCAGGTCTTCACGGATGCTGGCTTCCAGCTCGGCAAGCTGCTCACGGGATTCCAGCGCTTTCAGTTCAGCTTCACGCGTGGCCAATTCGGTCTGTAAGGCCTCGATGCGGGCTAAATCCTGGCGCAAGGCCTCGACGCGTTCTTCCAGTCCGTCGGCACGGACCAGCGCCTCCTGGCGTACTTCGAGATAAGCGCGAGCGTTGGTCTCATCGGACTCTGCCACTGCCCCGGCCTTTTCCGCCGCGGTCTCGGCTTGCTGACGCAGGCGCGTGGCGTCGGCTTCCAGCCTCGCCAGTACTTGCTCCGACTCTTGTTGAGAAGCTGCCAGCCGTTGACGGTGCTCATACAGCCGATTGAGGCTGCGCACAATCTCGGTGTTGCGCCCGGGCGTTGGCGTTGCCTGGGCCGACGGTGCCGGGGCGGGTTGGCTGCTACTGCGAACGCGCCTCAGATCATCGGCGCTGAGTTCGCCGCTCTGGGCCATTTCCAGCAAACGATGATAAGTGGCAGAGCTAATGATCCCCTGCGCATACATCAGCTTGACTTCCTGGGCGATGCTGGGCTGCGAAGTCTGGTACGCCTGACGATTGTCATAGTGGCTGGCGCGAGATTCACGCACAGCTCCACCAATCAGTGTTCCGACGACATGGTGTCCACCACACATAATGATTATCTCCTTGCAAGTGGGCCGGCGTGGAGGCAACGGCAGTGATGCACGCTGGCCCTCCACGCCGGGATATTGTTAGTCTGGGGGATGCTCAGGCAACCGGCGTCGCTTTCAGGCGGCTTAGTTCTTCTTCGATAGCCTGATTGCGGCCGATGCGCTTCAGTTCGCGTTCGATGTCGTCTGCTTCCGGTTCCAGGACATCCTGCAAGACGCCCTGGGCAACGAGATCATCGATGGCATCAGCCCGGGATTGCATTTCCAGAATACGGGCTTCGGCCCGCTGGATGGTGTTGCCCACGTCGGCGAGGTCCTCAGAGACGCCGCTCAGCGATTCTTGCACCCGGAGCTGAGCCTTGGCGGAATCGTGAATGGCTTTCAGCTCTTGTTTTTTGGAGCGGAAGAGGGTGATGCGGCGTTCGAGTTTCACCTGGGTTTCCTTGAGATTCGCCTCCTGGCGTTCCAGGCCGGCGATGCCGGTGACGAGCTCGGCCACGCGGGCTTCGACATCTTGTTTGCGCTGGAGGGCAATGCGGGCCAGATCATCCCGGTCGGCGTCTACAGCCGCCTGAGCTTGCTGCTGGTAACGCTCGGAAGCAGCGGCCAGTTGGGTGCGCTGGGCTTCCAGGCGCCGTCTGGCGGCGCTGACCTCAATCAGGCCGCGACTCAGTTCACGTCGGGTTGCTTCTAGTTTTGTCATGCTATAGTCCAGGTTTGCTTTGGGATTTTCCATCTGATCGGCCACGGCATTGGCCTTGGCTGCGAATATTGCACGGAATCGACTGATAAGACTCATTGTGTCTTTCTCCTTAGATGCGGTCATAGAGTAGCTTGTTGTTTCAAGCTGCTTCTAGCATAGCAGCCGCATGTGTCAGATTCTTGAAGCAAATGTGAAGAATTGATGAAGGTGGGGAGGTCAGCGAATATCTGTCCCCCGCCCTTTGATCTCAATCCTCTCTTCTACCATGGCCTTATCCAGGATCGGGAAGGTGAAGCCGATGAGCCCGATCGCCCCCAGGATGCCGGTCACCAGCCGGGCCAGGCTGTTAAACGATCCCCAGGCATCGCTGGCATAAAATTCGGGCGCAAACGCGCCCCGGGTCAGCGTGACCAGCCAGGCATTGCTCTCGCGAAAGCCTTGGCGCAGGCCGCCCAGATCACTCAGGGCATGGCTGCCGCCATCAAGGGCCAGCGGCAGCAGCAGGATCAGGGCCCATTGCCAGCGCAGACCCTGCCAGCGTTTGCGCATAGCCGCGTACGCCAACCCCACACCCAACCAGCCGCCATAAAAGCTCACCATGCGATCAGACCATGCCAGCTTCCAGCCCATTTCGGGCGTGCCCACGAAGACCCGCATGCTGCGCGGGATCACCGGGTCGGTCGTGCCGTTCAGGGCCATGAGAATGTCGTTTTTGGCATAGGTGAATTGGGGGCCGAACAGGAACCAGGAACGCTGCGGCATTTGGTGACAGAAGAATCCATACAGAAAATAAATGCCCCGCGCCGGCAGTTCCCACCCCAGGTGCATGAACACCGGCGCCAACCAGGGCAGCAGGTTCCAGAATCCTATTAAACCCAGCACGACCAGCAGCCAATGCCGCGTCGCCCAGGCGGCGAAATGATCCATGGTTGCGGCAAAGGAGGCAACAATCGAGGCGGTTGAATCGGTTTGCATGGTGATGTTTTCTCTGCTGCACTCAGCAGCCCTGGCGGGGGAGATGAATCTGTGTGGGGTATGGTCCTCTCTCGCCCAGCAGACAGTGTGCGGGGCAAGGATGAGGGATTACGCCGGTTTTATCTGGTGTAAGAAGGGGGCGTTGATAGCCACGATCAGGGATGCGCCGATGACGCGCAACCAGCCCGATGACGGATCGGGCTGGGAGTCAGGCGAATTTGGGTTTCGCCGGTGGTGCATAGCTGCTTGTCCTGCCATATCGGGCGGTAACGCCATTTCGTTCCGCCTGCGGCGACGTTGGCTCCAGGAAGACAGAGGGTTGCGGCAACCGCAGGCCGTGCTTAGCGATTCACGATCTCGTTCCCGGCTGCTTTCCAGGCGTTCATACCGCCGTCAATTTCCAGGACATTGGTGTATCCCAGGGAGGCCAGCTTTTTGGCTGCCACCGTGCTCATGCCACCACTGCGGCAGTAGAGGACGATGGTAGCATTTTTGTCAGGCAACTGGCTGAGATTTTGTGCGATTTGATCATAGGGGATGGACAGATCGGTCTGCGGGATGTCACCGGCGTAGGGGATGTGGACGTTGACCAGGGTGAAATCTTTTTGGGACAGCATCGCTGCCAATTGATCCACGGTGATATCGGTGTAACCGTCGGCGTTCTTGGTAAGTTGTTCGGGTTTAGGCGCCTCGGCTGCGGGTGAGGATTGCGTCGCACCAGAGCAGGCAGCGACGAGCAGGGCCAGCACGAAGAGGATGCCAATGACGAGGGGTCGGGATCGGCGCATGATAAGAACCTCCGTTCGATGTATTTAGGCGTTGAGCGCCGTGATGACGCGTTGGAAGCGGGTTCTGACTTCGGTGGCGATGGCATCCAGGTCGGGATTGCCGACAATGCCGAGCACGGCCACAGGATCGATGAGGGAGACGACGGTGGCGCCATCTTCTTCGGCGACGACAACATGGCAGGGGATCAGTAATCCGATATCGGATTCTGCTTGCAGGGCCTTGTAGGCCAGAGGAGGATTGCAGGCACCCAACACCCAATAGGGGCGGTAGTCCACATCCAGTTTTTGCTTGAGAATGGCCTGCATGTCCAGGTTGAACAGGACGCCAAAGCCTTCTGTCTTTAATGCTGCCAGTACTTGCGGCAGGGCCTGCTCGGCGGGGAGTGCCAGCCTTGTGCTGAGTTGGTAACGTATCTGAGTTTGAGTCATTTCGAATGTCCTCCGACATGTATTGATGAAAAGATGGGTCTGAGTCAAGGTCTAAATCGACATCACCAGTGTATGGCCTTAGTGTGACGACGCTTTGAAGGAAATGTGACGAATTGATGAAGATACGGCGATCCCCTGGCGACCTGCCCCCCCTGCGTGCCCCCCTGAAAAGGGGGGGCAGGTCGCCGCGATGGCTGGCCACCGTCAACACGATCGGTCGGAGAAGGGCGA
>JAADGC010000179.1 GCA_013152585.1 Chloroflexota bacterium
GGGTCACAGGGCCGGTCCCTTGCCTCCTCTGGATGAGAATCCAGTGGATATGCAGTTTGCTAAATGCAAGAGAAAAGTTTAGCACAGGACACTCATTTAGGCAAAAATGGAAAGCCGGGGATGTGCGCCAAGATTTTGGATAAGCTTTTGCTTTGGCCCCACTAAAGGGTGTTCCGCCGCCTGGCCCCGAATCTGATCGCCGCTGCCTGTCATTCTGAACGGGTTCCAGAAGCCAACACACATCGAAGAGGCACGGACTTTGACGCCGAAACGGCCATCGCCAAGCCGATTCCAGCGAAGAATCTCGCCATTCATGGGTGGGGAGACCCTTCTTTCGTGTTCATGGGCGTTGCCTGCTGCACCCGTTCAGGGTGACACAATATCTCAGGGTGACACAATATCTGTGGAAATCCGTGAAATCTGTGGCTAAAACAAAAAACGCCAGTGTCCAGTTCATGTTTGGAATTGCTGCACCCAATCGCCGGGGCTTGCATTTTTGCACCATCTGCATAATGATCGGGCCGACCTATCCACTTGTTACCAGGAGATGACAACCATGCACGTTTCCACCAGTATCCTGCACGCGGGCGAGGATCGCGAAGAGTACGCCGGTGCCGTGAATCCACCCATTTATCACGCGTCGCTGTTCACTTTTCCTTCGATGCAGGCTTTTTTAGATCGGCACCAACCGTCTGAAAAGCGTTATACGTACAGCCGTGATGCCAATCCCACGGTGAGGGTATTGGAACAGAAGATGGCCCGCCTGGAAAACGCCGACGGATGTGTGGCCACGGCGTCGGGCATGGGGGCGATTACCGCGGCGATTTTGTCGATGCTCAACGCCGGCGATCATGCCCTGGCGGTGGATAGCTGCTATGGCCCCACTCGCCGTTTTCTGGATACAATGGCCCGACGGTGGGGAATCGAAACCACTTTCTTTCCCCCCACAGCCGATGATCTCTCCCCCTGGCTGCGCCCGAATACCCGGCTGGTGTATCTCGAATCACCGGGAAGCCATTCGTTTCATCTACAGGATCTGGCCCGACTCAGCGCCCAGGCCCGGGCACACGGTGCGGTGACCATCGCCGATAATAGCTGGGCCACCCCTTTGTATCAGCAACCGCATCAGTTGGGGGTCGATATTGTCGTGCATTCGGGGACCAAGTATATTGCCGGGCATTCGGATTTATTGCTGGGGCTGATCACGGCCAATGAGCCGCTGCTGGCGCAAATCCGCACAGTGGCAATCGCCCTGGGAGCTACATTGGGCCCCGCCGAGGCCTATCTGGCCCTGCGCGGCCTGCGCACATTGCCGCTGCGCCTCCGTCAACATGAGGCTCACGCTCAGAGCGTGGCCCGCTGGCTGGAAGATCATCCTAAAATCAAACGGGTGCTCTATCCCGGCCTCCCGTCCTTCCCCCGCTACGAACTGGGGCGCCGGCAGATGTCGGGCTATTCCAGTCTCTTCTCCATCGAGTTGCAACCCCCTGCCACCCCGCAGCAGCGCCACCGTTTTGTCGATAGCCTTAATCTGTTTTCGATTGGCGTCAGTTGGGGCGGGTACGAAAGTCTGATCATTCCCCTGCTGACGCCCGATGCCGATGTGCGGGCCTTACACGGCCGCCTGGGATTGAATGACGACTGTTTTCGTCTGTGCATCGGCCTGGAAGACGCCGAGGATTTGATTGCTGATTTAGCGCAGGCGCTGACACTTTACGAGACGAGTGTGGCCTGAAAGCGGACAGACATGGGGCGGCGCGAACGGAGGCGAAGAGAGGTCTCTGTAAGCAGTCATCTGTAATCAGACCAAAAGCGAAGGCCCTACGGGGTCTTTGCCGGCTTAAGTCGAGGGCCAGGGACGGTAGTTTTCGAGTATGGAGCCACCGATGAATTCGCGCAGGATGGAATCCGAGGGAATGTGCAGAGAATCGGCGACCTGGAACCACTGGGCGCGGGCGAGAAGACGGTTGGCCTCGATCCATTCAGGAACACCGGCCCCGATCTGTCGCAGGAGGGGTTCGGCCAGCGGGTTGAGCACTGCCAGTTCGTAGGTAAGCGCCGAGTTGAACATGGCGTCGGCATTATTCTGATGGGGAAAGATCCATTTACGTTCGCCACGGCGAACACTCTCCCAGCGGGCGATGGTGTCGGCGGCGCTGTAGCCGCGGGTGCGGGCATCTCGCACGATACGGCGAATAAGCCGGGTATCGGTAGTGGAGATGCGATTGTAGCGATCGAGATTGAGTTGGGTGAGGGCGCTGACGTAGATGCGATAGGTGTATTTGGGATCGACTTCGGGCAGCAGTTCGGGGTTCAGGGCATGGATGCCTTCGATGATCAGCACATGTTGGGGGCTAATCTGCACGCGCAGGCCCTCGGTGCGGGCGCCCTTCTGAAAATCGAAGCGCGGCATCTGCACTTCTTCGCCGCGAATGAGCCGGTTGATGTGCTGATTGAGCAGAGATAGATCGACGGTGTAGAGAGACTCAAAGTTGAAATTCCCGTGTTCATCACGCGGGGTGTGTTGGCGATCGACAAAGTAGTCATCCACGCTGATGGCCAGCGGCTGGATGCCTAATGCCAGCAAACGTACTGCCAGCCGACGGGCGAAGGTGGTCTTGCCGGAGGCCGAGGGCCCCGCTATCAGGACGATGCGGGCGTCGGGTCTCGAGATGATATTCTCGGCAATTTGACCGATGCGCTGTTCGTGCAAGGCCTCGGTGACGAGAATGAGTTCGGTCAGGCGCCCTGCCTGAATCGCCTGATTCAAACCGGCAACGTTGCGGATGCCAAGCTTCTTTTGCCACTGACTGTATTCGGTAAAGACATCGAAAATGGGCGGATGTGACTCGACGGGAACCAGATGCTCGGGGTCATCTTTCTTGGGAAAACGGAGTAAAAAGCCACCGCCCTCGGCCTTTTCCAGGGCAAAGTAGGGCAGATAACCGGTGCTGGGAGCCATGAACCCGTGAAAGTAGTCTTGCGTATCGAGCAGTTCGTAGAGGATGAAGGTGGATTTTTGACGCTGCTGCAGCAGAGCCAATTTTTCTTCGTCCCCCTTGCGCCGAAAGACCTCGATGGCGTCAGCCAGAGCCACTTCCCGGCGGATAATGGGCAGATCTTGCGCGACTATTTTGCGCATTTGCGCTTCGAGTTCCTTGATCTCTTCGGCGCTAAAGGACGGGCGGCCTTCGATTTTGCAAAAGTACCCTCCACTAACGATGGAATGTTCGACATAGACCTTGGCTTCGGGAAAACAACTGGCGGCGGCGGCAATCAATAGAAAAGTCAGGGATCGGCGATAGATGAGCGCACCATCCGAACTGTTGATGCGCGCCAGCGTGGCAAAACCATCGCTGTGAACGGCGCGGTTGAGTTCGGTAAGCCGGCCATTGAGGATAGCAGCGATAGCCAATGGCTGCCCGTCATCGGCTGTGGCGGCGCGAATATACTCTTCCAACGGGGTGCCGATGGGGGCGCGAAAGACGCGGCCATCAGCAAAGGTGATGTAGGCGGTTTTACGGGGTTGTGTCCGTTGAACTGTCATAAAGGATAACCCGATGGGAGGAATGAAAAGATGGCCGTGATATCAGACAGAACCTGACAGGTCTCGCAGACCTGCCAGGGTTCAGAAAACTTTTTGCGTGGATGTGCCGGTCTCCACGAGCAAGACCGGCGGGGACGCGAATACACACAGAGAACATGTTTCTTCTCCGTGTCTATCAGCGTTCGCCTTCCCCCTAAGAAGCTTGACTCAATCTTTCAGGGCTTGGCATCAAAAAGGGTCTAGAAGGGAATGTCTCCCTCCTCCACGGGCGGACCTTCATGCAATGCGCTGGAACCGAGTTCGCCACCACCAGCGCTGCCACCCAGGAAGCGCACGGTGCGAGCAGTGAGTTCCAGTGATGCCCGAGGTTGTCCGTCCTGGCCCTGCCAGGCGCTGGCGTCGATTTCGCCTTCCACCAGGACCATCCGGCCTTTACTCAGATATTGGTTACAAAGTTCGGCCAATTTGCGCCAGGCTGTCACCCGGAACCAAGTAGTTTTCTCCTGGGGCTGCCCTTGCTGATCGGACCAGCGGCGATTGACCGCGACCGAAAATGAGGTGACAGCTACACCGCTTGGCGTGTAACGCATTTCCGGATCTTTGCCTAAGTTGCCAACGATTATGGTCTTTTGGAACATGATTGCCTTCCTTTTGCTGGTGGAGAGAGATGGATAAGCCCCAGAAAGTTGGCGCCACCACATGGATAGAATGAATGCAGTATAATACCCGACAACCTATCCTGTCAAGAACGCATGTTCGTGAAGGGGGCGTTTCAGGAATTTGGGCGTAAGGTTGGAGGTGGCGCTGCGGCGCATCACGGATGCGCCGAGCGCTTCCTTTTTTCGTGTGTTAGCCGCATCCATGATGCGACCAACACACGCCACCAAAAACATGGGACTCACCCTGTTCGTGAGGGGAACGTTTCAGGAATTTGGCAATAAGCC
>JAADGC010000151.1 GCA_013152585.1 Chloroflexota bacterium
GGCAGATTGACCGGCCCGACGGCCACCAGCCGCCCAGCCTTTTTGCCGTGGAAGGTATTGAAGCCCTCCGTTTTTTCGGCGCGGTAGGCCCGCAGGATCAGGTCGAGGAAGGCGGATTCTTTTTCTTCGAGCTGTTTACGCTGTTCTTCTTCTCGTAAATTGAGGTTGACGCCGATGTAGTGCTGGCGTTCGTACTTGCCCAGGTTGAGGATCTCGAAGGCTCGGTAATTCTTACCCTCTTTCTTCAACTGGCGCTGCACGCCGATCATGCGCTTGCGGGTAGTGTGGATGGCGAACTTGCCCAGGTCGCTGACGATCCATTTGCGGCCCAGCTTTTCGGCTACGGCAGCGGTGGTGCCGGAACCGCAAAAGAAGTCGGCCACGAGATCGCCTTCGTTGGAGGAGGCTTTGAGGATGCGTTCCAGCAGGGCTTCGGGTTTTTGGGTGGGGTATCCAACTCTTTCGTGTGCCATTGGATTGATAACCGGAATTTCCCATACATCACCGGCATCCTTTTCTTTGCTTTCCTGATAGAGATAATTTCCATCCGCATCTTTCAGCCATTCGTTCTTATTTAATTCCTTGTTCCATTTCCGGAGCGGCTGTTTCCGCTCCATTTTGACTGGTATGCGAACACGATTGTATGTCACTTCCCCCGTTTTGCCGTACCAAAACATTGTGTTGTGAAACATATCGAAAGTTTGTGAGTTTGCACCGTACTTATTTGTGTAATACCAGATGATTTCATTTTGAAAGTACTCTCGCCCAAATACTTCGTCCAGCACAGCATTGATGTAAGCATTCACCCGCCAATCACAATGGACGTAAATACTCCCATCCTCCGCCAGCAGATCTCGCATCAACACCAGCCGCTCGTAGATCATGGCGATGAAGGAATCGGCCCCCTTGCCCCAGGTGTCGCGGTAGGCGATTTCTTCCAGGATATTGGGTTTCTTGGTGAAGGTGTCGTCGCCGATCTGAATGTCCATGCTGAAGTCGGCGCCCACGTCGAAGGGCGGGTCAATGTAGATCAGCTTCAGCCCACCCTGCACTTCGATTTCCTCCCGCAGCGGACCGTTCTTGAGCGAGGAGAGGATCAGTTTGTTGTCGCCCCAGATCAGTTTGTTGGTCCAGCCTTTGAGTTGACGGCCGCGCTCGTCCAGGTCGAAGAGGGACATTTGCAGGCGGGTGTCCCTTTCGGCGCGCGGCTCGTCCACCTGTTCGATAACCTGGAAGGGTAGCACGATATTGCAGACTTCGTTGGTCTTGCCGTTCCAGACCAGCTCCACTTCGCGCTTGTCTGCGAAGAGCAGGAAGCGGTATTTATCGGGCAGGGGTTTATCGGCTTCGAGATAGCGGATGATCTCTTGTTTTTCGGTTGCGGTCAGCCGGGGCATAAGCGTTTTCTCCTGCTGCAATTATAACCCACCCGGGGCTGGGCACGCCATCGTCAGGGGGTGAAGTTTCCGGTTTTATGTTTGAAAAAAACAAATGATAAAGATGGGGGATTCTCAAATTGTAAATTCTATGCCACCCAATGAATGAAGGGATTGCTATGGCGCGCCCAACACGCACCGAGATCAGGTCAAGCGGAGGCAAGAGTCCATGACTCCTAATCGTCGTGAGCAAAGAAAGCCGCCATAGTGTCGCTTGTTGAACGAAACCGAAAGGCGGCCACTCTCGTTTGGGGGTGGAGGCGGAGAAAACTCTCTCGTCTCAAGATAACACAGAGAAAAAAGGTCTGTCAACACCCCTTTCGAGAAGGGACATTTTTATTTTTGGGGCCAGTTTGTGTTGTGGGGTTAGGGGCCCCCATCCCCTCCCACACCCCGCGCCCACGCCCATTTTTGCATCAGGACAGTCAGCAGTATAATGGGGCTTGTGCTTGCGGACCCTCCCCAAGAGGGCCCTTGCCGCAATTCGGCACCTCCCTGGCAACGAGTCCACACAATCCGCCGAAGGATGAATCTGCATGTCTCCAACTTACCGCGTGCTGATCGTCGATGATGAGCATAATATCCGCTTTACGCTGCGTGCCGTCCTGCAAGAGTTGGGTTATGAGGTGTGTGCAGCCACCAATGGCCAGGACGCGCAACAAAAACTGCAACAACAGCATTACGACGCCATGTTGCTCGACCTGCACATGCCGGGCATGTCAGGGCTAGAGCTTTTGGCCTATTCCGGGCGCCACCATCCTTTTACCGCCGTCATTGTCATCACCGGCTACGGCACCATCGCCCAGGCAGTGCAGGCCATTCGTGGCGGGGCCGTCCATTTTT
Organism: Chloroflexota bacterium; assembly: GCA_013152585.1. GTDB lineage: Bacteria > Chloroflexota > Anaerolineae > J102 > J102 > JAADGC01. Next base: position 2,280 of record JAADGC010000151.1, read on the forward strand.
TGCAAAAACCGGTATCGCCCTACGAAATCCACGAGGCGCTGGAATCAGCGCTGAATACCCCCTTGCTGCGGCCACTCGACCTCAGCTACGATGAGTTGCTGCAAACAGCCAGCCAATGCCTGCGGGCGCAGGAATGGCGGGTGGCCGACATGGCGATACGTCATGCCATCATCAGCGAACCCCAGCGCCCGGAAGCATACAGTTTGTTGGGCGCCTGGTACAAGCTTCAGGGAGATGATGCCCGGGCGCAGAAGCTCTTTCGGGTGGCACATGCCCTGGGCGCCGGGCCGGAAAGCACCGTCTCCCCGCAGCAGGCCGCCCCCCATCCCGTGCTCATAAATGGTGAGTCGACGCCATGACCGTGGCCCTCTATGTGATTGTAGTGGGGTGCGGGCGTCTGGGGGCGCTTGTGGCCACGCGGCTGAGCCAGGAAGGGCACAGCGTGGTGATCATCGACCTTACCGAAACCAAACTGGCCAAACTTTCTGCCGACTTTAGTGGCTATCGCATACAAAACGATGCCACCGAAGTGGAAGTCTTGCAACAAGCAAAGGCCGAGCGGGCAGACATACTCATTGCCGCCACCAACAACGACAATGTCAATCTCATGGTGGCCCAAATCGCCAAAGTCATCTTTCATGTGCCGCATGTGATGGCCCGCGTCTTTAACCCGGCCCGCGAAGCGATTTATCAGGAGTTGGGGATTCAGGTTATTTGCCCCACCAAGCTCTCGGCCGAACGCTTCTTGCAAGCCATCCACACATCGACAACTGATCAAGCATGAAAGTCCTCATCATCGGCAGCGACAAGACCAGTTACTATCTCACCCGGCGCTTTATTGCCAAAGGCTATCATGCCGTGATGATCACTCGCGATGCCCAGCAGGGGCGGCAACTGGCGCGTAAGCTGCAGGCCCTGGTTGTAGTGGGAGATGGTACCGATCCGCTGGTGTTGGACGAGGCCGGTGTGCGCCAATGCGCTATCGTAGTAGCGCTGCTCCCCCACGATCACGACAATCTCATTGCCTGCCAACTGGCCAAAGAGATGTTTGGCGTGCCGCGCACCGTCGCCCTGGTGCACGATCCCGAAAACGAGGAAGTCTTCCGCCAATTGGGCGTCTCGGTGGCCGTCTCGGTGGCGCGCTTGCTGGTGCAGGTGATCGAGGAGCAGATCGGATACGAAGCAATCATCAATCTAGCCGAACTGGCGCAGGGGCAGCTAGCGATCACCGAAGTGGTATTGCTGGGCGACGCCCCCGCCATTGGACAACACCTGCGCGATTTAGCATTGCCCGACAACGCCTTGGTGGCTGCGGTCATCCGCGACGACGGGGCGATTATCCCCCGGGGCGAAACCCAATTGCAGCTCAACGACCACCTGCTACTCGTGACCCGCCCCGACAATCACGGCATCGTCCTCAGCATCTTGATGGGGGCCACGGCATGATGCACTATCACAACTGGCTGGGCCAGCGCTATCGCCTGATCTTGGGCTACACCGGCTCCACCTGGATTGTGATTGGCCTGCTGATCCTCTCGCCTCTACTGGCCCTCCCCTTTATCTGGGCCGAACATCCCCAAAGCCCGGCCTTCGCCATTCCGGGACTGGCGCTCATCATCCTCGGTGCGTTGCTGCTATGGCAGCTCCCCCGCCGCCAGGCCTCCACCCTCACCCTGGCCGAAGGCTCGGTGATTGTGGTCTTCACCTGGCTGACCGCCGTGTTCGTGGGCGCCCTGCCCCTGATGAGCGTCGCCCATCTCAACTTTAGCCAGGCCATCTTCGAAGCCACCAGCGGCTGGACCACCACCGGGCTATCCGTGATCGATGTAGAAAGCGCCTCGCGGCTGGTGCTGCTGTATCGCAGCATCATGCAACTGGCCGGCGGTGCCGGCCTGGCCATCATCATGCTCACCGCCCTCACCGGGCCCGTGGGCATGGGGCTGAGCACGGCCGAGGGCCGCGGCGATCAATTGGCGCCGCACGTGCGTCAGTCGGCCGCCATTGTGCTGGAACTCTATTCGGGTTATGTTGTAGCCGGGATATTGGCCCTGCGTCTGGCGGGGATGAATTGGTTTGACGCCATCAACCACGCTTTTGCCGCCCTTTCTACGGGAGGCTTCTCCACCCATGCCGCATCCATCGGCTACTTCGACAGCCCCGCCATCGAGGGGGTGACCATCATCCTCATGCTGCTGGGCACCATCAACTTCCTCACCAGCTATGCCGCCGTCAAAGGTCGCTGGCGCGTGCTATTGCGCAACAGCGAAATGCACGTTCTCTACTTTCTGCTGGCACTGGCTATCCCCACCCTGCTGTTTGGCGTGACCTGGGAGCTTTATCCGACGGTCGGCAAGGCCCTGCGTGTAGCACTGTTCGAAGCCGTTTCTGCCCTCTCCACCACCGGCTTCGCCACGGTTAGCTATCTGCCGTGGCCGAGTCTGGGCTGGCTGGTGATCATTGGGCTCATGCTCATTGGCGGTGGCAGCGGTTCCACTGCCGGTGGGATCAAACAATCGCGTATTTACGTGTTGACCAAGGCCATGCTGGCCGAAATCCGTCGCCCCCTGCTGCCCCGCAACACGATTCTGGAAGTCAGCCTGTGGCAGGGGGAGGAAAAGCGTTTTCTGTCCAGCCAACACATCCGCACAGAAGCACTTTTCGTCTTTTTGTATCTCACCCTGTTCAGCCTGGGGGCTGGCGTGCTCACGGCCTATGGCTTCTCGCTGCGCGACAGCCTGTTCGAATACGCCAGCGCCATCAGCACCATCGGCCTCTCGGTGGGTGTCACTTCGCCCCACGCCCCCGCCGGCGTGCTGTGGACGCTCAGCGCCGGCATGTTCCTGGGGCGGCTGGAATTCTTCGCCATCTTTACAGGTCTGGCCAAGCTGTGGGTCGATGGACGCTCTTTTTGGGCCAGCACCACCGATCCCTGGAGAAAATAACCACCTTTCATCATCGAGGTCATTTCAATCATGATTCAACAAGCAAAACGAGTCCCCCGCAACGTATGGGTGCTGTCGGGTGTGAGCTTTCTGCGTGACATCGCCAGCGAAATGCTCATCCACTTGTTGCCGTTGTTCCTGGCCAATGTGCTGGGTGTACGCACGGGCATCATTGGTCTCATCGAAGGGGTTGCCGAGACTACGGCCAGCCTGGTCAAAATCTATTCGGGCTGGTTGTCGGATAAACTTGGCCGCCGCAAAGGACTCACGGCCACCGGCTACGGCCTGGCGGCACTGGCCACGCCTTTATTGCTGATCGCCAATAGCTGGCCGGTCATCTTACTTTATCGCTTTATCGACCGCCTGGGCAAAGGCATTCGTACGGCCCCGCGCGACGCTCTGATTGCCGACTCCATCTCGGCCCAGCATCGCGGCATTGCCTTTGGCCTGCATCGGGCGGCGGATACAGGTGGGGCATTCGTGGGGCTGTTGCTGGCTATCTGGTTGGTGTGGCGTAGCCAGACCGGTGCCCTGCTGCTGAATGCCAGCACCTTCCACACAGTTGTCAGTTGGGCCCTGCTGCCGGCGTTTCTGGCTGTGGTGGTATTGCTGTGGGGCGTGAAAGAGATCGCCAAGCCCACACAGGCCACGCCGCCAAAATTTTCGCTGCGCGGTTTCGACCGCCGCTACCGGCGTTTTTTGGTCGTCATGGTGCTGTTCACCTTGGGCAATAGCACCGATGCCTTTCTCATCTTACGGGCGCAAAGCGCCGGTGCCAGCGTGCTGCTGGTTCTGGCCATGATCGCCGGTTTCAACCTCGTGTATTCCCTGCTGGCCACGCCCGCCGGCGCCCTGTCCGACCGCATCGAACGCCGTAAAGTGATGGTTGGCGGCTGGCTGCTCTATGCCGTGGTGTATCTGGGCTTTGCCGGCGCCCATAGCACCTGGCACTTCTGGTTGCTTTACGCCCTGTATGGCGTGTATTATGCCTTCACCGAAGGCGTGGCCAAGGCCGTGGTCGCCGATATGGCTCCCAGCGAACAGCGCGGCGCCGCCTTTGGCGTCTATCATGCAGCCATCGGGCTCACCGTGCTACCGGCCAGCGTGATCGCCGGTCTGCTCTGGCAGGGGGCAGGAGGCTGGCTGGGATTTGGTCCCGCGGCGCCCTTCCTGTTCGGCGGTGGGTTGTCAGTGGTGGCGGCGATTTTGCTGTGGCGCTGGGTGCGCTGAGCGGCATAGGTATTCCCGATGTCTTCACGCAAAACTCCCCTTTATCTCTCTTTCTCTTGGCGTCTTTACGAGAGAACTTATTCAGCACATCCGTCATCCCCCCCACACACACCAAGGAGGCACACCCATGAGTCAATCCACGTTAGCCACCCCGGCTAAACCACGCAAAATCAGCGTCATAGCCTGGGCCCTGTACGACCTGGCGAATACGATCTTCTCCATGAATATCGTCTCGCTGTACTTCTCGTTATGGGTCGTCAACCAGATGAAGGGCACCGACGCCCAATACGGCATAGCCAATGCCATCTCGATGGGCCTGATGTTCGTGACCGCCCCCATCCTGGGAGCGCTCTCGGATCAGGCCAAACGACGCATGCCCTTCTTGCTCACGACCACTCTCATCTGCATCTTGTTTACAGCCCTCTTGGGCACCGGCAGCCTGACAATCTCGCTAGTATTCTTTGTGATTGCCAATTACATGTTCCAGGCAGGCCTCATTTTTTATGATTCCTTGCTGCCGACCGTTTCCACCCCCGAAACTTGTGGCAAAATCGGGGGACTTGGCATTGGGCTGGGCTACATGGGCTCTTTCATCGGCGTGGGCTCCGGCCTGCTCCTGCTCGACCGCATTGGCTACGTGGGCATCTTCCGACTCAGCGCTTTGCTCTTCCTCATCTTTGCTTTACCGATCTTTTTCTTTGTGCGCGAACGTGCCACCGGCCGATTTCAGTTCGACAGCACCATAGTCACCGGCGCCTTTTCGCAAGTCAGACAAACAGTGGCCCAAGCCCGTCAGTTCCCGGGGCTGGCCCGCTTTTTGGTGGGACGTGTGTTTTACACCGACGCCGTCAACACCATCATCGTGTTCATGGGCATTTATGTTACCAACGAAGTGGGCTATAGCGCCACAGAAGCGCAGATCGTGTTGCTGGTGGCCATTGCCACCGCCGTCATCGGAGCGTTCATCTGGGGCCTCGTCGTCGATCGCATCGGCCCCAAGATCACTCTGAATCTGGTACTGATCATGTGGATGATTAGCATGGCCATGGCCATCGCTATTGCCGTGTTCCATTGGCCGAACACCCTGTTCTGGGCTGTGGCCAGCCTGGCCGGCGTTGCCCTGGGAGGCACCTGGGCCGCCGATCGCCCCTACATGTTGCTCCTATCGCCTCCCAAATACGTGGGCCAGTTTTACGGCCTATACAGCATGGTCGGCCGCTTCGCCAGCATCCTTGGCCCCCTGATGTGGGGCATTATCGTCGATACCCTGGGCTGGGGCCGACCGGCAGCCATCGGCGCCTTGCTCGTCTTCATCATCATCTCCTTCATCATCCTGCAAGGCGTTAGCGACCATCGCCGCGACTGGGCGCCGGAACTGCTGGCCTGATTCCACCCCTCACACCCACCATGTCCCACCCCCAAGTTGCACTCGAAAGTACCGTCATCGCCCACGGGCTCCCTTATCCACAAAATGTAGAAACGGCCCTGCGTCTGGAAGCCCAAATCCGGGCGCAGGGGGCTGAACCCCGCACCTGTGGCTTTGTGCAGGGCCGGCCCATTGCCGGCCTGACTCCAGACCAGATCACCCACTTTGGCCGCGACAAGCAGGTGATCAAAGCCTCGTTACGCGATATCAGCATCGTCGCCGCTCGCCAGCTCGACGCCGCCACCACCGTGGCCACCACCATGTGGATTGCCCACCGGGCTGGCATCGATGTCTTTGTCACCGGTGGCCTGGGGGGTGTGCACCGCGGGCAGGATTACGACGAATCGGCTGACCTGACGGCACTGGCCACCCTCCCTGTGTTGGTGGTCTGCGCCGGCGCCAAGGCTATCCTTGATTTACCGCGCACACGCGAGCGCCTGGAGACGCTGGGCGTGCCGGTTATCGGCTACGGCGTAGACGAGCTGCCCGCTTTCTACACGCGTTCATCGGGCCTGCCGGTAGATGCCCGCTGTGACAGTCCGGCCGAAGTCGCCGCCATCTGGCAGGCGCACAAAACCATGGGCTTGCACACAGGCATGCTGCTCACGGTGCCCGTGCCCCCTGAACACGAACTCCCGGCGGCAGTCGCCGAAGAGGCCATTCACACTGCCCTGGCCGCGGCACAGGCTCAGGGCGTGCGCGGCAAAGCCCTCACCCCCTTCCTGCTCTCCGCCATCGCCGCCACTACAGGGGAAGCCTCGCTGCAAGCCAATCTGGCTTTGCTGCAAAACAATGCCCGTGTCGGCGCCAGCGTTGCCCTGGCCCTGAGCGAGTAGGCGCATGGCACACTGGAACTGGCGCAATGGGGCCCTGAAAATCATGCTGGTGGTGTGGTGGCTGTTGCGCCCACGCACCATTGGCATGCGCGGCATTGTCACCGACGATGCGGGTCGCATTTTGATGGTGCGGCACCAATACGGGAATCGTCGCTGGTATTTGCCCGGCGGCGGTGGCGAGGGCAACGAGACTGCCGCCGAGGGCATCGTGCGGGAAATGCACGAAGAGACCGGGCTGGCAGTCGAAGTCACGCGGCTGGTGGGCGTCTATTTTTGGACCGGCGCCTACAAGCGGGACCACATCTTTGTCTTTGCCTGTCGCTGGCTGAGCGGCACTTTGCAGATACAAAAGGGTGAGATCGCCGAAGTCGGCTGGTTCGATCTCGACCATCTGCCCCAGCCCATCGATCCGGGGCTGCCCTGCGCCCTGCGCGACTGGCAGGAAGGACGGGTGGGCTATGGCCGCTGGGGAGAAGGAGAAAATAGCGGGAAGATGGATAGGCGCCCACATTGATCGAACTTCCGACCTGTGATACGATTGCCCCGGCTGGGGCATTCACACAGCTTTTTCGCTGGAGGATTGTATGCCATTTGATCCCATTGCCCATTATTACGATGCGGACGACGGTCAGTTGGTCGAAGATATTCCCACCGTGCTGGCATTTGCCCAGAAAACGGGCGGCCCGGTGTTGGAGCTGGGCGTAGGCACAGGTCGTCTGGCCCTGCCACTGGCGGAGGCGGGATACCATGTCACCGGCATCGACAGTGCCGCCGCCATGTTGACCATCGCCCGCCGGCGCATCGCTGCGGCACAACTCAATCACATGATTCAGTTGCAGCAAGCTGATTTCCGTGATTTTTCGCTGCCGACGAAATTTGGACTGGCCTACTGCGGTTTTAATAGCTTCTTGCACCTGATCGAGACCCCTGATCAACTGGCCGCATTGCAATGCTGGCGCCGCCATCTGCGCCCCGACGGCCTGCTGGTGCTCGATGTGTACAACCCACAATTGGCGCAATTGGCCGCTGCAGACGGCGCTCTGAGTTATGCCGGTGCCTGGGAAGAGGAAGAGAGTGGGCATTGGGTGCAGAAATTTTATGCCAGTGAGGCCCATCTCAGCGATCAAATCACCGTCGTACGCCGATTTTATGACAAGCACACGCCGCAGGGCCTGCACCGTACCACCATCACCTTTCCCACCCGCATACTCTTCCGCCGCGAGCTGGAATTGCTGTTGCGCCATGCCGGCTACACGGAGCTAAAATTTTATGGTGATCACGATCTGGCTCCCTGGGAAGCCGACAGCCCACGCATTCTGGCGGTTGCGCATCTCTGAGCCTTTATGAATCATCGCCGTCGCCAGTGGGAACCCTCTGCATTCTGGGATCGTCTATCATGTAACCACCTCTTATATCCTCAATTTCTCCCGGAGAAACCATCATGACCCATCGATCGTTCAGAATCCCTCTTCTCATCAGCCTCATCGCCCTGGCCGGCCTGGGCCTGGTCTTTGCGGCCAGCGCCCCCACCACCGCGATTGCTCAGACGGGCGGGGTTGACCTCACGGTTTACAACAGCAACATTGCCCTGATCCAAGAAAGCCGCCAGTTCGACCTGAAAAAAGGCGTCAACATCGTAAAAGTCGACGATGTTCCTTCGTCTATTATGCCCGAAACAGTCCATTTCCGTTCGCTCACAGATGCCGATGCCGTGGTTTTGGAACAGAACTATGAATATGACATCGTCGGTTCCCAAAAACTATTGCAAAAATATATCGACAAAAAGATTGATCTGGTGACCGTCGATGGCACCTTATACAGCGGCAAATTGCTCAGTGGCGCCAACGATGTCATCCTGCAGGATGAAGACGGCGGCGTGCAGGTGATCAAGTTCGACCAGATCCGTCAGTACAGCTTCCCGGCCCTGCCTGATGGCCTCATCACCCGGCCCACACTGGTGTGGATGGTGGATGCCAGCAAAGCCGGCAAGCACAACACCGAGATATCCTATCTCAGCAACGGCCTCAACTGGTCAGCCAATTACGTGCTGGTGCTGGCGCCCGACAGCCAGAGTCTGGATATCAACGGCTGGATCACCCTCGACAACCATAGTGGCGCCACCTACACCGACGCCCGGCTGAAGCTGGTTGCTGGCGACATTCATCGCGCCACGGCCACCCAGGGCGCCAAGACAATGGTTTTGGAAGATGCCATGATGGCCCGGGCCCCCCAGCCTCAGGTGGAACAGCGCCAGTTCTTCGAATATCATCTTTACGAGGTGCAACGCCCTGTCACCATCAAGGATGACCAGACCAAGCAGATCGAATTCGTCACGGCTAACGATGCTCCCGCCGTCAAGAGCTTTGTGTATGATGCTTCGATGCCTTTCCAACCCTACGGCCCTATCCTGGACCCGAGCTACGGCAACACCGGCAATACCAAGGTGACGGTGCAGCTTAGCTTCAACACGGGCAAAGAGGGCATCGATGCCCAGTTGCCGCGCGGCATCGTGCGTTTGTATCAGGCCGATACCGATGGATCGCCCCTGCTGATCGGCGAAGACAACATTGATCACACCCCCAAGGGCGAAGATGTGACCCTCACCATCGGCCAGGCCTTCGATCTGGTGGGCGAACGCACACAGACCAATTTCAAGCGCCTGGGCGACAAAACCATCGAAGAGAGCTACTCGATTGAGCTGCGCAACCAGAAAGCCGACGAGGATGTCACGATCAAACTGGTCGAGCATCTTTCCCGCGGCACCAACTGGGAGATCGTGAAGACATCTGACGAAGGCTTCAGCAAAATAGACGCCAACACCATCTCGTGGCAGGTGCCTGTGAAAGCGCAGGGCAAGGCGACCATCACCTACACCGTGCGTTATTCCTTCTAAACAAGCAGAAGCTGCCGCTTCCCGACCTTTTCACATGAGTCGTTTCCGGCGTATTTTCATCGCTCTCGTCGCCTTTCTGGCGATAGCTTTGGCGCTGGCGCCGTGGTGGACGCAACTGCATCCCACCACGGCGGCGGCTTATCATATTGCCGAATATCGGTGGCGGCGCTGGTGGTGGGATCGGGTGGGCATGCCGCAGAGCCTGGGCGAAGGCAGCCTCAGCGGTTGGGTCACAGACGATGCCAATCGCCCTGTGCCCGATGCTCTGGTGCTGGTGGCTGCCGTCACCGGGCAAACGTACACTGCCCGCACTGACGCCGAGGGTCACTATCTGCTCGCCGGGATTCCGGCAGGCAGCTATCGGCCGGTTGCCGCGGCCTGGGGCTATGAACTGCCTGCCCATAGCAAAGGCGCCAATGCCGGGCCCCGCCTGCGCATCGGTGACAAGCCCCAGCGTTTTGATGCCCGCCTGACTCCGTACCAAAGCCCAGCCCTGACACTCGATCCCGGCCAACTCTCATTTGCTGCCGAGGTGCCGGTGGATTCCGATTTCCCGGTGCCTGCCAGTGCCATCCGCCATGCCTTCACCGTCACCACGCCCAGTGCCATCCTCGATGGCAACTTTTTTTACACCCCTGCTAACGGGGATGGTCCCTGGCCGCTGTTGGCGATCGCCTTTCCCAATACGGCCCTCAATTGGGAAGAGGCCACGGTGCAATTTGCTGCCGCGGGTTATGTCGTGTTGGCGATCACTCCTGATTCCGAGCGCGGCTTCGATCTTGACGCCCATGCCGGCGACGCTCGGCTGCTCATCGCCTATGCCCAAAGCGGTCTGCTCACCCCGGCCATTACCGGCCCTGATTTCGTCCTCCTCACCGGTTCTTTCGGCTCTCTTTATGGCTACCGGGCCCTGCCCGATCTCCAGCATCTGCAGGCCATGGTTGATATTGGCGGTGTCTCCGATGCCTTTTTGGGCGTGCAGTCACTGTATTCCGAAACGCTGGCCATTCCCCCACCCTATGATCTGGCCGTCGCCAGCATGGGCCGGCCGGATAGAGATCCCGGTTTCTTTCTGGCGTATTCGCCGGCATTCTGGGCCAAGCATCTGCCGCCCACGCTCATCATCCACGCCTACGAAGACGAGATCATCCCCTACAATCAGGCCCAGCGCCTGGATGCAGCCCTGACTGCGGCCGGCATTGCGCATGAAACCTACCTGTATCATGCCACCACCCATTATCTCGACCCCCGCGACCCCTCCCCGGCAGCCGTGGCCGTCTTTGATCGCGTGCTTACTTTTGTGGAGCAGTGGCCGTAAGGGAAAAACGATTAATTGGGAGGTAGGAGACTGGTCGGGAGCGGCAACACCCCGCTACACATCCACACCGATCAAAACCAGAGGGACGGCAGGCACGCCTCGTCCCTGCCGTATCACATTATATAACTCACCCTCGTAATAAGCCACGCCCGAACTCATTCTGGCTTGCAAAGATTTCACAGGCAGGATTTCCAGGCCGACATCAATTTGATCACCAACATAAAAAGCTAAATGCTTGACAAATAAGTCGTAGGCCACAAAGGCGTACTTCCCGAACTGCACTTCAATAGCTACCCGGTCTTTTACAAAATCGGTCTGATTGTAACTGAATATTGGCTGCTTCCCCGAGGCTTGGATTTCGACTTTCTGGTCTTGTGGAGCCATAGTCATCGTCTTACGGATCAACCTCTCGTCAGATGTCACCCAGTAACTCACCCGACTTTCTCGCCAGCCTCTTGCTAACAGGAGATGCTTGAACGATTTGTTCATATCCACAGGGCTATAAAGGAGTCTCCCCTTCATCCGCTTTTCCCGCGACACTTTCGTCTTACACGCCTCTGCATCTACGCTGGAAATAACCTCTTGCACCTCAGCCCAAAGTTGCGGTTTATGAACCAGGAGATACTCCAACCCGTTGAGATGCGAATATTGTTCAACGATGTTCATTTCAACCTATCCTTCAATGCTCACTTTCGTGAAGATCCCCATCGCCGTCTTTTAGCCAGTTGGGGTTACTATCTAGCAAACGTTCCGTTTTCCATTCCTCAGGATATCGGGCAATTTTCTCCCGGCCTGTAGGCTGGTAGACGCGCTTACCCAGGGGCCGTGTCTTGAGGGTTCCAGAGGCGTATTGTTGAACCCGCTGTCTGGCAATGTCAACATATTTCTGTTCCTTCTCGCACCCCATGGCCTTGCGATCATGTTTCATTGCCGCGATCAATGTGGAACCGACGCCAGCGTAAGGATCCAGCACCCAATCTCCTGGGTTACTCATCGCCAGCACACACCGCTCAGCCAATTCGATGGGAAATTGTGCGGGATGTATTGTTTTTTCTGGATGATTAGACTTGACATTAGGTATTTCCCACAGACCACTTTCCCACTCCTCTGTCATCAAGCGCCAAATATCGGATGGATTCTTCCCCTTGGGATTGCCAGAAAGTTGGCCCTTCTTCGCACCTTTATAATGACGTTTTCCCGGATATTTCGAAGGTATGCGCACATCATCAAGATTAAACGTGTAATCATCTGTTTTTGTGAACCAAAGCAGTGTTTCATATCGTCCAGAGAATCGCTTCCTGGCGTGCAATCCATGTCCAAAGTACCAAACAATCCGATTACGTAATTTCATGCCTAAGCTTTTGAAGATTGGATAATAAAAAATATCGAGAGGGTAGATTTCTCCCTTATCAACAAAATTACCAACTTGCCAACAAATACTTCCATCTGGTGCCAGAACACGGTATAGCTGGGAAATAAGCTCTTTTTGTAACTCCAGGTACTCTTCTATCCCCACTCGATTCTCGTAAACCTTGCCAATATTGTAAGGCGGCGAGGTGACGACCAGCTTAATGGATTCATCTGGTATATCTACCAGAAAATCAAGAACATTGCCCGGAAAAAGAACGAGTTTTGATTCAAGATGATATTTTTCATCTAACTGCATAGATTCTCCGAATAAAGTCTTCGTGCTCAACATCATTATATCCTTCTTGGTAGAGGCGGCTTGGCATCCTTAAAAAGGATAACACATAGGGCGACCCAATGGAAAGGCCCCGGTGCTTGCGCGCTTAAAAGTGGAAAGGGATCAGGTGGGTCGCCGGTCGACCCGCGTTGACCGATCACCATCATGTGTGATGGCTGGTAAATGGCCACCTGCGATAGAGGGAGAAGGCCCCGGCCCCGGTATTGAAACCCACCCGTGTTAACAAACAAGATCATGTCAAAGATCGGCTCACAAGGGAGCGCCCACGAGTGGTCTACGCTGTTTCCTGGCAAGCGTCAGCACCTCAAAACAACCCCAACTGCTCTGCCCCCGGCCCTTTACGCTTCCTCTTGCCGCCATCCCCTTTCTGGTATGCCAGCAAAGCCTCCTCGATATCATCCACAAAACGGGAACGCTGCTGTTCTAAATGCTGGCCGAATAGAAAGCGGTGGCGAGCATGGGTCAGGATCAACTTCTGCTGCGCCCGCGTGATGCCCACATAAAACAGGCGTCGCTCCTCCCCCACGTCGGGGGTTTCACCTGCCCGACTATACGGTAACAAGCCCTCTTCACAGCCCACGATGAAGACCACCGGGAACTCCAGGCCTTTGGCCGCGTGCAACGACATCAGCGCCACCCGGTCCGCCCTTGGATCATAGAAATCAGTCTCAGAGCCCAGCACACTTGCTTCCAAAAAAGCGCGTAGGTTGCTCCCAAACGGTTGCGCTCGCCCCACCCATTGTGGCAACAGCGTCGCCGACAACCCCGCCGCCTGCCCCGCCATCCTGGCCAGCTCCGCCACCGTTCCCTCACATGCTTGCAGCTCTCGCAGCAGCGTTTCGTTCTCCACCATCCGTTGCTGCATGGCGGCAGCGGGATTCTCCAGCAGCCACAAATACGCCAGTGCCTTACGGATCTCGGGGCGAGCAAAAAACGGCGTGTCTGCCACCGTCTGGTAGGGAATCCCCAGGCGCTCGAAGGCCTCGATCAAGGGTCGAGCCAGAGTGTTGAGCCGGTACAGCACTGCAAAATCGGCAAACGAACGCGAAACTGCTTCGGTGTCACCGGTCACGCGGCCCGAATCCAGCGAAAAATAGCTGACGCCGCCCATCATCTGCTCGATCTGATGCACTACAAACTCGGCCTCGGCGCGGTCGGTAGCGGCCTGATACACATCCAGCTTCACATCATCCACAAATTCCGAGAACAGCGCCATCGCCTCGCGGTCAGGATTGCGGGTGATCACTTGCTGAGCCGCCTCTAAAATCATCTGCGTGGAGCGATAATTCTGGTTGAGCTGCAGACGCACAGCCCGGGGGTAGTCTTGCTCGAATTGCAGGAAGTAGCGATAATCGGCCCCGCGAAAACCATAAATGGCTTGATCAGGATCGCCGATGACGCAAAGATTGGCACCGTCTGCTGTAAGCAGGCGCAACAAACGATATTGGGCCTGATTGATATCCTGATACTCGTCTACCGAAATCCAGCGATAGCGCCCCTGTACCTCGGCCAGTGCGCCGGCATGCGTTTCCAGCACCTGCACCGCCAGCATCAACAGATCATCGAAATCGAGGGCATGTGCCGTACGCAATGCGGCCTGGTAGGCCTGGTAGACATCGGTGCATTCTGGGGGCGCATGCAACTGGTTTTTGGCGGCGGAGATGCGCTCCAGGGCGTGCCTTCTCTCTTTTTGACCCAGGTCAGGCAAGACCTGTTTAAGCAGGTTCTCACGATCCGCTTCGGAAAGAATCACGAAATGCGGATCCAGGCCCAGGCGATCACCATACTGCCGCAGCAGCGTGGCGCCAAAGGCATGAAACGTCTTTATCGTCAGCCGGGCAGCCATCTCAGGCCCCACCAGCGCCTGCAACCGTTCCGCCATCTCTGCGGCGGCCTTGTTGGTAAATGTGATGGCCAGGATAGCTTCCGGCGCCACGGCCTGCCCCTGGAGCAATGCCGCAATACGGGCCGTGAGCGTGCGCGTCTTGCCGGCGCCAGGTCCGGCCACGATGATCAGAGGACGGTCGATAGTGTGCACAGCGGCGCGTTGTTGGGGGTTGAGCGCCTCCATGCCGGTGGCCACAGGTGGCCTCTCGGTCGGCAGTCGGGGCTCGTAGGACGCTGGGGGCTCCGAAACCGGCTGGGGCGCCGGCACAGGCGCCTTGTCAGCAGCAAAAAAACTGAGCTGTGGCCCCACCTGGGATTCGGGGGGATCATCGAAGAGTCTGATCACACCGTACTCGCCATCATAGCCAGCCACGGCGTTCACCTCACTCCGCCTCATGCGTCCAATGCCCGCCGCCAGCTTCTCCCCACCTGCGGCAGCAATCTCGGCCAACGGCAAATCCAGCAGGATGCGCAACTCTGGCCCCAACGCCGCCAACAGACGCTCATATTCCCGTCCCACCCTTTTACTGCTCGCCCCTACCTTCAGGTACTCCCCCAACACTTCGGGCAAAGGGATGAGACTATAGAAAGGCATGGCGTTGGGCTTGGGCTGGCCCTCGGGCCGGTCGGCCAGCTCCTCCACGCGATGATACACGCCCACCGTCACCGGTTTCCCGCACACCGAGCACAGCCCACCGTGCTCCAGCGTCAGCGCCGGTTTCCAGTTGATGCCACATTTACGATGGCCATCGTGGTGGTACTTGCCTTCCTGGGGGAAAAACTCCAGCGTGCCCTTGAATGTATTGGCATCGCCGCTACGCATGGCTGCGAACAGGGCATCGTAGCTGAGCTCGCAGTCGAACAAGTTGGCCTCACGACCCAGCTTTTGGGGTGAATGGGCATCGGAATTGCTCACCAGTGTGTAGCGGTCCAAGCTGGAGACGCGCCAGTTCATGGGCGGGTCGGACGATAGTCCCGTTTCCAGGGCGAAGATGTGCGGGCTCAGATCCTCGAAGCATTCTTCCACTGCATCATAGCCCGATTTCGACCCCAGCAGCGAGAACCACGGTGTCCAGATATGGGCCGGGATCAAATGACAGCGCTCGTCCACCTCCAGAATGATCTCCAACAGATCACGCGAGGGCAGCCCCAGGATAGGGCGTCCGTCAGAGCGGATGTTGCCGATTTTCTCCAGCGCCAGTTGTATCCGGGCGACGGTCTCAAACGAGGGAGCAAAGATGACATTGTGAACCTTGCGCGTCCTGTCGCCGTGCTTGTAAATGCTGCTAATCTCGCCCGCCAGCATGAAGCGCACAGGATGTTGGCAGCGGGCCGGAAGCTCTGCTGCCACCGCTCGTTCCAGCTCCGGCTTGAGTTGGAACAGGCCCGGCTCGGCCGGCTGCAGGCAATCCTGCATCTCCGCCAACCAGCCGGGATGGGCGATATCGCCCGTGCCCACGATGTGGATACCCTTGCGCTGCGCCCAACGCCCCAGATGCGGAAAATCGAGGGCTTTGCTTGTGGCACGGGAAAAGTGCGAATGAATGTGAAGGTCGGCAGTGAGCGTCATGAACTGGAGGAGGATGAAGTTGAATTTGCGGAAAGGGAGTCGGGGATCGCCTCAATATCAGTATACCCCAACACAACAACCGCACCACAGGTCATGCAGCGCGGTTGCCGGGGCTTGGAAAACTGGCGGGCTTAGTCGTCTGTGAGGGCGCGTTTGAGGATTTTACCCGTGGCGGTCATGGGCAGTTCGGAACGAAATTCGATCAGCCGCGGGTATTTATAGGCAGCAAGTCCCTTCTTGGCAAACACGGTGATTTCTTCCATAGTCGCTTGCTCACCTTTCTTGAGAACGATATAGGCTTTTACTTCCTCTCCCATTTTATCGTTGGGCACGCCTTTCACTGCCACCAACGAGATTTTGGGATGCGTCATCAAATATTCCTCGATCTCACGCGGATACACATTGAATCCACCGCGAATAATCAGCTCCTTTTTCCGATCCACAATGAAGTAATAGCCTTCATCGTCCACGCGGGCCAGATCGCCGGTGTGAAACCAATCCTTTGTCATCACAGTCTCGGTGGCATCGGGGCGTTTGTAATAGCCTTTCATCACATTATGGCCACGAATCACAATTTCGCCGATCTCGCTCAAGGTGCCCGGTTCGCTGGGTTTGGGCACGAATTCGTCGCTTTCGTCCACCAAGGCCATCTGCACCCCCCAAATGGGGAGGCCAATGGAACCGGGTTTGCGGGGTTTGCGGCGCACGTTGAAGCTGGCCACAGGCGAAGTTTCACTCAGGCCATAGCCTTCGAGGATAGGAACTTGAAAACGTTTTTCGAAGTTGCGTAGCAGTTCCACCGGCATTGCTGCCCCACCTGATGCTGCCGTATGCAGGTTGTCGGCAATTTTCTGCATATCGAACTGTTCTTCGGCGCCGGGATAGGAGTACATCGCCCAATACATGGTGGGCACCCCGGCGAAGACCGTCACGCTGTCCCGCTCCATCACGCCCAGAGCGGCATCGGGCGTGAATCGCGCCAGCAAGGTGATGGTTCCGCCAACGCGAAAGGCGGCATTCATAAGCACGGTCTGCCCAAAGGAGTGGAAAAGCGGAAGCGCCACCAAAGAGATGTCTCCATGCTTCATATTTATCAGCTCGACACTGCCTTCGGCGTTCATGACCATATTGGAATGAGTGAGTTCTGCGCCCTTGGGGCTGCCCGTTGTGCCGGAGGTATACAAAATGACAGCCGTTTCATCGGAATTCGTTTGCACAGTATCGAAAACCGGAGACCCCCCCATGCCTAAGAATTGATTAAAATCAAAGACATTGGCATCCTCGTGGCTGAACGGTTGCTTGGGGTCTGCGCTGCCGACAATGAGATTTTTGCAGGCTTCAACCTCTGCAAAGCCGCCATACGCAGCCTGGGCGAACATGGCAAAGCCTACCAGGGCGACGGCGTCACTATCCCGCAAATGGTAAGCCACCTCGCGGGCGGTGAACAGAACATTGAAGGGAACAACGGTGGCACCAGCCTTGAGGATGCCATAATAAGCAATGGGAAAATACGGCACGTTCGGCAGCATCACAGCTACCTTGTCGCCCCGTTTGACGCCAAGTTTTTTCAGCCCATTAGCAAACATATTGGCCGCAGCATTGAGCTCTGCATAGCTCATCTTCATGTCGTTGAAGATGACTGCCGTCGTGCCAGGGTAGTCCTGTGCACTGGCTTCGAGCAAAATACTTAAATTCAGCATCTTCGTGCTCCTCCTTGAGCGTGTGGTGGTGTGAGGATGGATGGGAATAGATTGTGCCTATACCGTCTCGATGAGTAGGAGCCAGCCGCCAAATCCTGGCCCCACCCCATGCCGTTAAGTCAATACAGCCTTAGTTTAGGTTTATTTGTCCGGACTGTCAAACCAGACTGACAAGATCGGTCGGTGCAGGCCGCAGGCCCCATAGCCCCACGACTTTAGTCGGCGGGACGGACTCATGCTACAATAAGACATAAGCAAACGTTATCCAGATATGATCTTGCTTACCACCCTCTCACAATTTTTGAAATAGAGCACACTTATGGATAAACCGATTGTTGCCTGTATCCAACACCGACTGATTGTTCCCAAAACGCACGATGAATTCGATGCGTATTTGCAGCGTTTCTTGCGCACTGCCCAGGCAAAGGGCACGGTGCTGGCGCTTTTCCCCGAACTGAGTGGTCTGGTGACAGCCATTCCCAACTTTACGGGCTGGCGCAACGAGCTGTTAAAGACAGCAGGACAAAGCCATCCCACCAGACGCACTCTTTGGCAGCGCACCAAGGCGCGCCTGGCAGGCAGCGCAGCCAATGTGATGCGGGCCGATCTGCAACGCACCCTGCTGCAATATCTGCAGGAAATGCCCGAATCGCTGCAGGAAGCCTACGTCAGCGTGTTTGCCAACCTCGCTCGCCAGTACGAGATGACGATCGTGGCCGGGAGCATGTACGAACATGATCCGGCAACGGGTGACATCCGCAATGTGGCGCTGGTGTTTGGCCCCGACGGCACACTGCTGGGCAAACAGGCCAAGGTTGTACTGGCCGCACGCGACAGGAAGGTGGCCGCAGCCGCAGAGGGGTGGGGGCTGATCCCCACGCCTGTGGGCCGTGTGGGCATTCTTTTGGGCAACGATGTTTTGTATCCGGAACCGGCGCGCGTGCTTGCGTATCAGGGCGCCGACATGTTGCTGGCCATGGGAGCGGTGACAAAGCCCGCCACGTATCATAAGATTCGCCAGGCAACGCTGGCTCGTTGTCAAGAAAACCAGTTGTATGGGATGGTGAGTTTTCTGGTGGGGCCAGATGCGTTTGCCGGGCCAGAAGCGGCGCCGTTTCTGGGCAAGAGCGCCATCTTCGCACCCCTTGAATTCACCCCGCGCTTTAGCGGCGTGATGGTCGAGGTAGGTAGCCCGATGGCGGAAGGGGTGATCACGGCCGAATGGGATTATCCCGCCCTGCACTCTTTGTGGCAGGAAAGTGATACGCCGCTGCGACGGGAAATGCCGCTATTGCAGGCAGGCCCCGTCCTGGCATCTGTCTATGCCCGCGCTTTACCTCTGGCCGAGGCCGAGCCCCTGATGTTAACCATGGGTGCTGAGGTGCCGGAAGCACCGGCAGAAGCGCCCCAGCCCGATACAGAAGAAAGCGGACCCGTGGCAGCAATCGAAGGAGCATTGGAAGCCATTGAATCAGGGTTGATTCGAGGTCTGACTCCCATCTTGCCACCGGTGCCGAGCAGCATCCAGGAAGATATGGCTACCGACGCGGATGAGTTGGCGCACCGGGTGGAGATTCATTCCCGCAATGTCGATGCGGCGGCCAGCGAAGTACGAGAGTCGATCGCAAAAGTGAGCGCACAGCTACGGTCAGCAGTGGCAGAGACGCCCGAGAAAAAGGAGGCGCATATTCAACAGGCTCTGGAGTTGACGCGGCAGGTGCTGGACGAGGCACCGAATCGTGCCGATGTCAGCGTACCCGTACCTGTCGAAGCCACCGCCGAGCCTGATGTCACCGAAGCCATCGCCGAGCCCCTGCCCGAGGCGACG
>JAADGC010000194.1 GCA_013152585.1 Chloroflexota bacterium
TCGGTCGCCGTAGGGCGACCGGTGGCCGCAGACCCCCTAGCCCCGATTTTAATCGGCGGGACGGTTTTTTGGATTTCGTGGGGTCGTCATTCAGACCTCCGGGAGGTGGTCAAAAACGCTCTGTTGGGGCAAAAATGTCATGGCCACCTCCCGGAGGTCCCGATGAGACCCCCAGAGATGCGGTCGAACCAAAAATTCTGCGCATCTCATAGCGGCAAGGTATATCTTGCCTCACGCGCGCGGCTAGTGTACAATTTATGAAACCGCTCATCGTTGCTACGCTCGCGTTGGGTTTTGGCTGCGGGTGTAGCACCTGATTTGTTTCAGTTTTCCCCCACGAGGCTCTCATGTCCCAAGCGCTTCAAACTGATATTAGCATTCTCAGCCTCGCACGAGGTCGCCGCGAACGTTATACACCTACTATTCGTGTGATTGAACCTGCCAGTGGCATTGCTCCTGCTGCGGGCAAAGGCAATCTCTATCTTTTGCTCGAGGTTGAGGGCAGCGATCAGGGGCGCGCTAAGCTGTATCGCGAGATTCTGAATACTATCCAGGAGACTTACTATTATCACGAAGGGGATGTGATTTCGGCTCTCACGGCGGCGCTGCAGGCCATTCATGCGCATATCCAGGCACACAACCGCAGCCATCACACTGCGGTTACGGCCGGGGTCACGTGTCTGGTGGCCACCGGCGCCGAGATTGTCTCCGCTCAGGCCGGGCCGACCATCCTGGCTGTGCGTAGCAGTGCTGGCCTGCAGTGGTTCTCGCCCCTCAATGACGATGATTACGTTCCTCTCGGCGCCGACACTCCCCCCTCCATCGAAATCGGCCAGACGCCCGGAGAGCCGGATATCGTGGTGGTCGCCATGAACAGTGCCTGGGCTAACCATCTGGAAGTACCGGTCATGCTCGAGGCCACCTCGGTACCGCGTTCGCAGGCCGTAGCCGATCAATTGGCCGGGGTGGGGATCGATGCCCCGGATGAATTGAACCTGCTGATCGTCACGTTATCGGAAGCTGGCGATCATTTGACGGAAAGGCCGCACACATCGACAGCCGCCATGGGAACGTCGGCAGATAGGGCGATGCCCAGCGCATCCATCCCGGCGGTTCCCGCACAGCCGTCTGAACCCGTGCAGCAGTCTCCGGCAGAACCGGCGTACTCCCCGCGGTCGCGACCGGCTCAGCGTCCCCGCCCGTCTGCCGGCAACGGTATCGATCTACGGGCGGCATTGGGACCCATCACCGAGCGCGCCCCGCGGCCCCGGCGGCGGCATCTTTCGCCCGTCGAGAAAGCCGAGCGCCAGGAGCGTAAACGCCGCGGGCCTTCCCGCCGCATTCCCTTTGTACTTGGCATCGTTGCCCTCCTGGCCCTGGCTACGGTTGTGGTCGTGGCAGGCATGTGGTATTACCAGGGCCGTCAGCGCGCCCAGTTGTTTAGCGAATATATGCAAGGCGCCAAGGTCAACTACAACGCCGCCCAGACCACCACCGATGCCGCCGATGCCCGCAAGCTCCTGCAAGCTGCACTGGAACAACTAGGTCAGGCTGAATACTTCTCACCGGAAAACCCAGATATCCTGAAACTACGCAATCAGATTGCCGAAACCCGCGCCCGTCTCAATCAGGTGATCCCTCTGCTCAGCGGCTTTGATCTGCCCCTGATCAGCTTCGATAGTATGAATCAGACGCCCACGCAAGTCTTTGCCGATGGACTCAGCGTCTACGTTCTCGATACCAAGCGTGGGGTGCTCGAACGCTATCAATTGGACGAAAACACCGGTGATCGATTGGGGGATCGTCCGGCTGAAGTGCTGGTGCAAAAAGGGATGACGGTGGGGGGACGACGGGTGGGAGAGCTGGCGTTTGCGGTCTGGGCGCCGGCATCTGGCAACCGCCTGAGTTCGGGAGTGCTGGTGCTCGATCGCAGCAATCAGCTATTCAATTACAGCGATGGGGTGGGGATCACGGATGCCAAATTGGCCGAAAACCCGGACCTTGGTTTTGTCAGCGATATGGTGTATTACCTCGGCAACATTTATTTGCTAGACAAACCCAAGTCGCAGATTTGGCGCTACAAGCCCGAAGGCGATGTGTACGATCTGCCGCCGGAGCCGTATTTTTCGAGTGATACCGTCGTGAATTTGGCTCAGGTTATCGACGTAGCCATCGATGGGGCAGTGTGGTTGTTGCATCCTAACGGCGCCATCCTGCGCTTTTTTGGTGGTGTGCAAGAGGCTTTTGCTTTGGACCCCATCGATCCGCCGTTCAGCGATGCGGTTGCCATCTGGACAGATGAAGCGGATCCCCCCCAGGGACGGATGTATTTGGCCGACGCTGCCAGCAATCGCATCCTGGCGTTCGACAAGTCGGGCGCTTTACTGGCGCAGCTCATGCCCGTCGATCATCCCCAAATTTTGAATAGCCTGCGCAGCATCTACGTCGATGTCGACAACAATTATCTCTACGTCCTCACTGCCAGCGCCCTGTATCAGATTCCCATTCCCCGGCTGGAAGCCGAGCGTTAAGGCGGTCCTGTTTTTTGCCTTCAGGTGCAGAGCAAGATAGACTTAGGGGTATGAGTTCTCGACCCTCTTCTTATCCCACCCAGCCCTCTTCCCGCGGGCGCTCCTTCTCGGGCCTACTCCTGGCGGGATTGTTGGTGCTGTTTCTGGCTGCATTCGCCTACGCCAGCTATCTGTTTTTTCAAACCGCACGCCTCATCATTCTCAACGCCCCTCAGGTTGTCAGCGCCCGCAGCTCGGATACGGCGCCATCCAACGCCAGCACCACTGGTGCCGATGGCCAGACCCTTGTCAATTCGCTTCCTGTTGGCAGCCAAAACCAGCCGGCGCAGTCTCCCATCACGCCGCTGCTAGGGTCCAGTTGGAACGAACAGGAGCCGATCAATATCTTGTTGTTGGGCATCGACCAGCGGCCGGGTGAAAAAGGATATTATCGCACCGACACCATGATCGTCGTGCATATCGATCCCAATACGGGACAGATTGGCATGCTTTCTTTGCCGCGCGATCTGTGGGTGCAAATTCCCGGCTTCTACGAGACCCGCATCAACATGGCTCACTATCTCGGCGACGCCAATGATACTCCCGGTGGGGGTCCGGTTCTGGCCAAAGAGACGGTGTCGCAGTTCCTGGGCCAGCCGATTCATTACTACGTCCGCATCAACTTCCTGGGATTCCGGGCCCTGATGGCCGAGATCGGCTGCATCGAGATCGATGTGCCCAAAGACATCAACGATCCCACTTTTCCGGACGATAACTACGGCTACGATCCTTTCACCATTCAGGCGGGCCATTATTGCATGGAGGCCGACACAGCCCTCAAATACGCCCGCACGCGTCATGTCGACAGCGACTTCGGACGCATGCAGCGGCAGCAGCAAGTCTTATTAGCGATAAAAAATAAGATTCTGGAAAGTGGCGGCCTCACGCAAATGATCGCCCGTATTCCCACCCTGTTGGAGATCCTGACCGATTCCATGCAGACGGATATGCCACTGAGCCAGCAAATCACGCTGGCCAATCTTGCCCGCAAGCTCAATACCAGCGACATCCGACAATTGATCATCGATGATACCATGACCGAACGCACCATCTTGCCTTCCGGCGCCGATGTCCTCATGCCCAAGCTCGATGTCATCCAGCCTGCCGTCGCCAAGTTCTTCACCCCCCCCCTGGCCACCCCCTCATCTCCTGCCGATCCCGTACAGGAGCAACTGGCGACCGAGCAGGCATCCATTGCTGTACTCAACGGCACCGACCGGCCCCAACTGGCCGAACAGGTGGCTACGAAACTGATCGAGCAGGGCTATCATGTGGTAGGCTACGCACCTGCTGATCGCAGCGACTACGCCCAAACCCAGATCATCGACTACAGCGGCAAGCAATTTACCTTACAGCATCTGGCCAATTTGCTGGCCATCGCCGATGAAAACATCCGCTCTGGCGCCACCGGGGGCCAGCAAGTTGATATACAGCTTATCCTGGGAGCCGATTTTCAATTTTAGGGGGCAGGGCGCGCGCGGCGGGGGTCGGGCTGGCCGTGCGCACGGCAGGAGTAGAGTCCCTGAGGGGACTTGGCTGTGAGCCTGCAAATTCATTTGCGGTGCCAGGTCACGGCGGCGTCAATAAAGCACCGGTTCCGCTGGCGCCGACCGCCCGGCGATGAATCGCAGGGCTACAAAACGGCGCCGGGTGAACCCGGCTTGGTCGTGGGTGCGATTCATTTGCCAAATGCCGCAGACGCGCCTCTTGGAGCAGGGCTTTTCGTGCGCCAAGAGAGGGCGAGCAATTTCGGCCAGATGGTGCTGCGGCAAAGGTGCTTTTGCGATGTACCCATTTTTTGACGCCACCTTGTCGCCAGGAAATTGTTCGCCCCTACAATTGGGCCATGGTTGAAGACGTAGGGGCGATATTGGCCATGATGGGTG
>JAADGC010000054.1 GCA_013152585.1 Chloroflexota bacterium
GGTGGGCGTTATGGTGGGCGTGGGGGTAGAGGTGGGTGTGGGCGTCAAGGTGGAAGTAGTCGTGGGCGTGTGTGTAGCTGTCGGCGTGGCGGTGGGGGTGAGGGTGACTGTGGGGGTGTTGGTAGACATGCTCATGTCTTCAAAATAGCGCGGGCTCCCCATGACTTCGATACCCACAAAGCCGTCCAGCTTGTGGTCGAGGTCGGACGGCCCGCCATCAACCACAAAGGATTCTTCCCCTGTTTTTTCTACCACGCGTAGGGTGCCTCCGGGTTGCGAAACCGCCAGAGGAAGTGTCTCGACAGCGTCATAGCTCGTGAGCCAAAGCACCGTTTTGCGTCGGCCATTGACATTAAAGTCGTAGCCTTCAAAGCGCAGGAACAAATCATCGCGCACGCGCATGAATTGAGCGCCACTTAGCTCCCGCACCATAGTCTTGTACACATAGTAGGCGGGTTTGGGCTGCAGATCCCCGTCGAGCAAGCCCATGGTGCCCATGCTATCGACCAGCCACTGCTCGTCGACGCCTTCGAACCACAACATGGGATAGAGTCCGGCATACATGGCGCGGGCGAAGATCTGCAGCACGAAGCGAGCCTGGCGCTCCTCTCGTGGTTCACCAGTGGGACTGGTGGAAGATTCACCGGCTTCGGAGCACATGATGGGCTTGACTACGCCGGTGGCACGCTCGACTTCGTCTTGGATCCAACGCGCCTTAAATGCCAGGCCGCGATTGTAGCGATCAAAGCCATTGGCGTCATCGTTCCAGCGGTAATCGAAAGCGGGATAGTAGTGAAAATCGATGATGTCGAAATAATCACCACCGCCGCCGGCCAGCACATCATCTAAAAAGGCAGGATCGAAAGGCCCCTTCTCGGCCCCCACGAACCAGTCGTAAGCCAGGGCTCCGAGCACGACCAGGGCATTGGCATTGCCAGCCTTGATTGCCGGGTACGCATAGCTGAGCATGTTGGCATAGGCATAGCCACTGGCGCCAGGGGCGCGATTGGGATTGCCCGCATCGCCCCAGCATCCGCCTAGCCAATTGGCCAAGCTACTATCACTGTTGTCGGGTTCGTTATACAGAGCCCAATGCAGGACGTTGTAGGGGGGGGCGCTGTAGCGCTGCACAGTCGCCGTGAGAAAATTGGCAAAGGTGGACAGATGTTCGGCGTGAATAGGCCCGCAGGCTGTGTCTGCTGCCCAGTCCGGATTTTTATCGATGATGACCATCACCTGGAAGCCATGGCCGGCGGCATTGGCAAAGAGTTGGTCGTAGAAAGACCAGTCATAAACACCGGGGGCTGGCTCCACGCTGGCCCAATAGAGATGTAAATTCGTCCACTTGGCTCCCGCATCGCTGATCTCTGCCCCGCCAGTCAACTGGGCTCTCCGCGGCCATAAATACACGCCAAAGGGATCTGCGGGAAATGGCTTGGGGGTGCTGCTGTCGGCATCAGCCCGTACCTGCCCCCGGCCCCAAGCGCCCAGGGTTAGCGTCAAGGCCAGAATCAAAATAAGGAACGTGTGGGTTCGCTTGAGTCGCATTCTCGTACTGCCTCCAGGGGCATTTCTGGTTGATACAATCTGGTTGATACAATTAGAAACGCAGTGCCGTCATCATACACAAAAGCCACGCGAGTGGCAATTCCCGCCCACAGCCAGACGTCCTTGTAATCCGGCATCAATGTGTCGTAGCTCTGCCTCTCGCCGTTAGTTATGACGCCCGGTTGGCGGGTTCGGTACGGTTCATTTCAACGTGAATCTGTGTTCACAACTGGCGTCTGGCGAAAAGGACATCTGCCGCTTAGCAAAGCATTTTGGTTCTTTTGCATCACGCCGCGATTTCCGTATGGCAAGGATTACGGCACTTTCCGCTGCTACAGAGCCCTGCTTTTTTACATTACATAATGCAGTTGTTCGCGACCATCGACAAGGGATTACGGACAATCCCACCACCATGCCGGCGTTTGCTCCTAAATCCCAGATTAGAATCTATAGAAACTTATAAAAGATTTAGTAAACATGATAAAAATCATAGCCAATATCTGGCATATATGGCATAAAAGAAGTATCCTTCATTAGGAATAATTATCATGAGCTATCCATCACCACGCCTTATTTTTTGGGAAACCACGGCCGGCTGCAATTTACGCTGCATTCATTGCCGTCGGATCACGGTTGCAGATCAACTCTTGCCCCAGGATCTAAGTACAGACGAAGCCTTCGGCCTGATCGATCAACTGACATCGTTTGCCCGCCCTATCCTGATCCTCTCCGGCGGCGAGCCCCTGTTCCGCCCCGACATCTTTGACATCGCCCGCTACGCCGCGAACGCCGGATTGATCGTGGCCCTGGCGACCAACGGCACCCTCATCACCACAGATGTGGCTCTCAAAATCAAGGAATCGGGTATTCGCCGGGTGAGTATCAGCCTGGATGGTGCCGACGCCGAAACCCACGATTTCTTCCGCGGGGACGGCGCCTTCGAACTGGCCTTGCAGGGGATGCGGCATCTGCGGCAGGTGGACACCCGTTACCAGATCAACACCACCGTGGCCAAACACGATGTGCATCAAATGGACGAGATGTACCAGTTGGCGTTGGATATGGGGGCGGCGGCCCTGCACCTTTTCTTGCTGGTGCCGGTGGGCTGTGGGGTCGAGATCGCCGAGGACCAGATGATCGATTCGCAAGAGTATGAATCCGTGCTGAATTGGATGTATGACCGCGAAATGGAAGGCAAGATCGAACTCAAGGCCACCTGTGCCCCCCATTATCATCGCATTTTCCGCCAACGACAGGCCGAGGAGCGCCGCCAGGGCATCTTCCGGCAGCGACCCCACAGTCAGCATCGCCAGCAGCACGCCGGCGGGCATCCCGGCAGCAACACGGCCCGTGAGGCCATGAACGCCATGACCAAGGGCTGTTTGGCCGGAACCGGCGTCGCCTTCATTAGCCATCGCGGCGAAGTCTTCCCCTGTGGCTATCTGCCGGTGGAAGCAGGCAACATCCGCCAGCAGGATTTTCAGACCATCTGGGAATCGTCCCAGGTGTTTCAGAACTTGCGGGCGTTCCCGCAACAGGGCGAAGGCGGCAAGTGTGGCATCTGCGAGTTTCGCAATGTCTGCTCAGGGTGCCGTGCCCGCGCCTATGGGCTCACCGGCAACTATCTGGACGAAGAACCTTTCTGCACGTATCTGCCCCGCGAGGTCGCAGCCGGCCTCACTGCCCCCGTTTTCGAGAGTTGATCCCGGGCGTCAACTGTTTCCCATCTCCAAACTCATCTCCACCGCTTCCCGATCTACGACGTTATCTTATGCCCGAAACCACCGTAATTTGTCTTAGTTGGACTTATCACAGCGCCCCGGTCGAGTTGCGCGCCGCCGTGGCCGATGCCATCCGCTCGTTGTGTGAGCGTTATTCCCATACGCCCGGCCATGTGGCATTGCTCACCTGCAACCGGGCCGAGCTCACCATCGATCCCGAACGTTTTCCGCTTTCGACTGATAGCATCCTGGAAGAGATCAGCGCTCTGACCGGCATATCGTGTGCCGATATCAAAGCAGGCGGGCGATTGTGGGCAGGCGAGGAAGCGTATCAACATTTGTTACGCGTAGCGGCCGGCCTGGAATCGATGGTGCTGGGGGAACCGCAGATATTGGGGCAGATAACCGACGCCTGGGAACAGGCCGTTGCTCAAAAAAATACCGGACCCGTGCTGCACACCCTGTTCAATGCTGTAGTGCGTACGGGCAAGCGTGTGCGCACCGAGACTGAGATCAGCCGCCATCCCGCCAGCATGAGCTCGGTGGCCATCCAGGCCCTGCTGCATGGTGTGGCCAACCCCCATGAGGTGCGGGCCCTGGTCATTGGCTACGGCAATATGAGCCAGTTGGCGCTGAAATCGCTGCGCCGGCATGGTGTGCGCGAGATCGGCATTGTCAATCGCCGCATTGCCAGGGCGCAGGCCGAAGCACAGGCCTACGGCTACCGGCTGTGGGATCTCGATCATCTGGCCGAGGCCCTGACTTGGGCCGACAGGGTCTTTACTGCGGCCGCGGCGCCTGAACCTCTGATCGGGATGGAATTGCTGCAGGAAGTCATGGATAAACGCCAGGGACGACGTTTGGTGGCGGTGGATATTGCCGTGCCTCAAAACATTATGGCTGAGGCCGAACAGGTGCCGGGCTTCGAACGCATCGGCATCGACCACCTCAAGCTGCGCATCGATCACGGCCTGAGCGCCCGCCAGCAATGCGTGCCCGCGGTTGAAGCCATCATCGCCGCCGAAATGGATAAACTGGCTATCGAAATGCACGAGCTGGCTGTTCGTCCCCTGATCCGGGATCTGCGCCAAAAAGCCGACGCCATCCGCATCTCCGAATTGGAACGCACGTTGCGCTACATGGGCGATGTAGATGAACAGACCCGTCAGCAATTGCAGTATTTTTCGCAGGCGCTGATCAACAAGCTCCTGCACGAACCCACGATTCGTCTGCGTCAAAAAGCCAGCGTCGGTGAGGCCGAGCCCTATGCCGAAACCGTGCGTGAGCTGTTTGACCTCATGCCTGTTTCCTGAATAATATCTGGCCCCGGACGCCCTACCGATTGCAAAACCACTTATGAAAAAGAATCTCATTGTTGGCAGCCGCACCTCGCGGCTGGCCATGTGGCAAAGCAACTACATCATCGCCCTGATCACCCGCCAATGGCCGTTTGTGGAATGCACGATTCGGCCTTTTGTCACCCATGGCGACAAGACCCTGCATGTCGCTTTACCCAAAATCGGCGGCAAAGGCCTGTTCACCCAGGAGTTGGAACATGCCCTGCAGCAGGGCAAGATCGATCTGGCCGTGCACTCGCTCAAAGATTTGCCCGTAGAAAACGCCGCTGGCCTCATCCTGGGAGCCATGATCGGTCGGGCAGATGTGCGTGATGTGCTGGTGACGCGGGAAGCCTGGTCTCTGGATGACCTGCCCACCGGTACGGTTGTGGGCACGAGCAGCCTGCGAAGGCAGGCGCAACTGCTGCATCATCGCCCCGATCTGCAGGTAAGATCGATCCGCGGCAATATCGAGACCCGTATCCGCAAGGTGTTGGAGGGCGAATATGAGGCTACCGTTTTGGCTGCTGCCGGGCTCAACCGCCTGGGGCTGGACCATCATATTCGCCAGGAGTTGCCGATGGATGTGATGTTACCTGCGCCCGGGCAAGGCGTGCTGGCCATCCAATGCCGCGCCGGGGATGAAGACACCCTCAGCCTGCTGCATGGCATTCATCAGCCGGAAGTGGAGGCTGCTGCCACAGCAGAGCGGACATTTATGCACGCGCTGGGCGCCGGCTGTTCTACCCCGGTGGCTGCTTTTGCCCCATCACCGACTGAACACATCTATCTCACCGGACTTGTCGCCGCCCCCGATGGCAGCAAGATACTGCGGCTGGAAGGTAGCGGCCAGTATCCACAAATGGTGGGCAGCAAACTCGCTGCACGGGCGCTCCAACAGGGGGCGAAGGAGATCCTTTCCTATGACCCCGAAGCCCTTGGCTGATCAACGCATTGTCGTCACCCGCAGCGCCAGCCAGGCAAGTGCTACCCTTGCGATGCTGAACGAACTCGGCGCCGCAGTGATCCTGTTCCCCACCATTCAGTTTGTGCCCATACGCAATGCGGCGCTCGACGAGGCATTGCGACATCTTGATAGCTACGATTGGCTGATCTTCAGCAGCACCAACGCTGTGCGCTTCTTTTGCCAGGTGCGAGCGCAGAGTTCGTCGGGGTGGCAGCAACTGCCACGGGTGGCAGCCGTAGGCGCTGTCACGGCCGATTTGGCGGCCCAAAACGGCATTCAGGTTGATTTTGTGCCGGAAACATTTACGGGCGAGGCCATCGCTCGAGGCCTGGGCAACGTGCGGGGCCAGCGTATCCTCTTGCCGCGTTCGCGACTGGGGCGCCAGCAAATCGTGGATACCCTGCGCGCCCAGGGGGCAGAGGTCAACGACGTCCCCATCTACGATACCGTCGTGCCCACGCCTGATCCCGAAGCACTGCAGAAGCTGGCGCAGGGTTTCGAAGGCATCCTTTTTGCCAGCCCTTCCAGCGTGCGCAACTTCTTGCAGTTGACAGCCGCCCATCCGGCGGTGCAGCAATCCTTACAAGAAGCCGTTGTCGCCTGTATCGGTCCCATCACGGCCCGGGCCTGCGCCGAAGCCGGCATTTCCGTCAGTGTCAGCCCCAACCAGTACACGTTATCCGATCTCATTCAAGCTTTGATTCAACAGTACAACAACCATTCATCCTGACGTAACAGATATCATGTCCTCTTTTCCCACCAATCGTCCGCGTCGTCTGCGCCGCACCCCGGCTTTGCGGCGCATGGTCCGTGAGACCGAACTCAACCCCGCCGACTTCATCTATCCCCTGTTCGTGCAGCACGGCCACAATGTGCGCCAGCCCATCGTCTCCATGCCCGGCCAATTACGGCTCTCGGTCGATCAGTTGGCCGCCGAGGCCGCCGAGATACTGACCCTCGGCATCCCTGCCGTCGTCCTCTTTGGCATCCCCGCCCACAAAGACCCTGTTGGCGCCGAAAACTTCGCGGATGAGGGCATTGTGCAACAGGCCGTGCGGGCGCTCAAAGCCGCCGCCCCCGATCTCGTCGTGATCACCGATGTCTGCCTGTGCGAATACACCGACCACGGACATTGCGGCCTGCTCAACGAACAGGGCGAGATCCTCAACGATCCCACGCTCGACATCCTGGTGCGCGCCGCGATCTCGCATGTCCAGGCCGGTGCCGACATCGTGGCCCCCAGCGGCATGATGGACGGCATGGTGCAAGCCATTCGTTCGGGCTTAGATGATGCCGGGTATAGCCACATCCCCATCATGTCGTATGCAGTCAAATATGCCTCGGCCTATTATGGCCCCTTTCGCGATGCAGCCGAGGGGGCGCCGCGCTTTGGCGACCGCAAATCGCACCAGCTAGACCCCGCCAACGCCCGCGAAGCGCTGCGCGAGGCCGCCCTCGACGTGGCCGAAGGCGCCGATTTCCTCATGGTGAAGCCGGCCCTGGCCTATCTCGACATCATCGCCCGCGTACGGGCCGCCCATCCCCAAGTGCCGCTGGCCGCCTACAACGTCAGTGGCGAATACGCCATGATCAAAGCCGCGGCAGCCAATGGCTGGGTGGACGAGAAAAAGGTCGTGCTAGAGACACTGCTGGGGATCAAGCGTGCCGGTGCCGACCTCATCCTCACCTATCATGCCAAAGAAGCAGCTCGTTGGCTGCAGGAGCAGGCTGCATGACTCAAACGTTGCTATCCTCCCCCTTCCTTAGCGCCTGCCGTCGCCAGGCTGTCCCCCATACGCCGATCTGGCTCATGCGTCAGGCCGGTCGTTTTATGAGCGAATATCGGGCGATTCGAGCCCAGCACAGCATGTTGGAGATGATCACCACGCCGGCATTGGCGGCGGAAGTGACCCTGCAGCCGGTGAATGAATTCGGCATGGATGCCGCTATCATTTTTGCCGACATCCTGCCGCCGCTGATCGGCATGGGCCTGCATCTCGAATTTGTGCCCGGCAAAGGCCCGCAGTTCGATA
Organism: Chloroflexota bacterium; assembly: GCA_013152585.1. Taxonomy (GTDB): domain Bacteria; phylum Chloroflexota; class Anaerolineae; order J102; family J102; genus JAADGC01. The sequence goes on from JAADGC010000054.1 coordinate 7,607, forward strand.
ATCCGCTCACCACCACGCAGGATATCGACCGCTTGGCCGTGCTCCCGACCGCAGAAACCGTGCTCAACAACACCCTGGAAGCGATCAAACTGGCCACAGCCGAGCTCACTCCCCGCCGCATCCCCCTCATCGGCTTTGCCGGTGCGCCCTTCACGCTGGCCAGCTATGCCATCGAAGGCGGCGGTTCCAAAAACTACGCTAAGGTGAAAGCGCTGATGTTCAGCGAGCCCACGGCCTGGAAGCATTTGATGCAAAAATTGGTCACGGTGCAGGCCGACTATCTGCTCGAGCAGGTGCAGGCCGGGGCCTCAGCCTTGCAGGTCTTCGATTCGTGGGCGGGCAGTGCCCTGAGCCAGCAGGATTACAATCGCTATGTGCGGCCTTACAACACAGAACTATTCCGGCGCCTGCAAGCTGCCGGCGTGCCGGTCATCAACTTCAGCACCGGCACCGCCCCCTATATTTCCGATGTGGCAGCCTGTGGTGGCGATGTGATCGGTGTGGACTGGCACATGTCCCTCGACTGGTTCTGGGCTCAAATCGGCCCCGAACGTCCTATTCAGGGCAATCTCGACCCCATCGCCCTGCTGACACCCTGGCCGGAACTGCAAGCCCGCATTGACGATGTGCTGCAACGGGCTGGCGGTCGGCCCGGACATATCTTCAACCTGGGGCATGGCATCCTGCCCACCACCCCCCGCGACAACGTCCGTCGCCTGGTCGATTACGTGCACGAGCGCACCGCAGTTTGATACCATGACCACCACCCCGGCACCCATCGGCGTTTTATTCATGGCCTACGGCGGCCCCGATAGCCTGCACGACATCCCTGGCTATCTGGCCTATGTGCGTGCAGGCCGCCCCACCTCCCGGCGCATGGTGGCGGCCATCCGCCGCAATTACGAACAGATTGGGGGTAGCTCGCCATTGTTGGCCCGTAGCCAGGAACAAGTGCAAGCCGTGGCTGCAAAGCTCGATGCGCAGCGTTTTCGCTGTTACCTGGGCATGCGTCATTGGGCACCCTGGATCGAAGATGTGATCAGGCAGATGATAGACGATGGCATCCAGCGGGCCATTGCCTTAGTGCTGGCACCGCACTATAGCCGCCTCAGCGTGGCCAAATACCATGCCCAGGTCAAAGAGGGCTTGGCCATGGGGCGCGGCCATATCGACTTTTGTTTCATCGATGGCTTTCACGACGCCCCCCTCCTCATTGCGGCGCTGGCGTCCCGGGTGGAGATGGGTTTGCAACGTTGGCCCGCAGAGCAGCGCTCGCGGGTGCATGTCGTGTTCAGCGCCCACAGCCTACCCGTACGCATCATTGCCCAGGGCGATCCCTACGACCAGCAAGTGCGCGAAACCGCTCGCCTGGTGGCCATCCAGGCCGGGCTCTCGTCCGATCAATGGTCGTTTAGTTACCAATCGCCCGGGCGCAGTCCCGAGCCCTGGCTGGGGCCGCATCTCGACGAGTACCTGCAGACGCTGGTTGCCCAGGGCATTCGCGACATCGTCAGTGTTCCCGTGGGCTTCGTCTGCGATCATGTCGAAACCCTCTACGATATCGACATTCGGGTGCAGAAAACGGCGCGGGCACTGGGTGTGCGTCTGGAGCGCCCCCCTGCCCTGAATGACGATCCCCAATTCATCGCCGCCCTCGTCGCCCTCGTCGAACAATATGCAGTAAGCAGGTGGGACGAATCCGTGACGCCCCTGCCATCCCCAATCCCCTCATCGGGCGAATCCGTGATTCGCCCCGCTCACCCCAACCCCCACCATGAATATCGCTAAATCTGTATCCCTCTTCCAACAAGCCAAAACCCTGATGCCCGGCGGCGTGAGCTCACCTGTACGTGCGTTTCGGGCCGTGGGTGGTCAACCTTTGTTCATCGACCGCGGCGAAGGTCCCTATCTGATCGATGTGGATGGTAATCGCTACATCGACTACGTGCTTTCGTGGGGCCCACTGATCTTGGGCCACGCGCAGCCGCAGGTCGTGCGGGCCTTGCAGGAAGCCGCGGCCAAAGGCTCCAGTTTTGGCGCCCCCAGTCCTCTCGAAATCGAACTGGCCGAGCTCATTCGCACCTTCATACCCCGAATCGAGATGATGCGCTTTGTCAATTCGGGCACCGAAGCGGTGATGAGCGCTTTGCGTCTGGCCCGCGCCTATACCGGTCGCGATAAGGTGATAAAATTCGTGGGCAACTATCATGGCCATGCCGACATGCTGCTGGTGAAAGCGGGTTCGGGCGTGGCTACGTTGGGTTTGCCCGACTCGCCCGGCGTGCCCGCGGCCACGGTGAGCAACACGCTGCTGGCCCACTACAACGATCTCGATTCGGTGGAGCAGCTTTTTGACGAGCACAAGGGGCAGATAGCGGCCGTGATTGTGGAACCGGTGGCGGGCAACATGGGCATGATTCCCCCGCTGCCGGCTTTCTTGCCGGGCCTGCGCCAGTTGACCAGCGCCCACGATGCCTTGCTGGTCTTCGATGAAGTGATGACCGGCTTCCGGGTGCATCCGGGCGGCGCCCAAACGCTGTACGCCATCCAGCCCGACATCACCACCCTGGGCAAGGTGATTGGCGGCGGGCTGCCGGTGGGCGCGTATGGTGGCCGTCGGGAGATTATGGAAATGGTGGCTCCGGCGGGGCCGGTGTATCAGGCGGGCACGTTGTCGGGCAATCCCCTGGCCATGACGGCCGGTATTGCCACCCTCAAACAACTGCAATCACCGGCGGCGTGGGAGCACTTCGAACGTGTGGGCAGCCGATTGCTGGCCGGATTGCAGGATGCGGCGCGGGCGGCCGGCGTGCCCATTCAGGTACAGCGCCTGGGAAGCATGTTCGGCATGTTCTTCAGCGCCGAAGCGGTCAGCGACTGGGATACGGCCAGTGGCGCCGATAGTCGACGCTTCGCGGCGTATTTCCAGCAGATGTTGGCCCAAGGCGTGTATCTGGCGCCATCCCAATTTGAATCGGGCTTCCTTTCCACGGTGCACACCGAGGTCGAGATCGACCAAACCGTGGCCGCGGCCGCCAACGCCTTTGCCCATCTGGCAACAGAGAGCGCCGGTTGATCAAGATTCAACTCCTCACTTACTTAAATCCCTATGACATCAAATCAGATACCCCCCACCATGCCTCATATCGCCGTCATCGGTGGCGGCATCGCCGGACTGAGTACGGCCTATTATCTGCAAAAACAGGCGCAGGCCGCTGGCGTCGGCGTGCGTATCACCCTCATCGAAGCTGGCGAGCAATTGGGGGGCAAGATACGCACCGAGCATACCCAGGGCTTCACCATCGAGGGCGGCCCCGACAGTTTCATCACCCAAAAACCCGCGGCCCTGAAACTGGTGCACGAGCTGGGACTGGATGATCAGCTCATTCCCACCAACGCACAGAACAAGGGTGTGTTTGTGTTCCATGGTGGCAAATTGCAGGCCCTGCCCGAGGGCGTGATGCTGATCGTGCCCACGCACATCATGCCTTTTGCGCTCAGCCCGTTATTTTCGTGGCCGGGCAAGCTGCGCATGGGCTTAGATCTGCTGCTGCCGGCCCGTCGTGATGACGAAGACGAAACCCTGGCTGATTTCATCCGTCGGCGTTTGGGAGAGGAGGCATTGGATCGGCTGGCCGAGCCCATGATGGCAGGCATTTACAATGCCGAAGCCGAGCATCAGAGCATTATGGCCACGTTTCCCCGTTTCCGCGCTATCGAGAAAGAATATGGCAGCCTGATTCGGGGGATGCTGGCGGCGCGGAAGCATCGCCCTGCTCCGGCAGCGGCCAATGGCAATCCCCCGCGCACGATGTTTATGTCGCTGCGACCGGGCGTGAGCCAGTTGGTGGATGCCCTGATCGCGGCAACGCCGGCCGATGTGCGACTCAATGCCCCGGTGCAGCGTATCCTGCGCCGTGCACACGACTACCAGATCGTCCTTGGCCCCGAGAGCTGCGTGTGTGCCGACCATGTGGTGCTGGCCACGCCTGCTTATGCCGCCGCCGATCTGCTGGAAGGTCTGCGTTCGGACTTGGCGGCGGCGTTGCGCCGTATTCGCTATGTGGACACCGGGACTGTGTCGGTGGCGTACCGGCGGGCCGATGTAGGCCATAACCTGAAAGGATTCGGTTTGGTGATTCCCCGCAGCGCCGGGCGCAATATCAATGCCGTCACCTGGACTTCGAGCAAGTGGGAGTATCGGGCTCCGGACGATGCCGTGTTGATGCGGGTCTTTTTTGGCGGCTCCCGGCATCCCGAGATATTTGCTTTGCCCGACGATGAGTTGATGGCCGTGGTACAGGAAGACCTGCGTCTGATGATGGGTATCGAGCGCCCGCCCCTGTTCAGCCGCATTTATCGCTGGCAAAACGCATCGCCCCAATACGATGTGGGGCACGTGCAGCGCGTCGATGCCCTCACTGCGGCCTGTCCTCCTGGCATCCATCTCACCGGCAGCGCCTACCGCGGGGTGGGCCTGCCCGACTGCATCGCCCAGGCAGAGGACACGGCGCAAGACATCATCGCCGGCCTGAGGCCATCCGCCTAAAAAAAACGCCGTCCGGCATGTGGCGGGCGGCGTTGGTGTTTTGAGATCAGGCGCTTTGTGGTGAATGCCTGGCCAGACGGTCGAGCAGGAGCACGGCCACGGCGCCGATCACAGCCAGGGCTAGGGCCATCATCACTTCATTGCTCAGCGCCTGGGGCAGGACGTTGTGCTGCAATAGGGGGATTTCTTTGCCATGCCGATCGAGCATGGATTCGACGGTGATCTTCCAGGGCCAGATTTTGCGTAAACTGCCCAGCATGAGGCCGGTGAGCGCGGCAACAGTGGCATTGTGATAGCGTTTGAACAGCCAGCCCAATATCTGAGCAAAGCTAATGATACCAACGGCAGCGCCGCCTGCCACCAGGGCCAGACTGACGATGTCTCGCTGATTCACAGCATCGAGCACAAACTGGTATTTGCCCAACAGCACCAGGATGAAGGCCCCGGAGATGCCGGGGAGGATCATGGCGCAGATGGCCAGAGCCCCGCTGATGATCAGAAACCACCAGGTTTCGGGTGTTTGTGCGGGGACGGCCCCCACCAGCAGGTAGGCCCCTACGGCTCCCAGCAACAACAGCAGCAGCAAGGGAGGGGACCAGCGTGACACGCGTTTGCTGACCGTGACGATGGATGCCAGCACCAGGCCGAAGAAGAAGCTCCAGATCAGCACCGGTTGATTCTCGAGCAGCCATGCTAAGCCGCGCGCCAGGGTAAGAATCGCCAATAAAATGCCGGTGAACACCGACACCAGGAAGGGCCAGTTCAGGATTTGCAGGGAGTCGCGCAGGCGCAGTTTGAGCACCGATTGCACAAAAGCGGGCTGAGCAATGGCACGGATGCTTTCGATGAGCTCTTCGTAAATGCCGAGGATGAAAGCCATGGTGCCGCCCGAAACACCGGGCACCACGTCGCTCGAGCCCATGGCAAAGCCGCGGGCCACGAAGCCGAGATACTCTTTGAGTCCGCGCTGGGCGCGTTGTGCGGCGAAAGGATAGGATGAGGGTGTCGGAACAGAGGAGTCCGTCATGAAAATGTCTCCCGAGAGATGAGTTCAACGAGGCACCGCAGGGTAGTGCGGCATTCGTCGCCGAATGGGCAGGGTACCACAGGTGGGATCAGCATACAAAATTGTGGGTATGTCGAGTGCCACGAGGTTTGGGAAGAAGTCGGGGCACATGCTATGATGGCGGTTATGAATGCACCTGTTTTGCAAGCGACCGCCGCCGCCGAGTTTGCTGCCAACTGGCGGCGGGCCGGTGAGACGGTGGTTTTTACGAATGGCCATTTTGATCTGTTGCACATCGGGCATGTGCGCTATCTGCAAGAGGCGCGGTCATTGGGTGATCATTTGCTGGTGGGGCTGAATTCGGACGCCAGCACGCGGCAGCGTAAGGGGCCGCAGCGTCCCATCATCCCCCAGGATGAGCGGGCGGCGATGCTGGCGGCCCTGCGTTGTGTGGATGGCGTGGTTATTTTCGATGCCGTGGATTGCCGGGCACTGATCGAGATCATCCGTCCGCAGGTGTATGTGAAGGGCGCAGACTGGAATCGGTCGCAGGGGCCGCGGCCGCCGGAAGCGGCGGTGGTGGAGCGTTACGGGGGCCGGGTGGCGTATGTGGAGCTGGTGGCTGGCCGCTCGACCTCGGCCATCATCGCGGCGATCCTGGATCGTTTTGGCCAGACAGTTGAGTGAATAGCGGATGGAGGAGATACAGACTGATGTCGTCAATGCCCAGCCTTCGGTAGCGCGTAGCGCCGCCATGCTCAGCCTGGGAAATGTGCTGAGCCGGGTGTTGGGCATGGTGCGCGAGATCATCATTCCGCATTATTTTGGCGCCACAGGCTATGTGTCGGCGTTTCGCACGGCCGAGTTTGTGGTCAAGACGATGTATGATCTGTTGGTGGGGGGGATGTTGTCGGCGGCGCTGGTGCCGGTGCTGAGCGACTATGCCCGGCATGAGCGGCGCCAGGATTTTGCCCGTGTGGCCAGCGCCGTTTTTACCATGCTGGCGGCTGTGTCAGCCCTGGCAGTATTGGGGATCGAGTTGTTCGCACCGGCGATTGTGGGCCTACTGGGCAAGGAGTTGCCGCTGGAGTTCCAGGAAACGGCCGTGCGCCTGATGCGCTTGATGGCACCGGTGGTGTGGGTGTTCAGTAGTTCGGGCGTGCTGGCGGCTGTGCTTTACGCCCGACAGCGCTTTACGAAGGTGGCTTTGGGCGATGGCTTGTATAATTTGGGGGTGATCGTGGCTGTGCCCCTGTTGCACAATCGATTGGGGGTGCAGTCGCTGGCTTTGGGGATTTTTCTGGGGAGCTTGATTCAGCTCGGCTTGCGTCTGCCCGACTTGCGGGATCTGGGCCTGCGCCTGACGCTACAGATGCGGCATCCGGCTTTGCGGCGTGTGTGGCTTTTGTATCTACCCGTGCTGGCCTCGCTGATCGTGAGTATGATCCAGGGGGGCATCGATACGCGGCTGGCGAATAGCACCGGCGAGCGCAGTTTGTCGTATATGCGACAGGCGACGACGTTGTATCAGTTTCCGCATGGATTGGTGGCGGTGGCGATTTCGCTGGCGGCGTTGCCGGCTTTATCGCGGTGGGCTGCCGTCAAGGATTGGGACGCGTATCGTCATACACTGGGGGCGAGCCTGCGCCTGGTGCTGGTGTTGAGCGTGCCGGCAACGGTGGGGCTGTGGGTGCTGGCGGAGCCGGTGGTGCGGCTGCTGGCCGAACATGGTGAGTTCACAGCCATGGATACGTATTGGACGGCGCTGACGTTGCGTTATTATCTGGTGGGTCTGATTTTTGCCAGTATCGACTGGCCGCTGAATTTTGCCTTTTATGCCCGCCATGACAGCCGGACGCCAGCCCTGGTCGGTATTTTGTCGGTGTTTGTGTATCTGGCAGTGGCCCTGAGCCTGCTGCCGACTCTGAGTTTTTTGGGGCTGGCACTGGCTGATGGTGCTAAACAGGCAGCGCATGCGCTGGTGATGGTGGTGCTGATTTATCGTTGGGGCGGCCGGCTGGGGCAGGGCGTAGGCTGGACGGCTATTGTGACGTTGCTGGCTTCGGTGGTCATGGGCGTGGTGGTGTGGGGCGTGTCGCAGACGCTGTTGGGGCAGGTGGGGACGGCGGGAGTGCTGAATCGCCTGTGGGTGGTGGGGGGTTCGGCTGCGGTCGGCAGTGGTGTGTATTATGGGCTGTTGCGGATATGTCGGGTGCCCGAGATCGGTGTGCTGCATGGCTTGGCGCAACGTTTGCGCTTGAAATTGGGGCATAGATAAACGCACATAGGCACTGATCTGCGAATCGAAATCGCAGGGTCGAGTTATCTCTTCCCTCTCACCAAGGTTGAAATGATGTCATCATCTTCTTTCAAGGATAAAGTTTTCATCGTCACCGGCGCTTCCACCGGCATTGGCCGGGCCACGGCGCGGGCGCTGGCTGCTGCCGGGGCGCGGGTCGTGCTGGCGGCGCGTTCGGAGGAGGCGCTGGCGCAGTTGGCCGCGGAATTGGGCGGGGCGGAACGGGCCCTGGCGGTGCCCACGGATGTCAGTGATTCCGACCAGTGTCAACGTTTGATCGAGGACGCCCTGGCTCATTTCGGGCAATTGGATGGCCTGGTGAACAATGCCGGCATGGTGGTTTCGGGCTATTTCGAGCATTTGCAACCGGGCGATATGGCGTATCAGTTTGCCGTGAATTATATGGGGGTGGTTTATTGCACGCAGGCGGCACTGCCGCACCTCAAGCAGAGTCGGGGCGTGATTGTGAATGTGTCGTCGGTGGCGGGCCTGATTGGCACGCCCTCGGCGGTGGCTTACAGCGCATCGAAGGCGGCGCTGAACGCGCTGGGCCGGGCGCTGTGGGCGGAGTTGCGTCCTTATGGCGTGGGTGTAGTGACGGTGTGTCCGTATTTCACCAGCGGGGTAGAGCTGGGGCGCAAAGCTATCAAGCGCGGGGACAGTTTGCACGGGGGGGCCAAGGGTGCGGCGCGCGTGGCGCCGGGCACGCAGACCGCCGAGCAGGTGGCCGCCGCCATCGTCAAGGCGGCAGCCCGACGACCGCGGCTGGTCGTCCTCAGTCCCATCGGACGCCTGATCTGGCGGCTGGACCGGGCGCTGCCGGGGTTGGTGGATTGGGTGATGGTGAAGGGACTCTCCCGCCGCCGTCTGTAGAGCGAGGCGTCGAGACTTCACGGGTCTCCGGTTTCAGGACACGGTTTCCAGTATGCGAATTTCGCCAGTGGCGCCATCCAGGCGGATGCGCTGGCCCGTGGTCAGACGCTTGGTTGCCTGATGCACGCCGACCACAGCGGGAATGCCGTATTCGCGGGCGACCACTGACCCGTGCGTCATCAATCCTCCCACCTCCATTACCAGCCCGGCCGCGGCCAAAAAGAGCGGTGTCCACGAGGGATCGGTGCCGGGACAGACCAAAATCTCGCCCGGTTGCAGGTCGGCGTGATGCGGATCGAGCACCACGCGCACGCGGCCTTCAGCCACGCCTGGCGATACGGGATTGCCGTGAATAGCGCCGGTAGCGTCGGGAGTTGCGCCCAGCCCTTCGTAAAATGTGCGGCCATCGCTCAGCAACACGCGCGGCACACGGCCGCGCCCCATCTCGCGTGCATACACTGCCCGGCGCTCGGCCACCAGCGTCTGCCAGCCCTCGTGCTTGCCCGCGGCCAGTTCCTGCAATTCGCACAAATGCAGGAAAAAGATGTCATCGGCTGCGTTCAAAATGCCGGCTGTAACCAGGGCGGCGCCATCATGCAGCAGCAGCACCCGCACGGCGCTGAAAATGTTGATAATCGTCCACTTGGGCGTTTCACGCAGACCGGCCAATGCACGCACGCGTCGCGCCAGAAAACGCACCAGCCGGGCTTTTATCCAGCCGCGGGGCAAGGTGGCCGCGGCCGTCGCCAGTTCGGCAATGGCCGCTTCGGCCCGGGCAGCGCCGCGCGCAAACACGGCGTCGGGCGCCTGCTCGGGATCGTCGATGCTGAGGTAGCTTTGCAGGGCCTGAAAAACCGGCGTGGGGTCCTGGCGCCAGCGGGGACGGCCCATATCGATCTCGGCCAGACCCCGTACGCCATACGTGTTCAGAAAATCATCGAGGGTCTGGAGGACAGCGGGGGAGAGTTTTCGTTCGATATAAAGGCGGCTTAGTGCCCCGGCGTCATTGCGCCAATGCACCTCGAGTTCGGGCGCGGCACGCAAGATCTGTGCGGTGCGCCACAGCGCCAGGTCCATTTCGGTGGTGACATTGTGCGGCAGCCCACGGGTGATTTCCAACGCCAGTTGATCGCTGCCGGTGGCCTGCCGCGACAGGAACAGCAGCCCATTCAGCGATGCCATGCCACAGGCCAGCCGCGGCAATAGTCGCGGCAACACATGTGCGGGTATCTCGTCGTAGAGGTGGGCGATGCTTTGCAAATGCACGTGCAACTCGGCGGGCTTGGCCATCTGCTCCTGCACCTGGACAATCGCCTGTGCGATCATCCTCTGCCCCTGCCGGCGGCTGCGCTCCGGCATGATCATGCTCAGCGCGAAACGAGCCACAATGGGGATGAAACGCCGCAGTAAACGCCACACGGTGGCCGGTCGTGGCCGCTGCTGCTGTACTGCCAGCTCCGGATCAGCAAGCAATGGCTGCATGACGGCGCCAATCGATGGTTCGACAGCGCCGAGCACGCGTTGCAGCAGGCTGCGCCCCAGACGATGCCGCAGCATCCCCGTTACATCGATAAAAATGCGTTCGCCCGCAATCAGCAAGAAGTTCTGGCTGTTCATGTCAAGGCCCGCGCCCACGGTGTTGCTCACGGACACCAAAAAGTGACACAGCGCATCCTGCCCCGACGGGGTGAAGGGATCTTGCATGCCCTGCACTGCTCCCAGCGAAGCCAGGACGCGCAGTGGGCGCGGGGGCAGGTCGGTGGGCAGGGGATAGAGCGAAGTGATGGGGCGGGCTTGCAGGATGGTGAAGCTGTTGTCCGCGTAGGCCCATTCGATGTCTTGTGGCTGGTTGTCATAATGCTGAGCAACGTCCTGGCCCCAGGCTGCGAGCTGCAAAATTTCGGTATCGCTCAGCGCCTGTTGCTGGCTATGGTCCTGCTGCACTGTGCGCACGCCGCCGTTGGCTACGGCGTCGATGCGGGTGGCCTTGGCACCCAGCTTTTTTTCTACGATCTGCATGGTCTCGCCGTCGATCACGTACTGGTCAGGTTCTACCAGGCCCGAAACCAGGGCCTCGCCCAGACCCAGGGTGGCATCGATCACCATCTGATTGCGCTGGCCCGTGAGGGGATTGGCGGTGAAGAGCACGCCCGAAACCTCGCTGGCCACCATTTCCTGCACAATCACGGCCAGGCCGAGACCGTGATGGGGGATGTGGTTGCGTAAGCGATAGCCGATGGCCCGCGCCGTCCACAAGCTGCTCCAGCATTGCACGATGGCGGTCAACAGGGCTTCTGTGCCCACCACATTCAAAAAGGTATCTTGCTGGCCGGCAAAGGAGAGATCGGGGAGGTCTTCGGCGGTGGCTGACGAGCGCACAGCCACTGCCGCTTGCTGCCGGCCCGCATAAGTGTCTGTCACCGTCTTTACCAGCGCCGCCGGCATGGTTCCGCGGCCAAACGCTTCGCGGATGGTTGTGGATGCCTGCTGCAACGCGGCCGGATCATCGGCGGCAACGCCTGCTATCGCCGCATCGATGATTCTCTGCAGGCCATTGGCGATCACAAAGCTGCGGTAGGCCGCGGTGGTGAGAAGGAAACCGGGGGGGACAGGAAAGCCGGCCCGTATGAGCCGGCTGAGATTTAATCCTTTGCCACCCCAGGTGGCAAGAGTGGCCTGGGGGGCATCAAGGGGGAGAAGCAGTGAGGAATCGGTGTGGGTCATGAGGGTGTTCGTCGTGAGCGTGACGGGGCACTTAGCCTTTATCTAGAAGGGACCTCCGGGAGGTGGTCGCCGATATTCCGGTGCCTTGCAGCACTTCTGACCACCTCCCGGAGGCCAAAAAGGGAACTCGTTTGGGGACGATTTCTTAGTCTTCACGATTCCAAAAGCCGCGGTGGTCGATCATCCACTGTTGCGAATCCAGCGGCGTTTCCCCCTCGGCCGGGTGCACGCGTTCGTAGGAGCCGTCGGGTAACATGCGCCGGGCTTTGGCGGTGTCGCACAAATGCACCTGTAATATCTGCTTGATGGCCTGCCTGAGCGCCGGATCTTCGATGGGGAACAGGGTTTCCACCCGACGATCGAGGTTGCGCGGCATGAGGTCGGCGCTGCCGACAAATATCTCTTCGTCGCCGCCGTTGTGGAAGGTGTAGATGCGGACATGTTCGAGGAGGCGGCCCACGATGGAGGTCACGGTGATGTTTTCGCTGACGCCGGCAATGCCTGGCCGCAAGGTGCAGATGCCGCGCACCTGCAGATCTACTTTGACCCCAGCCTGCGAGGCCTGATACAGCGTTTCGATAATGGCCGCGTCGACCAGTTGATTCATCTTGAATGCCAGATAGCCATCGCCCTGTTGTTTGTGCAACTTGATTTCGTTCTGGATGCGGCTGATGATTTCCTGGCGCATGGTGGCGGGTGCAACCAGGAGTTTGTTGAACTGCACTTGTCGCGAGTAGCCGGTGAGCGAGTTGAAGAGATCGGCTACGTCGTCGCCGATGTCGGGATCGCTGGTAAACAGGCCGATGTCGGTGTAGACGCGGGCGGTGACGACATTGTAGTTGCCGGTGCTCATGTGCACATAGCGCACAATGCCGTCGGCTTCGCGGCGCACGACCATGAGCAGTTTGGCATGGGTCTTCAGTCCGACTAGCCCGTACACCACGTGCACCCCGGCCTGCTCCAGCGCCCGGGCCCAGACGATGTTATTTTCTTCGTCAAAGCGGGCCTTGAGTTCTACCAGCACGGCCACCTGTTTGCCGTTTTCGCGGGCCCTCATCAGGGCTTTGACCGCGGGTGCATTTTTGCCTACGCGATACAAGGTTTGCTTGATGGCCAACACGTTGGGATCATCGGCGGCGGCGTGCAAAAAGTCGAGAACCGTCGTGAAGCTGTCGTAGGGGTGATACAGCAGGATATCACGGCGGCGGATGACCGAAAAGATATCTTCGCCCGTGCTCAAAGGCGCCGGCACCGATGGGGCAAAGGGTTTGTCTTTGAGGTCTGGCCGCTCGATGCTCATCAGGCCCATGAGGTCGGCCATGCCTACAGGGCAGGCGATGGTGTAGACCTGATAGGGTTGCAGGCCGAGATTGTCGATGAGAATCTCGCGCACATGTTCGGGCATTTTAGCGTCCACTTCCAGGCGCACGGGCCGGCCAAAATAACGCAGCTCTACACCCTCTTCGATGGCGGCCAGCAGGTCGGCGGCCTCGTCTTCTTCGATTTCGATGTCGGCATCGCGGGTGACCCGGAAGGGATACGCGGCTACGACATCCAGCCCGGGGAAGAGCTTGTCGAGATTTTTGGCGATCACCTCTTCGATCCAAACGAAATTGGTCGCGGAGACATCGGCCAGACCCAGGCCTTCGAAAATGTCGGCTTTTTCTTCGGCGGGGATGCGCAGCAGGCGGGGGAAGAAGCCCGGCACTTTGACGCGGGCAAAGCGCTCTCCCTGCACCGGGTCCTGGATCACTACGGCCAGGTTAAGGCTGAGATTGGATATGTGGGGGAATGGATGGCCGGGATCGAATGCCAGGGGGGTGAGGGTGGGGAAAATCTCGCGCTTGAAGTGCCGGCGCAGGAGTTTGCGCTGTTTGCCCTTGAGATCGGCGTAGCGCAAAATGTGGATGCCTTGCTGGTCAAGCTGGGGTAAGATGTCTTCGCTCCACAATTGCAGTTGTTGTTTGAGCATGGGTTCCAGGCTGCGGCGGATCTCGGCCAGTTGTTCTGCCGGGGACATGCCGTCTGGCGATGCTTCGATACGCCCCAATTCCAACTGCTGCCGCAGGCCTGAGACGCGAATCATGAAGAATTCGTCCAAATTGCTGCTGAAGATGGACAGGAATTTGACGCGTTCCAGCAGGGGATGCGTTTCATCCATGGCCTCTTCCAGCACGCGCCCGTTGAATTGCAACCAGGTTAATTCGCGATTGAGAAAGAGGCCGGATTTGTTGGTATGGGGTGGGGTGTTGGGGGCTGTCATATTGCAGCTATCATACCTTGTGCGGGGGCTGAAGGCAAGGAGGCCGGATTGGGCGGGTGTGTCCCCGGAAATTGGGCGTAAGGTTGGAGGTGGCGCTGCGGCGCATCACGGATGCGCCGAGCGCTTCCTTTTTTCGTGTGTTGGCCGCATCCGCATCCATTGGGCCCGGCTTCTGGTTAGCTTTGCTGCCACAGGGGCAGATAGATGTGCGTTTGCAGCAGCTTTTCGATCCAGGCGATGATCAGGCGGGTGGGCGCGAGGTTGGCGCCGACAATCGCCGCCATTTCGCTGCCGTGGTCGTAGCCCGGCAGGTAGCTGAGATCATGCTCGAATCCCAGGGATGTGAGGCTGTCGTCGAAGGCAACGGCCTGATCGGCGAGAGAAGGGGCGTCGAACTGACAATAGAGCAGATAGAAAGGAGGCGGGGCGAGGGTGGGCACGAGATAGGTGGTGGCGGAGGCGTCGCTGAGCAGGGCGGTATTACTGAAGCCTCCGGGGAAGGTCTGATTGACGATGGGAGACCAGTAGAAGCGACTGACGGTGTTGATGTCATAGGCGCCGCTCAGGCTCACAACACCGCGTATGTGCGGACGCAGCGTCGTGTAGTCGTCGTGGGTGGCCAGCAGCGAGACCAGATGCCCGCCCGCGGAATGGCCGAAGATCACGATCTGGTCGGCATCGCCGCCATTTTCGGCGATGTGGGCGGTTGTCCATTGCAGGGCCGAGGCGACGTCTGCGATATTATCGGGATACCAGGCGGCCTTGGTGCGGTGGACGATACTATTCGGCTGATTGCAGGTAGCTACGTCGGGGCAATAGGCATCGGCGATGAAGACTTGGTCCGAGGTGAGTCGATAGTCGATGACCACGGTCACCCAGCCCTGCACGCCGGTGAAGGACTGGGCCACGAAGCCATACTGATCCCGATAGCCGTTTGTCCAGCCCCCACCGTGTACGAAAAACACGACCGGCCGGTTGCTGAGAAAGGCATTGCCGTCATGGGGACGGTAAATGGTGAGCGCGTGGTTTTCGTAGCTTTCGCGGTCAGTGGTGCGGATGTCGGTGGTGAGAAAGGAGGGCCCGTAGCTGAAATCGGCTTTGTAGATGGTGTAGGGCGTGGCGGCGCTGACGAGTTCCCCCCAGTCTGCCGGCGCCAGGGTTTGGGCCGCGGCCAGGGTGGGAGTCATGGGGGCGGAGACATCGAGGAGGGGCAGATAGAGGGTCTGGCGCCGTGTGCGTTGGGCGAGGATGGCGGGCACGACGGTGTCGAGCCAGGCCCGGCGCTCGGCCGCGTGGTTGAAGTCCCATCGATGCACGAAGGTGGACAGGGTTTCGCTGAGGGTGGGGGAGCCGGCCAGGGCGACCAAAGGCGTGTTCATATCCAGGGGCCAGTAGACGCCCTCGCGCTGCAGGCTGCGGGCGACGAGCTCACGGGCGATGTGCTGGATGGCGGCGTCGGTGCGCAGAGAGTCGGTATAGGTGTAGAATTCGCGGGCATGGACGTCGTCGGGCTGGGGATTGGCGGGGTTGTAGTCGCAGGCCGGGTGACCGCTGAGGGTGTGGGTGGCCCAGGGCATGCCCAGTTCATCCATGTGGGCGATGCAGTCGCGGTGGGAGTAGGAGTCGGCCAGGGAGTGGATGTAGGTGGCGAAGGCCTCGAGGGAGCCGGGTTGGATGCTGGTGGTGATCACGGCGGTGCGGGTGATCAGGCAGGAGGCCTGCATGACCGTGAATTCGGCGGGACCGCCCCAGGCGTAGGCCTCGTAAGCGCTGAGCTGGTCGTTTGTGCCCCAGGCCCAATCGTGCAGGGCGTTGACGTCGTTTGGGTGCGGGAAGTGGAAGAAGGGAGAGGTGGGGCCAAAGCGTGATGTGACGCAGTGCTCGGGGTCCTGCATGGCGTCGGGGAGAGGCCAGACTTGCCGGGAGTGGGGTTTGAGCCCGCAGACAGCGTCGGCATCGGGAGCGGGGGGGAAGGCGCCGCCGCTGCAATTGGTGTAGGAAATGGCGTCCCCCGGGCCGATCTGCTCCGAGTCCACCAGTTGATCCCAAAGCTGCAGGGTGATGCTGTCGCTGATCGAAAAGCCGGCGGCCAGGGCCAAGGCGTAGGTAAGGTCATCGTGGATGGTGCTCACTTGCGGCCAGTCGTCGCCGGTCTGGCCGGTGGCGGGATCGCGGAAGTGCAGGGGCTCTTCGGCAAAGGCCCAGACCATGCTGGCGAGAAGCAGGAAGGTTACGGCCACGGCCACCAACAGGCGGGCCCCGCGACCGCGTACAAGCCTGGCAAGAGAACATTTCGCGAAGTTCATGGGGTTACCTCAGCAGGGGTAGGAATCATGGGCAGGCCATGGCGGGGGCGGAGGGTGAGGCCGGGCTGCAAAGTCGTGGCATGGCCCGAGGGTAGACGCAGGTGCCAGCGTTGGGCCAGGGTGGCCAGCAGCAGGATGCCTGTGCGCCGGACAAGGGAGGCGCCCATGCCGACGTGGGCTTCGTTGCCGCAGGGGAAGTAGGGGAGGGTATGGGTATCGGACTCAGCTTGCCACCGTTCGGGCCAAAAAGCAAGAGGTTCTGTAAAGTACCGGGGGTCGCGGTGCATGACCCACGGGCTCAGGAGGAGCGTGGTGCCGGCGGGCAAGGCGTAGCCGCCGATCTGGTGCGCTTGCAGGGCCTGACGGGAGCTCAGCCAGACGGGGGGATAAAGACGCGTGGCCTCGGCCAATACCATGGCGGTAAAGCGCAGGCGGGGCAGATCTTCGGCCGTGGGCAGTCTGTCCCCCAGCACCTGTGCCAGCTCCAGCCGCAATCGGCTCCATACCTGAGGGTGCTGCGCCAACAGGTACCAGGTCCAGGTGAGGGCGTTGGCGGGGGCCTCGTACGCGGCCAGAAGGAGGGAGAGGGCCTGAGTCTGAATGGCGGCATCGTCGAGCGTGGCCCCCAGGGGCGTTTTTTGGGCCTGGGGAGCGGCCGGCAGGCGGCTGACAAGGGCATCCAGGTGGGCCCGGGCCCGGCGCCAACGCCGTGGGGATGCCCGAACGAAGAGGGAAATGCCGAGGGGATCGCCCAAGGTGATGAGGTCGTCCAGGCTGCGTTGGATGAGTGGGAGGTCGGGGGTCAGATCGGTGGCGAACAGGGTACGGCCGGCAATGCGCAGGCTGAGCGTGGCCATGGCCTGGGCCACATCCACGACCACGCCCTGCTGCCAGCTTTGAGCCATGGCGGCGGCTTCCCTCACCATGAGCTCCGCGTCTGCGTTGGTGAGCTGCACGCCCTCCCATCTCCGGCACCCGGCCGGCAGCATCTGTGCCCCGGCAAAGCGGGTGTGCTCGCTCACCAGCACCTGGCGGATGAAGTCGGGGTGGTTGAGGAGGATGACCGGCTGCCGGCCCAGGGGCAGCGTCACGATATCACCGTACTGCTGGGCCATGGTCAGCAGAAAATCAAGGGGATGCCGGCGCCAGGCGAACAGGTGATGGCCGGGAAAGCCGCGGGCGGGGCCAGGGGGCCGTTGGCGGGCGGAAGAGAGGGACGTGTGCTTGATGTTGACCATGGCGACCATTTGCAAATCACTGCAACAGCAGGGGCAGAAACGCCCACGGTCGCCAATAAGCGGGGTTACTTTCGCGGGTGTCCAGGGCCCAACTGCGGAGTTGGTCGGCCATGACTCGCCGGTCGTCTGGTCGCAGGGCGGAGGTGGTGTGGACGAAGCGGTAGAGCGTGTCGTAAATGTGGTTCTCTTCGGCAGTGACCGGGATGGGGCGATAAAGGACGCGATTGCTCTGCCGGGCGAAGTCTACCAGGGCGTCATAAAGGGCCAGGGTGCCGCTAAAGGTGCGGTTGCTTTCGGGGAAGCTGTCCGGGTCGCCGAACTCGAATTTGTGGTCCGACCAGCGGCAGGGCCAGAGCGGATCGTCGTTGCCGTCAACCGTCACGTGGGCAGCAAAGGGCTTGCCCTGGGCGTCTGCGGCGGCAATACATTCCTGGTGCGACCAGTTGTCCCCCAGCGAGTGCAGGTAGATGCCCAGCGCTTCCATGCTGCCTGGCTGGATGCTGCCCGTGTCCACGGCGTGGATCTCCTGCACGAAGCAGGGCGTGGTCTCGTAGACATTGGAGATGCCTTTCCAGGTGAAACGGACGTCGGAGCCATAGCCAAAGGTGACCTTGCCCATCAGGGTGTCGGTGATGTTCCAGGTCCAGTCGTGGATGGCGTCCAGCTCGTCGGCACTGTTGTGGGGCATGTGGAAGAAGACGCCATAGGGCCCGTAGCGGTCGGTGAAGCATCCCGGGCAGGCCATCAGATCGGAGTCGGTCGAGCCCATGCTCACGTTAGCGGCGGTGGTGGAGGGCGAGGGACAGATGGTGCTGGTGATCACGGAGGAGATGGGCGGGGCTACGGGATAGTTGGCCGGATCGGCGTCAAAGGTGTAGATGGGGTGTTCTTCGGGCAGAGGGCCGGAATCGGTGGCCTGCGAATAGGCCTGGATGGTGGCGGCGTCGGTGATGCTGAAGCCGGCGGCAATGGCCAGCGCGCCAACCAGATCGAAATGGATGCTGCTCACGGTGGGCGAGACAGTGTCCCGCTGGGACAGGGAACGATAGTCCAGGGGATCGAAGTAGTCGATGTTCTCCTCCGACCATGCCCGCACCGATGGTAGTGTGAACAGAGAGCTCAGTGCCAGGAGTAGAAAGACGCTCAGTGCCAGAGATGTCAGGGTGAGGTGGTGACGATAGCGTTTCATTTGTTTCGCTTGCCTCCAGGGGCTTTTGAGGGGGGTGCGGAGGCGCCGGGGGCGCTGGGCAGTGCCGGTAATCCGGCCTGGAGTTGCTGTAAGCTGCGCTGGGCCTGGCCCATTTGCCCCTGTGCCAGTTGGCGGGTGAGTTGATCGATGTTGTTGGCCATACCCTGCATCTGGGGGCCACCGCGGGTTTTGAGGCTGGCCGAGGCGTTGACACCGGCCTGGGCAATGGCATTCAGCTCGTTCGGGCTGATAACACCGTCTCCCATTGCCCCCTGCACGGCGGCCACGTAGTTCCAGGCGCTGCGCAGGGCCTCGGTCTGAGTGCCGGCGACCTCGGTGGGCTGGAGATTGGCGAGGATGTCGGCGGCTGCGGCCTGTTCCTGCACCTGTGCTCGTTGCTGCACCTGGGCCTGCACGGTCTGTTGCCAGAGCTGCGCCTGTTGCTGCACTTGCTCGGCCGTAGCGTTGGCAGAGGCGGCCGCGGCTTCCAACTGGGCGACGCTTTCTTCGGCCAGGTCCAGGCCCTGTTCCAGCGTCGTGTTGATCTCCTGCAGAGAGTCATTGATGGCGGCGGTGTTGTCGGCCAGTTGCGCCAGGTCCTGCTCCATGGCCGTGAGCACGGCCAGATATTCGTCTGCGGTCTCGCCATATTGCTGCTGGTAGGCGTCGATGATCGCCTGGGCCTGGGCGATGCTCTCGTCGCTCAGTTGCACGTAGACCTCGACGGTCTGCACCTCGTCGCTGCTGACGGTACCGTCATCGGTGGCGGTATCGGCGGCGTCCGCGGCCTGTTGCGAGGCGTCCACCGCTTCGTTGACAGCTTCGTCGATGAGTGCGGTCAGCTCATCCTCGGTCATGGTGACATACTGCTCCGTGTAGATGACCACCGGGGTGGCCGTGGGGGCAGATGTCGGGGTCGGCGGCAGGGGGGTGGCCGCTGGCACCGATGTGGCCGGGAGGTCAGATGTGGCCGTAGGTTCGGGGGTGGCGGCAGACAGTGGTGTCGCCTGGGCCGTGGTCGTGGCGGCGATGGCGGCGTCGATGGTGGCCTGCATGGCGGATTGGGCCGTGGCCGTGGCGGCAATAGCAGCATCGACCGCGGTTTGCAGCTCGTCGTCTGAGGACTGACCGCCACAGGCCGCAAGCAGCAGGAGTATCGAGAGGATCAAGATAAGAGGGAGGATACGCTTCATGGGTGGCTCCTTGAAAGGTGGTTTAATTGCTTAACCCCAGCATACACCTTTTCCACCCCTTTTTCAGCCCCCAAAAGAAGGGTTTTTGGCTCCTACTTTGGTAGGGTACAGTTAACGATTAGTTGATGGTGCTGCGGGCGTGCTATTGCTGTTGATGACACGGCGCAAGCTCAGATCCTGATTCAAAATCAGCAAATCTGCATCATTGCCGACGCGAATCTGACCTTTGCTTTCAGCAATGCCCAACAATTTGGCCGGGCCCAGCGACGCCAT
Source organism: Chloroflexota bacterium (assembly GCA_013152585.1). Classification (GTDB taxonomy): domain Bacteria; phylum Chloroflexota; class Anaerolineae; order J102; family J102; genus JAADGC01. The sequence goes on from JAADGC010000054.1 coordinate 27,520, forward strand.
GTGGACGGCGTGCTGCAAAGGGATATGTGCCAGCTTGACCGCTCGTTGCACAACCTGCAACAGTGTGAGGACGCTGCCCGCCAACCCGCCTGTTCCGCGCATGTTGACAGCAAACCCTTCGGCGTGAATCAGGGCTTGCAATCCCCCGCTTTCGTACTTGCCCGGCGCACAGCCAACAACAGTGGAGGCATCGGAGACGAGCAGAATCTTATCCGGCCCTTTTAGGCGCAGCAGGGGTAGCAGCAAGGCGGGATGGACGTGATAGCCGTCCATGATGATGCTGCCAATCAGTGCCGGTTCAGCCATCAAGGCGCCGACGATACCCGGCTCGCTGCCCATAAAGCCCAACGGATGAGGGGCACGATGTGGCCAGTCGCTCTGATTGCCAAGATGCGTCACCATGGTCAGCCCGGCCGCGATGGCGTCTTGCATGTCGGCGTAGGTGGCGGCTGAGTGTCCCGCCGATACAACCACGCCCTTTTGTGCGAAATAGGCAATAATGGCATCTGCCCCCGCTAGTTCGGGGGCGAGGGTGATGATCTTGAGACGGCCATTCGCCGCCGCCTCGAATTGCTGTGCTAAAGCCAAATCGGGCAGGTGCAGCGCCTCTGGCGGATGGGCGCCGCTTCTTTCGGGGGCCAGGAATGGCCCTTCCAGATGGATGCCGGGCAGATTGATCCCTTCGGCTTTGTGCAAAAAGCCAGCCAATATCTGCAAACTTTCTGACAAAAGTTCCCGTTCGGCCGTAATCAGCGTTGGCAGCAGCGTCGTCGTGCCCGCCGCCGCATGAAAGTCCAGAATCTCCTGAAAATGCGTGCGATGTGAGGCTTGAAAGCTCCAGCCCAGCGCCCCATTCACCTGTACGTCGATCAGCCCCGGAATGATGATCTCATTGGAAGCATCGATTAGGTTGTTTGCCGGTAAGGAGGAAAGAGAAACGCCGGCGCGGATTTCGGTAATCTGGCCGGCTTCCACAAAAAGGGCAACGTTGCGGAGAAACCGGTCTGGTTGCCACACCTGTCCCCCGTAGATTATCTGCATCTGTGCGGTCATTATCCCTGGTCTTGCTGAGAAAGCAACGAGGCCGATTCCTTATCCAAATAAAGCTGGCAATGGGGGTGCTTCCACAGGATCGAAGCTGGACAGTCGGGCGTAATCGGTCCTTCCAGGGCGCATTTCACGGCTTGGGCTTTACGCACATCCGGCACGACGCAGGAGATGGCTTTGGCAGACATGATGGCAGGGATGGTCAATGATAAGGCTTGCTTGGGCACATCCTGCAGTGATGGAAAATGTCCCTCGCCCACTTGCTGTTGACGGCATACTTTATCCAGTGTGACCACGTGAACCAGCGCCTCGGTGTCAAAATCGGCCGGGGGGTCATTAAAAGCGAGATGACCGTTTTCGCCAATGCCGATGCAGGCAACGTCGATGATGCAGCCGGCCAGCAACTCTCCGTAACGGGCGCATTCCTGTATGGGGTCGTCGGCGTCCCCTGTCAGCAGGTGAACGGTCACAAGCGGCAGGTAATCGAAAAAGCGCTCTTTTAAGAAGCGCCGGAAACTGGCCGGGTGCTGCGCCGAAATGCCCAAATATTCATCCAAATGGAAAACGGTGACTCGAGTCCAGTCAACGTCATCCAGGTTTCGCAGGAATGCCAGGAAATCATATTGAGAGGCGCCCGTTCCCACAATGATATTTGCTGCACCACGTTGGCCGATGGCTTCGTTGATGTGCTCGCCGACATAGTGGGCGGCAACTTCACTCAATGTTTTTTTGTCCGGGTAAATATGAATATCCATTTTTATCTCCATTCTCTAACTTATAGTGTAACTGCTAAGGTATCCTGTACGGGGGTGATGGCTTCACCCAGTTGCGGGCGGCCGCCAGCATCGCATCGATGTTTTCGGCGGGCATGTCGGGCGAAACACCGCCGCCCACCGACAAGATCATCC
>JAADGC010000102.1 GCA_013152585.1 Chloroflexota bacterium
CGCACTTTGACGCCGAAACGGGCATCGCCAAGCCAATTCCAGCGAAGAATCTCGCCTTTCATGGACGGTGAGACCCTTCACTGGCCTTTCGAGTTCACGTGCGTTGTCGGCTGCACCCGTTCAGGGTGACACAATAGAAAGGTGTCCTGTAGCGTTTTTCATATTTGGAATTGCTGCCCATGGCTCCCTATTGTTGACAATACACCTGTCACCGCATATAGTTCTACTCCAATTGAACCATGGAGGCCGATAGCATGAAGATCGAGTTTCGTTCCCGTAAGCGCAGCAGCGATTCCTTAAGCTCGAAACAAGTCGAGTGGGGATATGTGGATGACGAGGGACGTTTGGTGCTGCCCCCCGAGATGGCGGCGCGCTGGGGTTTGCAGCCGGGAGCACAGGTGCGCCTGGACGAAGATGGCAATAGCGTGCGCCTGCATCGCCCGCCCACCCATCTGGCCAAAGTTTTTATCGAACCCACCGATGGTTGCAATCTCGATTGTCTCACTTGTTTTCGCAATGCCTGGGAAGAGCCGGTGGGCCGGATGTCGGATAAAACCTTTGCCGCCATCCTCGCGGGTCTGAAACAACTCCCCACCCTGCCCACAGTCTATTTCGGCGGCATCGGGGAACCGCTGTTTCATCCCCGCACCACCGCATGGATACGCCAGGTGAAGGAGTTGGGAGCGCGGGTCGAGCTCATCAGCAACGGCACCACGCTGACGGCTAAGAATAGTCGTAGACTCATCGATGCCGGCTTGGACATGTTGTGGGTATCGTTGGATGGTGCCACGCCCGAAAGTTATGCCGATATCCGCCTGGGTGCGGAATTGCCCCTGGTGCTGGAGAATCTCGATCGCTTTCGCAAGATGCGCAAGGGAGCGCATTTCCCCCAGCCCGAGATGGGCATCGCCTTTGTGGCCATGAAGCGAAACATCGATGAGCTCCCGGCCCTGCTGAAGCTGGGTGTGCAGTTAGGGATCAAGCATTTTTCTGTCAGTAATGTGCAGCCCGTCAACGCGGCCATGCAGGAAGATCGTCTGTATGTCGATACCATGCGCTCGCTGAGCTATTTGCCCCACAGCCAGGTGCCGCATTTGACCCTGCCCAAAATGGATTTTAACGAAGTGACGCGAGACGCCCTGTTTCAGGCTTTCAACAGCGGCTACAGTGTCAGTTATGCCGGCGCCAGTTGGGGCGGCAGCAACGATGTGTGCGGTTTTGTGGAAGACGGATCGATGTCGATAGCATGGAACGGTGCTGTCAGCCCTTGCTGGCCTTTGATGCACAGCCACACCAGCTATCTGCACGGCAAAAAACGACTTTCGGTGCGGCATGTGGTCGGCGATGTGCGCCGGCAAAGTCTGCTGGATATCTGGCTGCACCCCGACTACATCGCTTACCGCAAACGCGTACAAAGCTTTGCTTTTCCACCCTGTACCTTTTGTGGCGGCTGCGATGTCTCGGTCAGCAATGAGGAAGATTGCTTTGGCAACGAGTCACCTGTGTGCGGCGGCTGCCTGTGGGCGCAAGGACTGGTGCGCTGCCCATGAGAAAGACTCCCCGTAAAACCAAAAAATATCGTGCCGCGGGGGGAATAGTGCTCAATGATCGAGCTGAAGTATTGCTGCTGGAGCGCGAAGTACCCCGAGACGATACCCCCAGCCATGAGATACGCCTGCCCAAAGGCCATATCGAGGCCGGCGAGACCCCTGAGCAGGCGGCGCTACGCGAAGTGGGCGAAGAAAGCGGTTACTGGGATCTACAGATCGTCGCCGACTTGGGAGAGGATGAGATCCGTTTCACATTCCGCGGCCGTCCTATTCAGCGCCAGGAGCATTACTATCTCATGCGCTTGGGCCGCGCCCCTCGCGGCGCTCCTCGCCCCAGCAGCCCCGACGCCGAAGAGGCTCTGTTTCAGCCCCTGTGGGCGCCCGACCTCGATACCGCGGCTGCGTGGCTTAGCTTTGAATCGGAAAAAGAGTTTATACGCCGCGCCCAACAATGGCTGGCAACGCACTCCAACCCCTGGCAGGTTGATTGACGCCTCTTTTCGCCAGAGCAGCCCACCCCCACCGGGGAATGAAGTCCGGCGCCACCATGACCAAGCCAGGTTCACCCGGCGCTGTTTTATAGCCCGGCGATGAATCGCAGGGCGGTCGGCGCCAACGGAATCGGTGCATTGCTTACGACATCCCCCTGTAAGTCGTCCGGGTTCGGCAAATCGAATTTGCCGGCTCAAGTCGCCAACACAACCAGTATCTTATTGCCGCCCTCGTGTATGAGCGGTAGTACAGGCTAGGGACGCTCAGGCAGCAGGGACAGGAAGGGACTCCAGTTGGGCGACCAGTTCGGCAATGACATCGAACCCACCTTGCCAGAAGGTGCGGCGCCGGATGTCGATGCCGGCGTCTTCCAGGATTTGCTGCGGTGAGGCAGAGCCTCCCGCGGTCAAAATCTGCCGATAGCGAGGGATGAATGCAGCCCCTTCCTCTTTGTACTGCTGATACAGGGCCAATACCAGCAGTTGCCCGAAGACATAGGCATACACATAGAAGGGGACGCGGTAAATGTGGGGGATAGACACCCATTCCCAGCGGAATTCATCGCTGATTTCCACGGCGTCACCAAACTGATCCTGCAAATTTTGCATATACGCCTGAGCAAGTTCATCCACCGAGGCCCCCTGCGCGATTTTAGCGTGCGCTTCTTTTTCGAACAGGGCAAAATAAGCCTGGCGCATAATGGTGGCGTAGGCATCATCCACCTGTGAGAACAGGATGTCGCGGCGGACATTGTCATCGCTTTCGGTAGCCAGCAAGCGGTCGACCAGCAACATCTCGCCAAAAGTGGAAGCGGTTTCGGCCAGAGGCAGTGAAGCATGGTGCGTAAACACGCTGTGATGCGCGGCCAACATGCTATGCACGGCGTGGCCCAGCTCGTGCGCCAGAGTAGAGACATCGTTGGCCTTACCCTGATAGTTCACCAGCACCCAGGGCGTCAATCGCGGGGACACCGTCCAGCAGAAAGCGCCCCCGCGTTTTCCGTGGCGCACCTCGCTGTCGAGATGATTCTCGATAAAAACCCGCTGCGCCAGGTGGGCGATCTGCGGATCGAATTCGCCGAAAGCATCGAAGACCATGTCGGCCGCCGTGGCAAAGCTGTAAGGTTTATCGGCTGCCACCACAGGGGCATAAATATCGTAACGGCGCAGTTTTTCCATGCCCAGCCAGCGGGCCTTGAGCTGGAAAAAGCGTTGGAAGAGCCCGCTATTGTCGGCGGCAACACTCAGCAACGTATCCACGACATCATCCGGGATATCGTTTTGTAAATTGCGGGCAGCGATGGGGCTTTGATACTGCCGGAGATCGATCTGCTCGTTGCCCCAATCGCGCACCCGCGTCTGATACATCTGACCCAAAATCGGAGCGTCCTCACCATACACCCGGTATAATTCCTGATACGCGGCTGCCCGCAACTCAGGCCTGGGGCTGCGAGCCAACACCATCAATTCCCCCCGCGTCATCTCTTTGATCTCGCCATCGATCTCGACCCGAAAAACATAGCGGTTGGTGAAGGCATCGTACAGATTGATCAGGGCATTGACCCCGGTCACATCTTTGATATTGATAATTTTCTCTTCGGCTTCGCTCAACGTGTGCGGCTTGAAGTGCCGCATTTCTTCCAGCCAGTAGCGATAGTCTCCAGCCTGATCCATCAGACGCTGGGCATTAGCATCATCCAGTTCTTTCCACCACAGGCTAAAAAACAGGGTGCTGTTTGTCAATTGCGCCATCAGTTGCTGCATCTGCGCCTGCAAGCCCTGGGCCGACTGATTCTGGGTGTCTTCGGTAAACCAGAGGCCGGCAAAGCCATATAAACGATGGCCTTGCTCTCTGATATCTTCCAGTTGGGCCACGATTTTCCCAAAGGCCGCAAACGAAATATCCGCTGTTAGTTGGGATCGGGTTTCGGCAAAGGCCTCCACTTTGGCGTTGAGCGCAGCCTGGGCTTGCTTAAATTCAGGGCTGTCGGCAGCGGGAAACAGATCCTGTAGGCTCCAGCGGCCTTGTCGGTAGGGTGAGGAGGTGGTCATGGGTTATTGTAATTCCTGGGGAATATGGACGGCCGCGGCGCGGCCTGGTGATCATCATTATAGACGCTGAGGCCATGCCCACAAAATCATATCCCCAGGTGCGCCGCCTCTCCTGAACAACGCCCTCACGGGCGCATCCCCGGTCACATCTGCCCCCCAAAATCCGGGGATGCCCCCCCCATACCAGCAATTCCAAATATGAAAAACGCTACAGGACACCTTTCTATTGTGTCACCCTGAACGGGTCCAGCCGACAACGCACATGAACACGAAAGGCCAGTGAAGGGTCTCACCGTCCATGAAAGGCGAGATTCTTCGCTGGAATTGGCTTGGCGATG
>JAADGC010000067.1 GCA_013152585.1 Chloroflexota bacterium
GGGGGAGGGGGCGGGCGAGACGGACTTCCAGCGCGTCCAGGCGGGCTTCGGCGGCGGGCAATTGTGTCTCGTCATCGGCCAGGGCAATCATCAGCAGTTTGCCGTAGGCGTGGTCGAAGGCCACCACCGTATCGGCCAGCAAGAAGATGGCTTCGGGCAGGTCGGGGTGGGGTTGGAGGGGCAGGCTGGGTTCCAGATAGCGGGTGGTTTCGTATCCCAGATAGCCCACCAGGCCGCCGACGAAGCGGGGGAGCCCGTTCGCCCTGGGGGCGGCTTCTGCGCCCCAGTGGGCGCGCAATGCCTGCAGGGACGTTTGCCCTTCCCCGAGGGGCAGTCGCGTCACCCCCTGGGGAGTGTGATGTTCCCACTGGTCAGCACGCAGCACAAAGGCTTCGCGGATGTCGGTGCCCACAAAAGAGTAGCGGGCAACCTGCTCACCGCCGGTCACGCTTTCCAGCAGGAAGGAGGGGGTGTTTCCGGCCAGTTTGAGATACACCGAGATGGTGGTTTCCAGGTCGGCGGGCAGTTGACGGACAACGGGGATGCGTTGACGGAGCGTGGTACGGGTCATGGGCGCTTTCCTTTCTGGGGTGCAAACAAAAAAGCCTGCTTTCGTCCGTAGGGACGAGAGCAGGCTCTCGCGGTGCCACCCTAGTTAGGTAGCCTTTAAACAAAAATCCCGCCGGTGATGCGACGGGAAAAAGAAAAGGCCAGCCTCACTTGTTGGGTACGGCCTGAGCGCACTCAGGCTTATACCCTTTGCCTTGATAACGGTGGCAGTTCCGGCGCGGGCTACTCGTCTGATGACTTTCGACCGGCGGCTCGGAGGTCCATTCGGCGCTGGCGTGCGTACCGGGCTCACACCTGTTCCCGGCTCTCTGGGATGCCGTGTCAACGCCTACTCTTCCTCGTCACAGCCTTTAAGATGAAATTTACGATTATAGGTCCAGACTATAACACGGAATGAGAAGAATGTCAAATGCAGTTTTGATTCGGGTGCGTCCCAGGCATTCGGGCGTAAGGTTGGAGGTGGCGCTGCGGCGCATCACGGATGCGCCGAGCGCTTCCTTTTTCCGTGTGTTGGCCGCATCCATGATGCGACCAACACACGCCACCAAAAACATGGGACGCACCCTTTGATTCAACCGCAGTTCAGGGAGTGCGCATCTCCCGCTCCCTGCCGGATTCCTAATCCGGCCTTGCCCTAAACGGCGGGTTGTGAATCCGCCTCAGAGCACTCGTTTTCTCCTCGTTATCAGAAGCCCGATATGGTACAATGAGAGCAACCTGAACACCGATTCTTTACGCACCCCTACGCCAATGCCGATGGTCTTCCAGGCCAGCGGCATTTTCTTTATTTGTGTAGGTGATTTATGGGAGCTATTCGTATTGCCATTGCCGATGACCAAACCCTCATTCGCGAGGGTCTGGCGGCCTTGTTGGCCCTGGATTCCGGCCTGGAAATAGTAGGCACGGCCGCGGATGGTCGCCAGGCGGTAGCGCTGGTGGCTGAGCAGGCGCCGGACGTCATGCTGATGGACATCCGCATGCCGGTGATGAACGGCGTGGCCGCCACACGTGAGATAAACGCCCGCTATCCTCACACGCGCGTCATCGTGCTCACCACCTTCGACGATGACGAATACGTCTTTGCCTCGTTGCAGGCTGGCGCCTGCGGTTATTTGCTCAAGAACGCGGAGCGGGAGCATCTGGCCGCGGCCATACGTGCCGTTCATGCCGGCGAAGCCATCCTCGATCCCGCGGTGACGCAAAAAGTAATTCGCCGCGCCACCCGTCCGGGCATGGAGCAGGCTCTGTGCGAACGCCTGACCCGGCGCGAACGGGAGGTATTGCATGGGATGGCGGCAGGCGCCAGCAATGCCGAAATCGCCGCCCAACTGTGTCTGGCTGAGGGGACGGTCAAAAATCATGTCAGCCACATCCTGGACAAACTGGGCGCTCACAACCGCGCTCACGCCATCCATCTGGCCGCTGAATGGGGGTTATTGCTTGATGATGGAAACTAAATCCATGATCTCAGGTGATATTGCCGCCGGGCAGAAGACCTTCATCGCCACGGTGTTGGCCGTCTACATCGCCCTTTGCATCTTCCTGCGCCACCAGCTAACGCCAACAGATTGGCTGATCTTGTTGGTGCTGGGGGGCGCCTATGTACTTGTGTGTGTCGCCGGCATAGCACATTTTGCCCGAACAAATTCATCCAGCCTCCTGCTCCCCACCTTTTTACTGGCGCTGCTGCTGGCCGGCACCATCGTCTATTGGGCGGCTGGCTTTTTTCTGGCAGGTTTGATCTTATTGCCTCTGGCCAGCCTCGGTATCCAGATCTTTTCCCAACGCCAGGCCTTGGTAGTAGATGCGCTGATTATCCTGACGTTGGTCCTGGCGTATGGGCTACGTGGGGGGTGGGAAGCAGCCCTAATGGTAGGGGTAGGCTATCTGGCGGCGCTGTTCTTCGTGGTTTTCATGACCCAAACGGCGCTGCGAGAACGCCAGGCCCGCGCTGAGATGGAGCGTTTGGCAGACGAGTTGCGAGAAGCGAATTGCAAGCTGCAAGCCTTCGTCGATCAGGCCGAAGAGCTGGCGATTACGCGCGAGCGTGCCCGCCTGGCGCATGAACTGCACGACACGGTGGGACACACTTTGACGGCGCTGGATGTGCAAATGGCGCTGCTGGCGGCACTACCACCCGGGCAAACAGAGCAACGTCGCCAGGCCGCCGAACATGCCCGCACCCTGGTCAAAGAGGGTCTGGCCGATATGCGCCGCGCTGTTGCCGCCCTACGTCCGGCAGCGCTGGAAACTTTTTCGTTACCTGTGGCCATCGACGGACTGGTGACTCAGTTCGAGCACAATACAGGGATCGCCATCTCCTGGCAGACGACGGGTCAGGCGGCGGAACTGACCCCGCGGCTGGCCTTGCCGCTCTACCGCGCCGTACAAGAGGCACTGACCAATGTCCAACGCCACGCCCCTTCCACATCGCAGGTAGTCATCCGTTTGGATTACGAAACCGATGTCATACGCATTCGTGTAATCAACGCTCTGCCAGAGGAGCCACAACGCTCGGAGCCGACAAGGAATGGTGGGCATGGATTGGCAGGGCTGCGCGAGCGCGCGGAAATGCTGGGAGGCAGGTTCGAGGCCGGGCCCGACGGAAAGGGGGGATTTCGGGTGATGATGGAATTGCCGCGGGCGAGCTAACAGGAGACGGGGAGAATCACTTCTCGCAAAGCCGCCAGAAACGCAAATCTAACGCATGGCTGCGTATCGATAATGATCCATCAGTTCGGGATTGGCTGCGATTAGGATTGAATCACGTAACATTTTTACCCTGGCCGCAGTCGCATGGGTGACTCTAGAGCGCCCTGCTGCCGCCAGTTCAGGGTTTCGCGACAAAACAATCGAGGTAGAAGCGAGGTACGCCGCAATGGTATCTGTTACGGCAGACACGGCGACTGCTCGACGGTCAGCCGTGTGTCGACGGTGAGAAATCAGCTCCGGATTACTGCTAGCTGTCGCCTGATTCGCCAAAACTTGCTCGGCTGCTAATGCAGCCCGTATCGCCACACACTGTCGCGTTGATAGCGTCTGTAAATTGCTTGCAAAGGTGGTCGATCCTGATCCCAAGTTTTGTACTATGACCTCATTAAAAGCACGCGAAATGGCTTCACTGGAGGCAACGGCGTAACTGTAATGGTACTTCAACTCTGGGTTAACGACCATTTGTGCCGCATCATACATGATTCTCCCGCTGGCCAGGGCTGCGATTTGAGCTCGACAAGACTCAGCAGTCAATGCCACCAGTTGTTGCTGGAGTGGTATTATCGACACGAGTCTCTGTCCTTCTGTTCCGGCAAGCCGTAGAGGCTTATGGAGCTGTTTGTTAAGACTGTAGCTATGGATCACCAGCTCAGGGCTGTGGGCCAGGTAGCGGGAATCCCTGAGGTAATGCCTGGCTATCACCACAATGTTTTCGTCTGCCCAACGCTGTGCCGCCGATAGTTCCGGGTTCGTGGCCTGGTATGCCGTTCCCTCGTGCTCTGCGGACACAGGTGCAGGTGTTCCTCCTCTTTGTTGGACAAAAGCACCCTCGCTCACGCCTTCTGAGCTATAAGCGACGCTGGCGATCCTATTCATCAACAGAAAGAGGACGAGAATCGCAAGAGAAGCAACCATCCTGCGATACTGTCTCGACGACAAGGGAACCTTCAACAAAGGAACTTTCATTTTCTACCTCCTGTAGTCCATCCCTTCTACATCGAAGGAGATGTCTGGGATTTTGAAGGCGACCCATTTGCGTTCGTTTATGTATACCCCATGAGTCAATGGTTCGCCTTTTCATGGTATGCAGCGCTTGATAGCGACCTTTCCCATTTGTGGCGTTCCTGACTCCAGGCTCTCC
>JAADGC010000214.1 GCA_013152585.1 Chloroflexota bacterium
CAACAAGATCGGTCGGCGTAGGCCGTCCTCTGGCCGCAGGCCTAAAGAGCCCGACTTGAGTCGGCCAGGGGAACGGGCCGTCCCTATTGCCCGAATAAAAAGGTAAACTTCATCAGGCAGCGAGAGCAAAACGACAGATCATCGATGGACATTCACTTAGCGGATGAGCATGCCCAGCAAGCCGCCCACGCCTACCGAGGCGGTGAGACCGGCAAACACGACCGAAACCATCGACATCAACTTGATGAGGATGTTCAGCGAGGGGCCAGAGGTATCCTTGAAAGGATCACCCACGGTATCGCCAACTATCGATGCTTTATGGGCCTCCGAGCCTTTGCCGCCGTGGGCGCCATCTTCGATATATTTCTTGGCATTATCCCAGGCGCCGCCGGCATTGGCCATCATAATCGCCAGCGAGAAACCTGTGGCAAGCGCCCCGGTCAACAAGCCCAACACGCCGGCCACGCCCAGCAGCAAGCCCACAGCCACCGGCACCACAATCCCCAGGGCTGCTGGCAAGATCATTTCGCGTTGCGCTGCCAGGGTACTGATTTCCACACAGCGAGCGTAATCGGGCTTTTGTTCGCCCTTGAGGATGCCAGGGGATTCGCGGAACTGGCGACGCACTTCTTCCACCATGCCGCCAGCGGCCCGGCCCACGGCCCGCATGGTCAGAGCCGCAAAATAGAAGGCCGTCACCGCGCCGAGGAGGATGCCGATCAGCACCATCGGATTCAGTAGCGTGACATCATAATAAGCCATAAAGTCACGCATTTTCATGGTGGCGACATCCACGGTACTGCCATTGATCACCACCTGCTCCACGCCGACCAGATGGATTAAGCTGAAACGAATCTCTTCCAGGTAGGCTGCCAGCAACGCCAGCGCCGTCAGGGCTGCCGAACCGATAGCAAAGCCCTTGCCGGTGGCCGCCGTGGTATTGCCCAAGGCATCCAACTGATCCGTGCGCTTACGCACTTCCGGCGGCAGATTCGACATCTCGGCATTGCCCCCGGCATTGTCGGCAATGGGACCATAGGCGTCGGTGGCCAGGGTGATGCCCAGGGTCGAGAGCATCCCTACCGCCGCCATGCCCACGCCAAACAGACCCATCAAAGTGCTACCGGCGCCGCCGACCACATAAAAGCTGGCAAGAATACCCACGGAAATGGTGAGCACCGGGATCATCGTGGAATTCATGCCCACGGCTAAGCCATCAATGATGACCGTTGCCGGGCCGGTCATTGCTTGCTGAGCAATGCCGCGAGTAGGCGCAAAGTCAGACGAAGTAAAGTACTCCGTCGATTTCCCGATCACAAGTCCTACCGCCAAACCGACGACCATCGCCCCCCACACAGCCCAGGCATTGGGCAATTGCAAGGCCAGCAGAACCGGGATCGACAGCACGGCAATGCCCAACGAGCTGCCATAAATACCCAGGTTCAGCGAAGCCATCAATTCCGACATGCTGGCGCCTTCTTTGGTACGCACCATAAAGATGCCAATCACCGAGAGGAGGGCGCCCAGGCCGGCAATGGCCAGCGGCGCCGTCAGAAATCGCAACTGCATCCCGATCACGGAAACGCCCTGCAGAAAATCGGCGCCCGCCACACTGACAGCCGCCACCCCCAGGGCCGCGGTAGCCAGAATCGAACCGGCATACGACTCGTACAGGTCGGCGCCCATGCCGGCAACATCGCCCACATTGTCGCCCACATTGTCGGCAATCGTGGCCGGGTTGCGGGGATCATCTTCGGGGATGCCGGCTTCGACCTTGCCCACCAGATCGGCGCCCACATCTGCGGCCTTGGTATAAATACCGCCACCCACGCGGGCGAACAGGGCCTGTGTGCTGGCACCCATGCCAAAGCTCAACATGATCACGGTGATCTGCGGCAAGGGGCTGATGACGTTGCCAAAGAACGAAGCCGGGAACAACTCATACAGAATGATGAACCAGAGCGAAATATCGAGCAAGGCAAAGCCGACCACTATCAACCCCATGACGGCTCCGGCGCGGAATGCCACGCGCAGGCCGGCATCCAGGCTCTTGCGGGCGGCATTGGTGGTGCGGGCAGAAGCAAACGTGGCTGCTTTCATGCCGATAAACCCACACAGACCCGAGAAGAAACCGCCGGTGAGAAAGGCGAACGGAATCACCCTGTTCTGGAGGTCAAACACATAGGCCAGAATGGCAAAGAGTAGAAACAATGCCACGAAAACCTTGGCCACAACCCGATATTGCCGCGAGAGATAGGCCGAAGCCCCTTCACGCACGGCTTCAGCGATTTCGATCATGCGCTCGGTCCCTTCCGACACCTTCATCACTGATTGGAAAAAGTACCAGGCGAAAAATAGGGCGAAGATAGAGCCAATTGGCCCCAACCACCACCAGACCGGGATGCCTTCACGCCCGGCCTGGGCGCCGGCGCCGGCGGCCAACGCCGGTGCTGCCGGACCCAGCAACATTGCCATCGCCCAGAATATGGCCATGGCACCCAATCGAAAGTTGAACGTGCGACGAGGAAGTTTCCTCATGTTTGCGCCTCCTGCAAAGATTGTTTCCGTGGTGAAAATGACTCGGAGCTGCTCAAAGGGCAGCTCTGACAAAAAACACAATAACTTGCGGCTTGTGTTGTGCCTGCGCAACTGCGCGCCTTTTTCCAAAACGACAATGCCCCAGGTCAAGCCGAGGGGCACAGCATCGCAGTAAGGGTGTTCCGGACAACAAGGCAACCAGCTTTCAGGCGGGCTTCAGAAATGTGTCTGGATCAGCCGGGGCATCTTCATCGATGCTGCTGAATGATGGAATCATGATGATACAAACGAGTAATTGGGTCGCAGATAATAAAAGCGGCCTCCTGAGACTCTTACCAGCAGACTGGCCCAAATTCTAATGGCCGCGCCACGGATTTGTCAAAAACCAGACGCTTCGAAATTCACATATCTCTTTTTCCCCTATTCCCGCTCCTATCGCACAAGGCCCCCAAAACATAGACAAAGCCTGCAGAAAAAGGCATAATGACTTCAGAATCATGAGAACAACTCCCCTGCCCCCCCCACGTCTGATCCAAAGTCCCGCCGCTCTCGATACCATGCTCGCCGAATTGGCTGGCGTCCAGCGCTGTGCCCTCGATACCGAATCCAACAGCCTTTACGCCTACTATCACCGGGTTTGCCTCATCCAGCTTTCCACCGACGAAGCAGACTACGTGATCGATCCGCTGGCTGTACCTGATCTAAGCCCCTTCAAGACCTGGATTGCCCACCATGCCATCGAATTCACCTTTCATGCCGCCGAAAACGATTTGCTCTTGCTCCATCGCGACCACGCTTTTCGCTTCGATGTCATTTTCGACACCCTATGGGCGGCGCGCATTCTGGGATGGCAGCACCCCAGCCTGGCCAGCCTCCTCGATCAGCACTTTGGCGTGCAGTTGGATAAACGCTGGCAGCGCACCAACTGGGGAAAAAGGCCACTTTCGCACGAACAACTCGATTACGCCCGCCTCGACACCCACTATCTCCTCCCCTTGCGCGACATGCTGGCCGCAGAGTTGCAAAAACAGGAGCGCTGGCATGAAGCCCAGGACATTTTCGCCGAACTGCCCCGCATCCACTGGGAAGACAAGGCCCCACCGGATATCTGGCGCATCCGTGGCGTGCGTGACCTGGAACCGCAGCAACTGGCTGTGTTCAAGGCCTTGTTCGATTGGCGCCAGACGCAAGCACAGCGCCGAGACCAGCCGCCGTTTAAGATCCTGCGCAACGAGACCTTGCTGATTCTGGCCCAAAATCAGCCGTCCAGCCTGGGAGCCTTACGCCGGGCGCCGGGTTTGCCACGGCGCCTGCCTGACTCTGTCGCCAGACGTCTGTTGCAGGCTATCCAGCACGGGCAAAAAGCACCTGTCCCCACCCCTCCCCGCTCATCCTCCCGTAATTCTGTCCACAGCTCCAAAGAGCGGGCCTTGTACGAAAAACTGCGCACCTGGCGCCGACGTCAGGCCGACACCCGCGGCGTCGACGCGGATGTGGTTTTGACCAACCAGGTGTTGATGGCGCTGGCCCGCGCCTGTCCGCAAGACATGCAGCGGTTGGATTCGCTACAATTGTTGGGGCAGTGGAAACTCCACACCTACGGGCCAGCACTGATTGCCCTGTGTCGTAACACCGACTCAGACCCTAACGTCAACAAGACAGAAAAAACGAAGTCCTGAGGGCTGAAAAAAGGGATAGGTGCCTCACGTTTGGCCGACGCAGATGCAAACCGTCGTCTAAAGCCACCGTATCGACCCACTGCCGCTAAGTGAGCGTCTAGAAATGTTTTGCTCTCGCTGACTGAAGTCAGGCTCTTCAGGCCTGCGGCCAGGAGTCGGCCTTCGCCGACTCTCCATGGGGCGAAGATGGGACGGCGATGGCCG
>JAADGC010000129.1 GCA_013152585.1 Chloroflexota bacterium
CCTGTGAATCGGTAGATGGGGAGATAGGGAGAAAGGGAGATGGGGAGAGGGGGGAAGGGGGCGGTCAGGCTAATGAATGAACTATGTTCAAATCTTCATCAATTCGTCATCTTCCCTTCAAAAGACCGTCACACTCATCTTGTAATCTGATAACGCCCTGTCTGATCAGGACAAGCCCATCCCTATTCACTCAACGGGAGGAAAGCCATCATGATGATGGGATTCGGGGGTCTCGGCCTCCTTTTTATGCTATTCTTTTTTGCTATTATTATCGGCCTGGCAGTGTGGTTTGTGAGCGTGTTATTCCCGCGCGCCGGCCGCACCCAGGAATACACTCTTCCCCCCCACCAGCGCCCGTCCGCCCCAGGCACCCATGCTCAAGGATCGGCCGTGGATATCCTCAAGCAGCGTTATGCCCGGGGTGAGATCACCAAGGCCGAATACGAAACCATGCGTGACGATATCCTCAGCTCGTAATCGCTTACGCCAGGCCGCCAGCAAGCCAAGGGGGCGCCGGATTGCGAATCCGGCTATGAGCCAGAGATGTGCCTGTCATCAGCCATGATAAACGCAACCGCTGGGTGGGCCAGGAGCAGAAAACGAGGGCCCTGAGGCGGATTCACAATCCGCCGGGGCGACCGCGAGGGTGCGCTGCGGGTACGCGGCGAGTACGCGGTGCGTGCCGCGGGCGCGCCGCGCCCTTTGTCGCGCCGGTCCCCACCGATTGAAATCGGGCTTTTTAGGCGCTTCGCGCCGGAGGTCGGCCTCCGCCGACCGATCCTGTCAGCAGCGACCCGCTATTTTCGGCGACCTGTCCCCGCAGGGGGACAGACGGCGGAACGCCCCCTAGCCCCGAATTGATTCGGCGGGTGCGTCGCGGGTGCCGCGCATGTTCCTGCTACCAACACACATCGAAGAGACACGCACTTTGACGCCGGAACGGCCATCGCCAAGCCGAGTCCAGCGAAGAATCTGGCCCTTCGTGGACGGAGAGACCCTTCACTGGCCTTTCGTGTTCATGTGCGTTGCCTGCTGCACCCGTTCAGGGTGACACAATATCTCAGAGGGACACAGTATCTGTTCAACCGCATCTCATGGGGTCTCGCCGTGGCCTCCGGGAGGTGGCCAAAAACACCTTGTTTGGCCAAAAATATCCTGGCCACCTCCGGAGGTCTGAATTGAGTACCCCCTGAGTTCCAAAAGTGCCGCCCGAGCTTACCCGACCAGCGTGAGCCCTAAAAAGGGAAGTTATTCATAAATTTTGAAGGTGATTTCCTTTTTTCCGTGAAAATCCGTGGCAAAAACAAAAAACGCCACCGTCCAGTTTGCCAGTTCACCGCCCTCGGGGCACAATCAGTCCTAAGTGTTTGTCCAGAATGAACCTCCGGCAGGTGGTTACCGATATTTTGGTGCTGGCAGCACTTCTGACCACCTCCCGGAGTTCAAAAACGGGAACTCCTTTTTGCACGAGTCCTGAGCTTTTTCCACCCCTTTCGCAGGAGACATCATGGCCGATAAACCCTCAAAAAAGCAACTGAAGATCGAGGTAGCGTCTGATCTGCAACCTATCTACGTCAACTTCGCCATCATCAATCACAATTACAACGAGATCGTCCTCGATTTCGCCCATGTGATGCCGAATCTACCCGCTGCCCGCATCCAGGCCCGACTGGTACTCACGCCGTATCATGCCAAGCTCTTGCTGCAAGCGCTGCAAACCGGTCTGGCCAATTACGAAAAGCGCTTCGGCGAGATCAAGGTGCGGGGGTCGCAGCTTCCGGACCGGCCCACAATGGGCTTCGATCCACATAATATCAACTAAAACGAGATGCCCAGCCATAACAACAGCATCACGATGAGCGGTGCCAGAAAGATGGCCGGCAGAAAGTTGGCGGCGCGTAGGCGTTTGATGTCCAGCAAGATGAAGGCGATGCTGAGCAACACGATGCCACCGGTGGCTGTCATCTCGATAACGGCGGGATGATCGGCGGTGACGCCGCCCAGCGCGTTGCCGAACAGCATCGCCGTAAGGGCCAGTCCGCCTTGAAAGATGAGGATGGTGCCGGCGGAGAGGATGACGCCCGGCCCCAGACTGGCGGCAAAGGCAATGCTGGCAAAGCCATCCAGCACGGCCTTGAGCAGCAGGAAGTCGTAGTGGTTGATCAGTCCATCCTGAATGGAGCCGATGATAGTGAGCGGCCCCACGCAATAAACCAGGCTGGCTGTGACAAAGGCATTCACCAGGCGGCCTTCATCCTGCTCTCCCAGCCTCTTCCCCACCCGCGCTTCCAGCCATCGGCCCAACGCCTGTAATCGTTCTTCGATCTGCCACCATTCCCCCAGCATCGCGCCCAGCACGATTGCAAACAGGGGGATGAGGATGTTTTGGGTGCTGAGGGCATTGTTGAGGGCAACGACCATGGTCACCAGCCCCAGACCATGCAGGACCGTTTTTTGCGTATCTGCCGGCAGGCGCCGGCCCAGCAACAGGCCCAGTAAACTTCCCACGATGACTGTGAAAGTGTTGATCAGGGTGCCGGTGAGGCCAGGGATGAGGATGGGCATGATGGATAATCACGGATGAGATGGTGAGATTTTTTGTCCTGCGACAAGCAGTTGCTGTAGTTTCTGTTTGCGGATATGCGGGGCGGTCTTGACCAGGGCTTCACCTACCACCGCCGCATCGAAGCCCAGCGCCTGCAAGCGGCTGACATCCTCCGGGGTGGCGATACCGCCATCGCTGATCACGAGCACATCGGGGGGCACCAGGGGCCGTAGCCGCGTACTTACTTCGGTATCCACGGTAAAATGCCGCCAATCCCGATTGTTGATGCTGATGAGGCGCGGCCTGGCTTGCAGTGCCCGTGCCAGTTCTTGTTCGGTGTGTACCTCCACCACGGCGGTCATTCCCAGTTCGTGGCTATAGGCCAGTAAGTCGCGCCCTTCGCGTTCGCTCAGCACAGCCATGATCAGGAGGATGGCGTCGGCGCCGGCCACCCGGGCTTCCAGCACCTGAAACCGATCAAAGATGAAGTCTTTGCGCAGGACGGGTAGACGGATGCCGCGGTCTTCAAATTTCTGTTTGATGATGGTGAGATGCTCAAGATTGCCCTGAAAGAAGCGGGCATCGGTGACACAAGAAATGGCAGCAGCGCCAGCGTCGGCAAAGGTGACGGCCAGTTCCTGCGCCCGAAAATCCCGGCAGAGCAGCCCTTTATCGGGCGAGGCGCGTTTGACTTCGGCGATGATCTGCAGGCCGGGCCGGGCCACGGCAGCCGCAAAATCGAGGGCGGGAGGCGTAAAACTGACCAGCGCCTGCAAGTTGGCTACGGCCACCGGGCTTTTTTGGGGCGCCAACTGTTGGCGCTTCCAGCGCATGATGTCGTCCAGTAGCAGTCCTTTGAACTTGATGCGTTGTGATCGCTTCCTAGATCGCTTCATAAGGGGGGTACGGCGGGATTTTTCTTGCCCGGGGTGTGAAGAGGGCGGGGTAATGGAGTTGTCTGGCTAAGGGGCTGCGATCTGCCGACGCAGCCGCTCTACCACATTGAAGGTGATGGGGCAGATACGGGCGGTTTCGATGCAGGTGGCGAGCTGCTCGGTCAGATTGCGGCCCACGTGCTGGGGAAAGTCGCGGCAGATTTGGGGTCGAGCCTCATACACGGTGCAGAGGAGCCCGTCGTGCAAAGGACAGGGGTCGGATAACAGCCATTCTTGCTGTGCAGCCGATGCCTGCGGCCACATGGGGCGCAGATAACGCTGGCGAAAGGCATGGGGGGACAGATCAAGCGTCAGTGCCAGGCGCTCCAGCTCGGAGGCATCTACCACAGGACCCATGCGCTGACAGCAGCGGCCACAGGTGCGGCAGTCGATCTGGGCCATGATTTCGGCGACAAGGGCGTCGAGCAGGGGCTTATGCCGGTCATCGGCCAGCTCGTTGGACGCCAGTAAGGCGCCGTACCACGCCCATTGCTCGTCTGCAAGCTGGAGTCCGCGGGCAGCGACCTGATCGGGATCAGACAGGAGGGGTGGTGTGTGTGGCATGGTAAGTTATTTCCAGCCATCGGGCAGGGGGCGCAGACTCTTGCCCTGGGGACACTCAGAAAGACGGTTGAAAGAAAAAGCGACTGGGGTTGGAGCTAAAAGCCCCACGGTGAGACGCTTAGCGACTCATCCCAGACGCTCAACAATATTACACGCTACCGTACTCTCTGTCAAGGTGCAATTTTTCTTGGGCGCGTCCCAGGAGCAAGAGAAGCGCCAGGCGGCGTCCCGTCGATTGAAAGTCGGGCTCTGGAGCCCTGCGGTTCACCGCCGGGCGGTCGGCGCCCAGCCCCCGCCGATTGAAATCGGGCTTTTTAGGCGCTTCGCGCCGGAGGTCGGCCTCCGCCGACCGATCTTGTCAGCAGC
>JAADGC010000072.1 GCA_013152585.1 Chloroflexota bacterium
GGGGCGTTCTGCCGTCTGTAGCTCCTTCGCTTCACTCAGCGAACGTCTAGAAATGACCTTCCGTTTTGCACTCACTGACTGAAGTCAGGCTCTTCAGGCCTGCGGCCAGGAGTCGGCCTTCGCCGACTCTCCATGGGGCGAAGATCGGACGGCGGGGGATTCGTTTTATGCCAATATTCGCTGTCATATCTGAAGCACATCCCCACAGCTTGTTTTGACCCCGTTTGCCACTTGTGCTATGCTTAAAAGGTGAGGTTCTCATCAAGAACCACGCACCAAACATGATAACGAACAACGATGACAGAGCCGAGTAGGTCAGCATCGCCTCCCAGAGAGTTGCCGGTTGCTGCAAGGCAATGGCGCAGGTTGACCGAAATCCCCTCTTGAGTTGCTCGACCGAACCGAATGATCTTTGCTGATTCATCCAGTAAGCCGAGCCGGTCGTCCCGTTAACGACGGGGAAACACTGTTTCCCGCCAAGGTTGCGAGCTGCAAGGCCGCGACGAATCCAGGTGGCACCACGAGCGCTCCCTCGTCCTGGCGATGAGGGGCGTTTTTGCGTTTTGCATTATTCACATTGGAGGCTTAGCCATGTTAGACATTCGACTCTTGCGCGAAGAACCCGAGCGTGTGCGCCAGGCCATGATCGACCTGCAGGCAGCAGACGCACCGGTGGATCAGGCGATTGCCCTGGATGAGCGCCGGCGGCAAATCCTGGTGGAAGCTGAGGCGCTGAAAGCCGAGCGCAACACCGGCTCGCGGCAGATCGGCGCCCTGATGCGCGCCGGCCGGCGGGACGAAGCCGAACAGCAGAAGCGCCTGATGTCGGAGCTGGGAGAGAAGATAACGGCTCTGGAAGCAGAGCTTAAACAGGTGGAAGCTGATCTGCAATGGGCGATGCTCAACATCCCCAATCTGCCCTTACCCGAGGTGCCCGTAGGCAAAGACGATAGCGAAAACATCGTCATCAAAGTGGAAGGCGAGATGCCTCAGTTTGATTTCACGCCGCGGCCGCATTGGGAGATCGGCGTGGCGCTGGATATCCTGGACTTCGAGCGCGGGGTCAAACTGTCGGGCAGCCGCTTTTACGTGATGAAAGGATTGGGAGCACGTTTACAGCGCGCTTTAATCACGTGGATGCTCGACGTGCACATCCAGCAACACGGCTATACCGAAATCTACCCGCCTTTTATGGTACGCGAAGCCTGCTTGATCGGCACCGGCAATCTGCCCAAATTCGGCGATGCCCTGTACCGCGACATCGAAGAAGACTACTGGCTGATCCCCACCGCCGAGGTGCCGGTGACCAATCTCTATCGTGACGAAATCCTGGACGGCGCCCAACTGCCCATCAAACACGTGGCATACACCCCCTGCTTCCGTCGTGAGAAGATGAGCGCCGGCAAAGATACCCGCGGTATCAAGCGCGGCCACCAATTCGATAAGGTGGAGATGGTCAAGTTCACCACGCCGGAAACAAGCCGGGCCGAACTTGACGAGCTCGTCGATAATGCCGCCGATATCTGTCGCCTGCTAAAAATCCCGTACCGGGTGGTGCAGATGTGCACCGGGGATCTTAGCTTTGTGTCAGCCCTCAAGTTTGACCTGGAGATGTGGGCGCCCGGGGTGGGAGAATGGCTGGAGGTCAGCTCCTGCTCGCTGTTTACCGACTTCCAGGCCCGCCGCGCCAACATCCGCTACCGGCCTCAGCCCAAAGCTAAACCACGTTATGTAAACACTCTCAATGGTTCCGGCCTGGCTTTGCCGCGGGTGGTGATCGCCATTCTCGAAAATTACCAGCAGGAAGATGGCAGTGTGGTTGTGCCCGAAGTGTTGCGCCCCGCTATGGGCGTGGACGTCATCTCTTAGTGGACGTCTAAAAATGACCTTTCGTTTTGCTCTCGCCGACTGGAAGTCGGGCTCTTTGGGCGCTTGGCCCCGCCCGTGATCAATGCGGTTTTACCATTGAGTTCCATCTTCTATCCTTCATCTTGCAGAGAGATTGCCATGCCTGTGCCAGAGCTAATCGTGGATCGTGAAACGCAGGTCGTGGAATGGTGGGTGCAACGTTCGCCCCCGCATCAAGACATCGTCTTCGCCTGGGGAATCTGCAGGCGGGGCCAAGAAACGGGCGTGGGCCTACGGGTGAAGGTGGAGGCAGAGACGGCGTTCACGTTGATCATGCACACATCCAACATGACTTTTGTGGAGCCCATTCATCCTGGCACACATCGCTTTGTGCTCACGCATCTTGACCGCAGCGATGTCGACCGCGGGGCAGAGGCGTGGGAATGACCAGTTCCCTACGAAACATTAGCGGTCAACACGGCGAGTAAGGCTTCGCATTCTTCCCGGCATTCCGGACAAATTTGCAGATGATGGGCCACTTGCGGCATCAACGCCTGCACATTTTCACCGGCCTGCTCCAATTCGGTGTAGTAATCCATGAGATCAAACACCTCATCGCAAGTGAGCTCACGCTCGCGGGTGAGCGCCAGCATCCGCAGAAGCTTCTGAATCAAATTGGGTTGGGAAGGAGGGGGGTTCCCTTGTCGAGAAAGTAGCATAATGTTTAGATGAGGAGAGGGTTATTTATATTACCGGACTCTGGTGTTTTTTCTCTTTGATACGAATTTTTACGAATTTCACGAAAAATTGGGTAAATAATTCGTCATATTCGGGTCATTTGTGTCAAAAAATACGTTGCTAAGCCGTGAGTTTGATTTTCGCCAGACGCCACCTCGAAGAGGACAGACAAATGAGAAAAATCAACGAAAGGTGCTCAATACTTCTTCGGGGCTGATACCTTTTTCCAGCAAACGCTCTTTCAGGCGCTTACGGCCATCGTGGATCAATTTGTAAAGGGCGTTGGTGTTGGTCTGCATCTGCTCGGCCAGAATGGCGATGGGCACGCCCAGCACCAACCGGGAATACAGAGCCAGCCGTTGCCTTTCGCTCAGGTCTCTTTGCATGACATCCATGACAATGGCCATGACTTGCTTTTGGATGGCTTCGGTCTCGGGAGATCGCTGATCGCTTGACAGAAATCTGGGCTCGAAACTGCCATTCTGGGTGAGTTCATCCAGCGACAAATCCCGCCAGCGAGCCCGCCGCATCTCTCCCAATGCCTGATGCACGGCAATTTTGGCCGCCCAGGTGGTGAATTTGCTGCGCCCGGCGAATTGCGCGTATTTTTCGATGATGATCAATACGCTGTCCTGAGCGAAGTCAGCAGCCATTTGATGCAGTTCGTCGGCATTGACCCGGGCCAGATCGCTGCGTTCGCGCAGATAAAAGAAGAGGCGGCGCTCTAGCCAGGTGATCAGATACTGAATCGCGGCATCGCGTGCGGCACCATCATCGCTGAGGTCACTTATCCATTGTTCGTTCGTTCGTTCAGGGGCCATTCATAAATCCTTTGAGTTCCCGAAGGAACGTTGCTGGACACCGTTGATGGTACGAGAATTGTCTCAGGCCGAGTCACCATTGGGAAAAACAACATGCTCTTTACCCGCCAATTTATCATTCATGCGTTCGATGACGATATCGAGATGATGGGGTTTATGCACGAAGTCGAGCGATTGGGAAGGGATAGTGAGAACGGGACACAGATCAAAATCGTGCATCCACTCTTCGTAGAAGGAATCGAGCAAGCTGAGATAATCGGCATTGATGCCGCTTTCGATCGCCCGCCCTCGCTGCCGGATGCGCTCGACCAGCGCCGGCACCGGAGCTTTGAGATAGAGTAGCAGGTCGGGGCGAGGAAGATTGGCAAGCACCAGACGGTATATCTGACGATAGGCCAACAAGTCACGCTCCCTCAGATTCCCCAGATGATGCAAGGCCCGCACAAAGATGTGGGCGTCTTCGTAAATGCTGCGATCGGCGATGGCGGATTGGGGCGATTGGGCCAGCTTGAGGTGTTGTTCGGCGCGATGTCCCAGGAAGAAGACTTGCAAATGGAAGGACCATTGCCGCATGTCCTGATAAAAGTCGGCCAGGTAGGGATTATCGGAAACGGATTCGAAGCTGGTTTGCCACCCCAAACGGGTGCCGATGCGTTCTGTGAGCGAGGTTTTTCCGGCGCCGATATTGCCGGCAACGAGGACAAAGCGTGTGGTCATGGGGCACCATAGATGCACTGAATGCGAGAAGAAAAATAGCTGTTCCAGTGTACAGCAAGCGCAACGATTCGGCAACCGGGGTTTGGAAAAAGGAAGCGGCGCTCACGGATGTGCTGGCCGCTTGTTTTTTGGGGTTCAACCACATATCAGGGGGTCTCACTGTGACCTCCACGGAATTCAAAAAACCGTTCGCATAAAATCACCCAATATATTGCCATGCCCCCTCAACCAGACGCAAGGACGGCGCAGGCCGTCCTCTGGCCGTAGGCCTAAAGAGCCC
>JAADGC010000147.1 GCA_013152585.1 Chloroflexota bacterium
TGAGGGGCATGTGTCCCATGCCCATCTGTTGCAGGACTTCTGCCGCCCATTCGTGCCTGCTGCAGACGCCGGCGTTGGTGATGTGATAGATGCCGGGAGGCACTTCCACGTCGAGCAGGCGCAACAAGGCCGAAGCCAGATCGGGCGCGTAGGTGGGATTGCCGAATTCGTCATCGACCACCCGCAAGGCGCCATATTTTTGGGCGGCGGCCACGATTTTGCCGGGGAAATTGTTGCCACCTGCAGCAAAGAGCCAGGCAATACGCACGATGCGCACGTCGTCATGATAGAAGCGCACCGCCTGTTCGCCGGCGAGTTTGGAGCGGGCATAGATGCTGAGGGCGTGGGGTTGGTCCCACTCGTCGTAGGGTTGCGCCGCGGTGCCGTCGAAAACTTCGTTGGTCGAAATATGGATGAGGGGAACGCCCAGTTGATGGCAGGCGCGGGCGATATTGCCGGCGCCGTGAGCATTGACGCCATAGGCGAGATCGGGATTGGCTTCGGCGGCATCGACATTGGTGAAAGCAGCGGGATTGATGACGGCATCGGGGTGCAGATCTAAAAGGGTAGGAATGGCGTCGGCGGGATCGGTGATGTCGTGCTCGGGCAGATCAATACCCAAATGCTCGTAATGTGAGGGCATGGCCATGATCGTCTGGCCCAATTGGCCTTTGTGCCCGATGATGAGGATGCGTTTCATGGTAGCTGCATGTGTGAGAAAATGAATGTTGGTTTAGAGAGGTAGCTCGTCGTGGGGATTGACGAGGGGAACAAAGCGAACGGGGCCAATGCGACGTTTGCGAAAATCCTCGCCGATCTTGACGCCATGCCATAAAATCTGATCCCCACCGATCGGGCCGATGGGAAGGACGATGTGGCCGCCAGCGGCCAGTTGCGCCGTCAATGCCGGCGGCCAGATGGGGGCGGCGGCTGTGACAATGATGCCGTCAAACGGGGCGGCCTGGGGCCAGCCTTGCCAGCCGTCGCCGACCCGCAGGTGGACGTTACTGTAACCCAGTTCGCTCAGTGTCTGCGATGCCTGGCGCGACAGTTCCGGGATCAGTTCCACCGAATAGACTTCGTCTGCCAGTTCGGCCAGGATGGCGGTCTGATAACCACAGCCGGTTCCGATTTCCAACACTTTTGCCTGTGGCTGTATTGCCAGCAGTTCGGTCATGAGGGCAACGATAAAAGGTTGGGAGATGGTCTGGCCCCAGCCGATGGGCAGAGGACGGTCTTCGTAAGCGTGTTGCTGATATGGGGCGGGGACAAAACGATGGCGCGGTACGCGGGCGATGGCGTCCAGTACATCTTTGTCGCTGATCTCAATCCAGCGAGGGGGCCATTTCGGCATTGGCAACTGGCAGGGGAATGTGAAGGAGGTCAGCCAGCGAGGGGCGCTGCAATGATGCCCACACCCGATCGGCTATCATCTGCTGCCCCTGGGCCGATAGATGAACGCCATCGGGCATCCACGCCTGATCGGAGGGGAAGGTGTGGCTGATCTCGATCAGGGGGATGTCTTCGCTGCGGGCGATCTGGCGAATGGCATTGGTATATTCCTCCCAATCCAAAAACTCATGGGTGTGATAGTAGTCGGGATGAGGATGGATGGGGGTCAGGGTGAGCAGCGCCGGTTGAACGCCATAGCGACGGCTCTGCCGGCCCAACCAGCTAAGCATTTGCCAGAAGATGGGCAGGGGAATACGGGGGGTGGGCGCCAGAGCGGTTTCGTTGACCACGGTGGCGCGGGGCAGGGGATGCAGGCGATTGACCAGCCCCCGCAGCAGGTAACTACGTCCCCACCAGCTTTGCTCATGCTGGGCGAAGATTTTCATGCGTCGGGCATCGTTCATGCGCCACACGCGGCGGCAATCATTGATGCCAAAGGCGATAAGCACGAGGTGGGGCTTGGCGGCAATGACATGTTCGGCAAACCGCAGATAGGCATCACCCACCGTGTGCCCGGCCACACTGGCATTGATGACTTGCCATCGTTGCTGGGCATAAGTGTGTTGCAGGCGTGCGGCCAGCAGGTGGGGCCAGGCCTGTGTGGGATCGAGGCCATAGCCATAGGCGATGGAATCACCGAGGACGACGATACGGCGGGCCTGGCGGTCGGGAGGAAAAAGGGGAGGCGTGTTCCAGTCGCGTGTGCGATGGAGGGCCCGGCGGCGCAATGCCCATTCGGCCAAGGCAATCAGGAGGATGGCGACGAGAAGCAACCATAGGGTGGGGATCATGGTTTGATTCTACCGGAGATGGGGATGTGTGCCAAGCTGAGGCTTTGCTGTTTAGCTGTCGGCGGATTGAATCTCGTAACCGGCCAGATGTTCGAGGGCTTTGATCAGAGCATGGTTGCCTTCGGCGCCCAGTCCCTGGGCCTGCAGGGTACGATACATCTGAAAGATCATGGCGGCGCCAGGCAGGGGGGCGCCGACGTCGTCAGCAGCTTCGAGCACCAAGCGCAGGTCTTTTTGCTGCAAATCGATGGTGAATCCGGGGCGCCAGTCTCTTTGCAGGATCTGTGGCCCGCGATAGCTGAGCATCCAACTACCGGCCGCCCCGGCCTTGACAGCTTCCAGTGCTTTGGCCAGATCGACGCCGCTGGCCTGGGCAAACATGAAGGCTTCGCTCATGGCCAGGGCATGCCCGACGACGAGGATCTGGTTCATTAGCTTGACGGTCTGACCGGCGCCCGTAGGCCCCACGTGGGTGATCTGTTTGCCGACAGCTTGCAGGGCCGGCAGGGCGCGGGCAAAGTCGGCCTCGTCGCCGCCGACCATAATGGAAAGTGTGCCGTGGGCAGCGCCTTCGCTGCCGCCGCTGATCGGCGCATCGAGCATGGCGACACTTTGTTGGCGTAGTTTTTGGGCGAATTGGCGGGTGGCCGTGGGGCTGATGGTGCTGCAATCGATGACGAGGCTGCCGGCAGTGGCGCCTGAGCTCACGCCGCTCTCGCCAAATAACACTGCTTCGACATCAGCGGTATCGCTGACGCAGATGAAGGTGATGTCGCTGTTGGCAGCAACTGTTGCCGGCAAGCCTGCGACCTGAGCGCCGGCTTTGGCTAATGAGGCCGTCTTGCCAGGGGTACGATTCCAAACTATAAGCGGGAAGCCGGCCCGCAATAAATTGTGGGCCATGCCGTGCCCCATGATACCTATGCCGATAAATCCAATGCGTTCGCTCACGAATTTAGCCTCGTGGGTGTGGTGGGGAAGAAGGAGGAAGCAGTTCCATGTGATTATACGATTGCCGGCGGTCGCACACAAACGCGGCTGGTGAGGGGACCTGACAGGTTCCCTGAGACCCCCTTTGTCGCCACGTCATCTTCGCTCGGCAGAGGAGTCTCCTTGACGCGACTCTCACGAAGAACCTGTCAGGTCGGGACAGGCGCGCACGCGCGTAGGACCTGACAGGTTCTCAGAGACCCCCTTTGTCGTCACGTCATCTTCGCCCGGCAAAGGAGCCTCCATTCCGCAAGGCTCACCGAAAACCTGTCAGGTCCCACAAGGTACCAAAACCCAAGTTGCAAATTCACTTCTCGCCGATTAGCATTGAATCCATCTTTTCTCTCCACACGCTTTCCCCAACCTGTCAGCTTTTTAAGGTTCGATCGCATCTCAGGGAATCTCCCGAAGGTCTGAATAACGCCCCCCACGAAATCCAAAAGAGCCCTTTTTGGTTGTAACTTGCTATAATCCGCTTCTTCACAAGGTAAAAACATGCCGGCACCCGAAGCTCTTCTCCTCGACGAATATTACCACATCTTCAATCGCGGAATTGGTGGCGGAACGATTTTCAAAAACAAATGGGACTATCGCCATTTCCTTCGGTTGTATGCCGTACACATCGTGCCTGTGGCTGAGACTTACGCCTACACTCTCATGCCCACCCATTTTCATCTTCTGATCCGCACCTTTGCCCCCCACGAACAGGTGTTAAGAGACACTTCGCAAACCATCCCTCGTGAACCGAGCCAGCATTTCGCGAACCTCTTCAACGCCTACGCCAAATACTTCAACAACAGATACCAACGCACCGGCCCTCTTTTCAGCCGCCCTTTTGGCCGCAAAGAAATCCAATCAGCCCCCACCCTTTCCACACTCCTCATCTATATCCACCAGAACGTCCAACACCACGGTATCGTCAAGGCTTTTCAGGACTGGCCCTATTCATCCTATCACGCATTCCTGTCGCCAAAACCGTCCCGCATACGTCGCGATAAAGCACTATCCTGGTTTCCAAGTCTCGACAGCTTCGTTGAACAACATCAGCAGACCGTGAATCCCTGCCACATCGCCCCCCTGCTGCCCGCACATTTTGAATAGCCCTCTCGCTGCGGCACCCTGTTGCATGAGCTAAGGTAGCGTCCAGGAATAAC
>JAADGC010000183.1 GCA_013152585.1 Chloroflexota bacterium
TGCGCGCAGCGGTGGAGGCGATACACACCTTTGGGGTTTATGAATACAAGAAACAGGCGGGACGGCACACGGCTTAGCAAGGCATTTTTTGCCACGAATTACCCAAATTTCACGAATTATTTGGCAAATTTTTCGTGAAATTCGTATTATGTCACCCTGAACGGGTCAAGCGCGCAACTCACACGAACAGGAAACGCAGTGAAGGGTCTCGCCGCCCACGAAGGGCGAGATTCTTCACTGGAATCGGCTTCGTGATGGCCGTTTCGGCGTCAAAGTGCGTGTCTCTTCGATGTGTGTTGGCTCCTAGAACTCGTTCAGAATGACAGGCAGCGGCGAATCAATTCGGGGCCCGGGGGCCGCCGTCAACGCGATCGGTCGGCGCAGGCCGACCGGCGGCCGCAGGCCCCATAGCCCCGATTTCAATCGGCGGGACGGCTGATAATGCGGTCAGATTTTAACGCCGCGACGCCAAGAATACAAAAAGTTTTGCGGCCTTTGCGGCTTTGCGAGAGATCTCTTCCACTATCTTGTCGGCCTGAGCCGCGGTCTCGCCAGAACGAGCCTTCCGGTGCTCGAAAACGGGGACTCATTGGGGGCACGATTCCTCAGGCTGGCTCTTTGCCGAGCGAGCCGTAGCGACCGTATTTTTGTACCGCTTTGGTCATCGCCACGAAGTTCTCAGGAGGAAGCCCCTCCATGATACTGGTGGAGGAAGCCAGAACATAACCGCCGCCCGGGCCCATTTTTTGGCAGTACTCGCGCACGGTTTCATCGATCTCTTCCACAGGGCCATAAGCCAGCAGAACCGTGGGAATATTCCCGACCAGGGTGAAACGATCCCCCCACTGTTTCTTGATCTCGAAGATATCGTTGGATTCCGGCTCGATGGGATGGCAGATATCGATGCCGACTTCATCCAGGATCGGGAAAACCATATCCATCTTACCGTCGGTGTGGTACGCTACCAGCTTACCGGCATCTTTGGCCGGGGCGATGAGACGCTTCATGCGGTGCGGGAATATCTCCAGGAACATGTTGGGATGAATCATCAGCCCCTGATTCTGAGCAATGTCGTCATTGACCAGGACAAAAGCCAGCTCGTCGGCGAATTCGTCGCACACCGCTTGCATCACTTTGATCTGATGCTCCAGGAGGATGTCCATCAGTTTTTCGAGGAAGGGACGGTTATCGTAAAACAGCAGGAAGGCGTCACTGACGCCAATGCCCAGCATGGCGCTGTCAAAAAAGGAGGTAAAGTTAGCGAACACTCCCACGTTTGTACCGTCGGCGGCCCGAAGATAGCGCTCGAGATAACGGAGCTGGTCGTCGATAGGCGTGGGCGGTTCCAAGTCATCCAGATCTGCTTCCGATTTGAGGGAGCCGCCCACGTAGTGCTCGGTGCCGTCGCTGGCCAGGGCAAAGACATTGTTGGGGCGCCAGTTGAAATTGCATACGGCGGCATCCATGCCCAACTTCTCACAGAACTGGATATGATCTTCGGGTGTGATGGACTGGCCCCCGACCGCGGCGTCGATGACATCGTATTTTAACGTCCTCCCCAACACATATTCGAATACCTCCTTGCTGGTTACCCAAAACTCCAGATAAGGAATTCGATCCGCCTCCTCATGATGCAGGGCTTTGAGCAGACGATTGATGTCTGATTGTGCGTAGCTTGATTGGGTTGTCATGATGCGAATCCTGATTTTAGGAAGTGGCATCTGGCGAAAATAGCCTTTCAGGCTCGACTGAGCTTTCTCGAGCATAGATTGCAGGGACGGACACAGTTTTTTCTTTGCTTGTCTGTGTTTTTCCGTGGCTAAAATAAAAACGCCAGTGTCCTGTTAGGAAGTGAGTTTTAGGCCACGCCGATCAGTTCTTTTGCCTTACGGGCAGCACTGGCAGCGTCGGGCGCAAAGCCATCAGCGCCTACTTTGTCGGCGAAATCCTGCGTGATCGGCGCCCCACCGATCATGACGATAACCTGATCGCGGATGCCGGCCTCTTCTAAAGCGGCTATGGTGTTAATGATCGAGCGGGTGGTGGTTGTAAGCAGCGCAGACATCGCCAAAATCTCCGGATGATACTCATTGACCGCGTCTACAAACGCTTCAGGCGAGATGTCTGCACCTAGATTGATGATCTTGAAGCCGGCTCCTTCCATCATCATCCCTACCAGATTCTTGCCAATGTCATGTAAGTCGCCGGCCACGGTTCCCAGGATGATGGTTCCGATTTGTTGGACGCCTTCTTCGATGAGCAAGGGGCGGAGAATGTCCGTGGCGGCGGTCATCGCCCGGGCGGAAATCAGCATTTCGGGGACAAACTTTTCGCCGATTTCAAATTGGCGCCCGACTTCCGTCATGGCGGGGATGCAACCTTCGTACAGTATCTTCTCTGCCGACAGTCCTTTTTCCAGGGATGCGTTGGTTGCAGATGCTGCGGCTTCGGCGTTGCCGGTGAGTATAGCTTCGTAAACAGCGTCAAGATTCATGGTAATCTCTCCTTTGATGGATTGGCTACAAGGGTGAGTGGGTCGTTTGGTGGAGGAAATGGGCGGGGATAGGGAGCGCACATAGACGCCACGCAGCTATCCTTTCAGGGCGCCGAATGTCAGGCCTTCCGTCAAGCGGCGTTGCGTGAGCAGGACGAAGACAATGGCTGGGACGATCATGAGCACCGACATGGCGGTCATACCGCGCCAATCTACGGTGAACTGGCTGGTAAAGTCGTAAAGCCCTACAGGGAAGGTTTTAGCCGCGGGCGTTTTCGTGACCAGGCTGGCGATCTGGTATTCGTTCCAGGCGGCCAGGAAGGCGAAGATAGCGGCGGCAGACATGCCTGGCAGGGCGAGGGGAAGGTCGATGCGCCAGAACGCCGACCAATGGCCGCAGCCATCGATGTAGGCGGCTTCATCCAATTCTCGCGGGATCTGGCGGAAGAAGCCGTCCATCAACCATATCGTGAAGGGAATGTTGATGGCGACATAGACGAATGCCAGCCCCTGCACGGTGTCCACCAGGCCGTAGTTGCGCATGAGGAGGAACAGGGGTAAGCCCAGGGCGATGCCCGGCACCGCACGCGACAACATGATGAGCAGGAACACCAGCGTGTGGCCTCGAAATTGGAAGCGGGAGAAGGCGTATCCGGCCATGGTGCCCACGCTGACAGCGAAGAGGGTGCTGGTCAAGGCCACGATGGTTGAATTCCGTAGGTAGTCGTAGACCGGTACGCCGGAGGCATATTCCGGATTCAGCCCGAATAGCGAGGCGAAGGCGTCGAGGGTGATCTTGTGGGGAAGCCAAATGGGGGGAGTGATGTTGACCTCGTTGGCCGGACGAAAGGCGGTAAAGATAATCCAAATGGCCGGCAATGCAAAGATGAAGAGGATCATGAAGGCCGCAATATTGTAAGCGCTTTGTTCTATGCTTCGTCGCTTGAACTTAACCATTAGTACACCACCCTGGATTTACGGAGTTGTTGGAAGAGATAGAGGGTGAACAGCACACCCAAAACGACGCTCACCATCGACATGGCGCTGGCCAGACCGAATTGTGAGTTGCGGATAGCTAATCGCCCGGCATAAGTCCAGATCACTTCGGTGCGATGGGCGGGGCCACCGCCGGTCATGATGCGCACGACATCGTAAGCGCGGCCAACATCGAGGGACAGCACGGTGAGGGCAATGAGGATGAAGGGCCGCAACAGCGGGAAGGTGATGTGATGGAATTTCTGCCAGGCGTGCGCCCCATCCACATCAGCCGCCTCATAAACGTCTCTGGGCAAAGAAAGGGTGCCTGCCAACAAGATGATGGTCATCATGGGGATGTTCATCCACAGGGAGGCGAGCATGATTGCCATCATGCCGGTGGGCTGATCGACCAGCCAGGCTTTCGACTCATGTAGAAGGTTTAGGGCAATGAGAGCGTTGTTGACGAGTCCTACCGTGGCGTTGAAGAACCAGGCGAACTGAAAGCCCACCAATACAGGTGCAAACATCATCGGCACCATCAGCAGGGTGCGCAGGATGCCTTGACCGCGGCTGACACGGGCCAGCAATTGCGAAAGCGCCAGAGCCAGCAAGAAGCTCAGATTCACGGTCACGGCCAGGAATATGATCGTGTTGCCCAGAGAGCGCCAAAAAACCCTGTCGTGAAATAGTTTGACGTAGTTTCGGAACATCGTGTCAGTCGAGAACACGAAGGTTTTTTCGGGACGCAGCAGATGGAAGGGGGTGAAGCTGACGAACACCGAGTAGCCCATGGGATAAAGGATCACAAGGGCGATGATGATGAGGCTGGGGGCAATGAGGAGCACAGGGAACCAGGCCTGGCTGCGATGGAAGTTGCTGGGCTTCTTTTTTTCCGGCAGGGGAACCTTCATTGCTGGGGAAACGGTATCAGATGTGGTCATAAGCAGACTCCAGACACACTGGTACACAACGGCCAAAATAATAGGCGTGTGGTCGAGCGCCCGCCGCATCACGGATGCGGCTGACGCTGGCAACCGTAGCGCTATTTACGCCTGCGTGTACTAGCTGGCGTGGGGAGCGCCCGAGGATTCCCTCAGGCGCTCCCAGTTTATCATAACGCTTGCCTATTGGTAATAGCCGAAGTCATCCAAC
>JAADGC010000216.1 GCA_013152585.1 Chloroflexota bacterium
GGGACGACATTTTTTACACGCACATCGGCTGCGCTTCCGGCGTCCTTCGGATCATGCCCTCCTGACCCTCGAAAGCCCACTGCCCCCCGCACTGCAGGCATTACTCGAACGGCTGGCCTAACGCCGTGTGTTTACTCACCAGCAGACGGCCCATGCCCCACGCATCCACCTGCCAGCGGCCCTGCAGGCGCAGAGGTTGCCACGGGGGCGGCGCTTTCGTTGCGTCGTCCACCGCCACCACAAAATGGCGACCATCTCCCACATAAGACCCCTTGCCGCCCGTCCAACCGGGCAGACGCACACCGGCGGTGACCACGCGGGAGCCGGGGCGGGTCATCACCGCTGCCAGGGGGAGACAATCGCCGATTTCATCGGCCACCAGCGCCAGAGGATGGGCGCTGACGGGGTATCCCAAAAGCGCCAGCTCCCATTGCAAGCGTTGGTGTAGTCCCACCGATGGCGGCACAGCCACCACAAAATCAAAGGCCAACTGCCGGGCATCGCCCGCTATGGCCCATGCCTCGACCTGGGCCAGCATCGCCGCCCGATGGGGGCCCAGACCATCGAGGGCGCCGCACTGGATCAGATGCGTGATCTCCTGACGCTGCAACGGCAGGCGTTGCAGCAGATCACGCACACCACCAAATGCCGCCTGTTCTCGTTCCTGCAGGATGGCCTGGATCGACTGCCGGCGTAGCTCCCGCACCTGCCCCAGGCCCATCCACAGCACCGGTCGGGGCGTCCCCTCCCCCTGCCTCTCCCAGTCCAGACTAAAACGCCGGTGGCTGTGATTGATGTGCGGCCCGCGCACGGCAATGCCCAGTCGCCGGGCCTCGGCCATATAGATGGCGGGATGGTGGAAACCGCCATGACCGGTCAATCGGGCACAGAAGAAGGCGGCGGCATAGTGCGTTTTCAGATAGGCAGAGCGATAACTGACAGCGGCATAAGCCGTGGCGTGGCCCTGATTAAAGCCATAGCCGGCAAATGCCAGTACCTGTGCCCACAGGCGCTGCGCCTGGGCTTGGTTCAGGCCGGGGCCTTGCGGCGGCTGGCGCTGGCACCCCGCCACGAACTGCTCCGCAATCGTTGCCATCTCCTCCGGTTTGAACTTGCTCATGCCGCGACGGATATGGTCGGCCTGCTGCCAGCTCAGGCCGGCGATCTCCGTGGCCACGCGCAAGATCTGCTCCTGAAAAATCAGCACCCCTTTCGTGTTTTCCAGGATCGGCTGCAACGCTGGATGCAAATAGCGCACCGGCTCTTCGCCGCGACACCGGCGCACAAACGATTGCGCCATGCCGCCTGTGGCCGGTCCCGGCTTGAAAAAGGCGTTGGCAATCGCCAGCTCCGCCACAGATGCGGCCCGTAGTTGTCGCAGCGTGCGTCTTGCCCCCACCGACTCGCACTGAAACACACCGATCGTCTCGCCTTGCTGCAGCGTGGTGGCCGTGGCCGCATCCTCTGCCGGGATGTGGCTGAGTCGGAATTCGGCATCGTGGTGCTGGCGCACGAGTTGGGCCGTGTCGGCCAACACCGTCAGCGCCCGCACCCCCAGCAGGTCGATCTTGGGCAGGCCAATGGCCTCGATATCCCGGTGATCGTATTGGGTGACCGCAAACCCTTTGGGCGTCCATTGCAGCGGCAGCCAATCGGTGAGGGGGCCGGGCGCGATCACCACACCGCCGGCGTGCACACTCAGGTGGTGCGGTTGCCGCAGCAGGCCATGCGCAGCCGTCAACACTTCTCGCAACAGCGGATCATCGAGGTCGGCCAGCATCTCCGCCAGCGTCTGCGTGTGCCGCTGCCGGGGATCAGGATGCCGACGCTGCCGAAAACGGCGGGCCAGTGTCCGGATCGCCTCTTCATTCAGGCCGTAGGCCTTGCCCACCTCGCGCACCGCCGACTTGGGCCGAAACGTGTTCAGTGCGCTCACCAGCGCCATGCGATCGGCGCCATAGTGCTGCCGCAAATATGCCAGCACTTCATCCCGGCGGCGGCTGCAAAAATCCAGATCGATGTCCGGGGCATCCAGGCGGGCGGGGCTGAGAAAACGCTCGAACAACAACTGATGTTGCACCGGGTCCACCGACGTGATGCCCACGCAATACGCCACCAACGAATTGGCCACGCTCCCACGCGTGCTTACGGGAATATCTTGCTGGTGAGCAAAACGCACGATGTCGGCCACGAGCAGAAACAGTGGCGCATAACCATGCTGGCCGATCACGTCCAGTTCCTTTTGCAGGCGGTGGATGATAGCCTCGGCGGGTTGGGGGCCGTAGCGGCGGGCCATGCCGGCTTTTGCCTGGCCCGCCAGTTCGGTCTCCGGGCTTTGACCGGCTGGTAGGTCTATGGCTGGCCACACCGGGTGACCGTCGGGCAGAGACGGGCCACAGCGGGCCGTCACCTCTGCGATCTGCGCCAGTGCCTGCGGGAAATCCCGGTAACGCTCGGCCATGGCCTCTGGCCCCAACCAGTGGTGCTCTACCCCGGCATCGCCCTCATCTGGCAAACAGGCAGGGTGCAGTTGACTCAGGGGCGCATTCTCGCGGATGGCTGCCAACAGGCGCAACTGTTGGCGTTGCTGCGCTTCCATCATATAAACCGGTTGCACAGCCAGCAAAGGCACACCAAAGCGTTCGCTCTGCTTCACCAACCCCGCCGGCAACCCTGCCGGCATCGAGGGCTGCAACTCCAGGCCCAGATAAACACGATCATCAAACAAGCCCGCCAGCATGCCCACATAACGGGCAGCAGCTTTGTCGGCGCCTGCCCGCAGCAGACGTGCCGCCCAGCCCCGGCGTCCCCCGTCGATGGCGATCAGGCCGGCGCTGGTTTCGGCCAGCACTGACCACGGCAGACCCGCTTGCAAGCGCTGTTCTCGTTCGGCACTGCCCTGCACATAGCTGCTCAGCCGGGTCAGCGAGCGATAGCCCTGCGGATTTTGGGCCAGCAGCACCATCTCGCCCCAGGGGACTGTCTGGGCTGTTAGCTGCAACGTGGTGGGGTGTTGCAGGCGGATCATCATCCCCACGATGGGCTGCACCCCGCCTGCCGTACAAGCCCGGGCAAAGGCCACCTGCCCGTACAGCGCCATCGTATCCGTCAGCGCCAGATGCGTCATGCCCTCGCTGGCTGCCCGCTGCGCCAGCGCCTGTACACTGGCCGTCCCCCCCAGCAGCGTGTAGTGCGAATGCACATGCAGATGCGCGGGCGTCGCCATCATTCAGCGCACACGATGCTCGACCATCATACAGGCATCCATCACCACATCCAGGCCGTGGCTGCGGGCAATGTCGGCGGCGGCGGCATGGCGGATGCCTTGCTGCATCCACACGGCGTGGGCGCCGATCTGCACGGCCTGGCGCACGAGCTCGGGCACATATTCCGGCCGCCGGAAGATCAGCACCAGGTCCACGGGCTCGGGCACAGCCAGTAGGTCGGGATAGGCGCGTTCGCCCAGGGCCTGCGTCAGGTTGGGGTTGACGGGGATGATGCGATAGCCGTGCTGTTGAAGATAAGCGGGCACGGTATAACCGGCACGGTAGGACTTGGAAGAAAAACCGGGCACAGCAATGGTGTGGCAGGTGTCGAGAATGCGTTGGATGGTTTGAGGATCATTCATAGGTGGCATGACTGTGAGGAAGGTATCTCGCCAAGCCGCAAAGCTGTTTGCCGCGAAGACAGGCGTCATTGGCCGTATGGGGTGGGGATAGAACTCGGGGCATAGTATAGCAGGAACGTGCGAGATGGGAAATGCGGAATTTTCCGTAATTCTCCCAGAATCAAGGCATAAGTTGGGCGCGGCCGGGATAGAGTCCCTGCGGGGACTTGGCCCCTGTGAGCCTGCAAATTCATTTGCAGTGCCAGGTCACGAGGGCGTCAATAAAGCACCGGTTTCGTTGCCGCCGACCGCCCGGCGATAAATCGCAGGGCTACAAAACAGCGCCGGGTGAACCCGGCTTGCCGGCATCACGAAACGTGATCTTATTGACGTCAGCGCCTCTGGATATTGTGTCACCCTGAACGGGTCCAGCAGACAACGCACATGAACACGAAAGGCCAGTGAAGGGTCTCGCCGCCCACGAAGGGCGAGATTCTTCGCTAAGATCGGCTCCGTGATGCCCGTTTCGGCGTCAAAGTGCGTGTCTCTTTGATGTGTGTTGGCTGAAAAACTCGTTCAGAATGACAGGCAGCGAAACGGCGCCTCGCTGTCAACGCGATCGGTCGGCGCAGGCCGACCTCTGGCGCGAAGCGCCTATAAAGGCCGATTTCAATCGGCGGGACGACTGTAAATGAGTGTCCGCTTAACGGTGCATAAATTGTAACTAAAAAAAACTTACTTCTCTGAATATGAT
>JAADGC010000237.1 GCA_013152585.1 Chloroflexota bacterium
GGCGATCTCATTTCCGGCCAGGGGCGGGCGCATGTGCAGCGCTATTATGCGCACAATTGGGCGCAGCTCCCCCTCAGCGTGCAGCGCTTGCGGGCCCTGCCGGGGCTGCGCTGGCTGTATCCGGGCCATGGGCGTACGCCGGTGCCGGCGACGGTGCTGGCCAATCTATGAGCCATCAGATGTACAAATCGCGGCGGGCGTAGGTGTAGTAAGCGCCGACCATGGCCACGACGATGATCACGGCCGATAGCAGCAGATAGGTCGTATCCATCTGCCCTTTATGAAGCAGCTCTCCGGCATCGAAGTACTTAAAGGGCGAAAAGTATTTGAGGAAATCCAGCTTTTCATGCATGCCGGAGATGATGGACATGAAATAGGTGACCAACAGCAGGGAGACAGCCACCGATCCGGCGCGTTTGTACTGTTTCATGGCGCAGCCCAGGAAAATGCCGATAGCCAGGAACATCAACTGCATGATGAACAAAGCCAACATACCCAAGGCCAGAAAGTGGTAAAATTGGCTGTCTGGCTGGTAGGACTGTGCGTTGGCAACCGTCGCGCCCCAGGTAATCAGCAGCAAGCCGATGCAGTTGGCCAGTGCGGCCAAGGTTTTGCCCGTGACCAGTTTGCTGCGCGTCACCGGCAGGGTGAGCGAAAATTCGACCGTCTTGTCGCGCTCTTCCTTGGAGATGATGTCGCTGCCCCACATGGCCGCGGCAATGGATAGAATGAGCGCAAAGTAGGTGAACATGACGCCGTAAAAGCCGCTTAACGTGGTTAGGTTGAATGCCTGGAGGTTAAATGCATCCAACATAGCCGAGGGCATAGTATCCAATATGGCTAACATTTCAGGGTTGTCCGCGTAGGCAGAAAACTTGGCAAAGCTGATAACCACAAACAGGATGACGATGCCGCCCCAGATGAGCAGTGATTTGAAGTTCGCCTTCAGTTCTCGCAGAAATATATTCATGCTATTACTTCCTTAAGCCACCGCCGGAATATCCCGGCGGGTATACAACCAGTAGCTACCCAGCAGAGAAACCACGATGATAACGATGCTTATGGCGACCAGTGGCCTATCGTAGGCGCCATTTCGGATAATGTAGTTGGGGTCGAAATGTTTGAAGGGCGTGATTTTTTCCAGCAGGGTGTCGCCCAGCATAGCGCTAAAAGCACTCAGCACGTAGCTGCCAAAGGCCAGCGCCATCGCATAGGGCGTCACGTTGCGCACGCGCTTGACCAGCAACGAAACCACCACGCCTACCGTGAGAAAGAACAGTTGGAAGATCACGATGCTGGCCAACAGCAAGACCAGCGTCCTCACCTCGTATTCCCGACCACTTCGGAAAAGACTGATGACAACGAAGCTGCTGATCCACACCACAATGTTCGTGATCGTGAGGCTGGTAAAGGCGGCCAGCAACTTGCTGGTCAGGATATGGGCGCGGGTTACTGGTTTGGACAGCAGAAAATCAACTGTTAGTTCGCTTTCTTCAATGGATACTAACCCAAACCCATAATTCGCCGCCTGGATGGCCAGACAAATCTGGACGAAGAGAAAGACAAAGCTAAAAAAGCCCATCACCGTTGACATATCCACGCCGTTCATGCCGAAGGCAGCTAAAAAGTCTGGCGGAAAATTCGCTATCATTTTATTCAAAAGAGCTGCCTGGTCGGCAAAAGAGGGGAACAAGGAAAAATAGACGAAGATGATCGCCATGACAGCCAACGACCATATGATCACGGATTGCAACCGTGTGCGAAATTCGTGCAGGTAAATATTCGTGCTCATGATGCTCACCTATTCGTAATAGTGCATGAAGATTTCTTCCAGGGTCGGCTCCTCAATCGTCACATCGGAGAGATCGATTTCGCTGATTTTCCTCATGATCGTATTGATGTTGCCCTTGTAGAAGAAGCGGACGCCGCCGTTCGTGCGCTCCAGCTTGTTCACACCCGCGATGTCGAAAGAAGAGACATCGAGGCTCTTGGCAGCAATATGAATCTTTTTGTAATTGTTCTGCTGCAGGCTGCGAATATCAGAAATCTCGATAATCCGGCCCTCTTTGATGATGCCTACGCGGTCACACAGGCGTTGCACCTCGCCCAAGATGTGCGATGAGAAGAAAACCGTCACCCCGCGGGCGTTTTCTTCGCGGATGAGATGGAAGAATTTGCGCTGCATCAGGGGATCGAGGCCGCTGGTGGGTTCATCCAGGAACAGCAGCTTGGGTCGATGCAAGAGGCCCTGCACAATGCCCACTTTCTTCTTGTTGCCATACGAGAGATCTTCGATGCGGCGGTTCATGTCCAGTTCCATCAGCTCGGCCAGTTCGTGCATGCGCCGGGTGCAATCTTTTTTGTAGAAGCTGGCCGAGTACTTGAGAAGGTCGATTACCTTCATGCGTTCGTAGTAAAAGACTTCCGAGGGCAGATAGCCGATGTCCTGCCGCAACTCCGGCCCATATTTGATGGCATCCCTGCCAAAGAGGGTGGCGCTGCCGCTGGTGGGATAAATCAGGGATAAGAGCAGGCGGATCGTGGTTGATTTGCCGGCACCGTTGGGGCCGATGAAACCAAATATCTCGCCTTCTTCTACCTTGAACGAGACATCGATGATTCCGCGGGCTTTTCCATAATATTTTGTGAGCTTGTTGACTTCAATGACGCTCATGGCGACACTCCTTTGGGTTGAGCTTCTTTTGCGCTAAGAGTTGAGGCTCTTTTGGATTTCGTGGGGATCGTAATTCAGACCTTCCGCAGGTCACCGTGAGACCCCCTGAGGTGCGATTGAACCAGCGTTGATTGGATCGTATCACCTATGCGGCGGTGAATGACTCACGGTCCTGACTTGGTGGCATGGCCGCTTGAGGCGCACCAATGCCATTGCGCAGAAAATCGATAAATTTATCGACCGTTGTCAGCATTTTTTCGTCGTAGTCCTGGGCCACGCGCTCGCTGTAGTATTCCAGCACCAGCGTATTCAGGGAAGCGATCAAATAGGCAAACATCCTGACATCGATATCGGCCCGCACATCGCCGCGGTCGATGGCTTGTTGTAGCAGCGTTTCGAAAAATTCATAGGCCGTGGGCATGTTGTTGGCGATGACTTCTTCGTAAAGCGGCGTGCCCTTGCTTTCCATGAATCTTTTGCTGATTTCGGCAAATTCCGGATGCTTTCGGGCAAAGCGAATGCCAGCCACATACAGCTCACGCAGCAGGCTAAAAAAGTCGTGTTGATCGGTCTGCTGCATGACCGGTGCCATATATTCGAGTTTTTTCTCTCCGGCTAATTGCATCAGGTAGAGAAACAGGTCTTTCTTGTCGGCAAAGTACTGGTAAAAACTGCCTTTGGCAATACCCGACCGGGCCACGATGCGGTTGATGCTGGCCTGATTGAAGGGATGCGCTGCGAATTCGGCGATGGCCTCCTGGCGAATCGCGGTGCGTTTTTCCTGGGGCAAATTGAAAAAGGTTTCTTTCGGCATGATCGCAAAAGGTGGGTGACCGGGGAGTCACATGACTACCTGGTCACATTCTACAACCAAAGAGGCACCCTGTCAAGGGGTGTGCGACAAGATTTTAAACAGGTTCATCATTGCCCGCATCGTCCCTGCCGGGGCGACGGTCAGCCACCGAATGTTCCCGAACTGAGCAGGTAATAGGCAACCAACGACAAAAGGGCCAGGGCCAGCAAGCCACCAATCAGTGCGACCTTGAACCGTCGCTCATTGTCTGTTAAATCCGACCAGCCACGCTCTTTCTTCCATTTATTACGGTTGGCCAGCCCGATGATTAGAAACACAGCCCCCATGCCCCACAGGCCGGGGTTGTCGGTAGCGATGCCAATCGGCAACCAGATGATGCCCAGGGTGAAAAACACGCGATAATTGGGCTCGTGTTGTTCTCCCCGGTTTCTGCGGATTGCTACGACCAACACCAGCAGACCAAGGACGGCCAAAGTAATGACGGAGATAGAAATATACGGAGCGTTCATGGGCTCATCCTTCGAGTGAGCGGCGGATATCATACTATATCATATCTTTTCGGCGCGAACATTCCTTTTCGCTCCCGTTGAGCTGACATCTGACACGCCGTAACTGACATTGCTCCCCTCCCCACCTTCCCTCGGTTCCCGGGTCGAATTCGCCGCCTGAACGGGGACTTGGCCTTGTGAGCCTGCAAATTTATTTGCAGTGCCAGGTCACGGCGGCGTCAATAAAGCGCCGGTTTTGCCGCTTAACCCGCCGCATCACGGATGCGGCTAACGCTTTCGTGAGCAGCGGTGAGGCGGGGGGCGTTGCCGGTGGGGAGGCGGGACGCCGCCGACCGCCCGGCGGTGAACCGCAGGGCACCAAAAC
>JAADGC010000065.1 GCA_013152585.1 Chloroflexota bacterium
ACTCCCACCTCCACGCCTCCCGCAGCCACAGCCACGCCCACACTAACACCCACGCCTGCCGTTAGCACCGGCAGCGTTTCCGGGCATATTTTCGAAGATCTCGATCGCGATCTCGTGCGGGATGCAGGCGAAAACCCGGTGCCAGGCTCGCTGGTGGGGCTCTTCCTGCCCGATAACACATCCGTGATGCAGGCCGTCAGTGACAACGATGGATTCTTCCGCATGACAGGAGTCTCGCCCGGCACTTATCGCTTGCGTGTGACCCCACCCAGTGGTTGGACATTGCTCCTGTCGGAACGATGGCTCACCGTCATCGCTGGTCAGGAAAGCACCAACAACGACTTCCCCACCGAGCGCGTGGCCGTCGACACGCCCACCCCCACGTTGACCCCCACCGTCACCCCCACTCCTACCGATACGCCTACAGCCACATCGACACCTACGCCGACCCAAACCCCCACTGTTACCCCCACAGCCACGCCCGCAGGCGGCATCATTCAGGGGCTGGTGTGGACGGATCTCGACCGCGGGGGATTTGAGGACATCGACGTGGGTGAGCCTGGCATCCCCGACATCACCCTGCAGCTCAAAGACATCAACGGCCAAGTTCTCACCACAACGACTACCGACGCCGACGGCACTTTCCGCTTCTTTGGCATGCAGGCCTCCACCACTTACGAACTGGTTCTGCTCGTGCCTGCCGGCTGGGAACTGACCACTCCGCCCCCCAATCGCTGGTTGGCGCCCGGGGTAGGCATTCTCATCGTCAACTTTGGCTTGGTAGCGCCTCCCACCCCCACACCCACGGCAACCCCTACCCTCACATCCACCCCGCATCCCACCGGCAGCATCAAAGCTCTGGTCTGGAACGATCTCAACCGCAATCTGATCGTCGATGACGGCGAACCCCCGCTGGCGAATGTGATCGTCGTGATCACCGACCTCGGTGGCCAGCAGGAAATTGCCCGGCAGACAACCGCCAGCCAGGGCATGGCCCTCTTTGCCGACATCCCCGCCCCTGCCAGCTACAGGGTCACCGAGATCGACCCCTGGGGTTTTGCCTCCAGCACCACCAATCAATATTATGTCTCGATTGCCGCCGACAGCACGCTGCATATCCGCTTCGGCGATTACGAAGACATCACCCTCCTCTACACCCCCCTCCTCTTACGCTCCGTACCCTGAATCCACCGGTGGCGCCAGAAGGGTCAACTGTCTGGTTGGCCCTTTTTCGTGTTCGTAGCGCTTTGGTAACCACCCTTGTCCCCGGGTATAATGGTTCGTCAGACATCTTACATTTTTTGCGCCACCTTTATGCTCCCCACACTTACACATTCACGCCGCCAAATCCAGGGACTGGCCCTGGCAACTGCCTTCACCCTGGCGCTGTTGCTGATCCTCAGCAGCCTGCTGATCCCCAACGCCTTTGCCTCTTCGTCGGCCGATCCTGTGGTCGAAGTGCTCTCCTATCCCGAGCAAAACTGCTACCAGCTCAACCCCAATCCCGATCCGGCCGAGTTCAACCAGTTCCGCACGCTCACCCTCACCCTACCCATCCCCTTCACGGGCACCATCACCGAAGCCACCCTGCTTTTGCGTTCGACCAACGTGCGCGCCGGCAGCGTGCATCCTATCTTTGTCAACGGGCATGATACCGGTTACGCCCCACCTTCCGATACCGATCACACCTGCGAAAACAAAGACCCGGGCGCCATTCGCCAGTACAGCTTGGCGCCAGAATGGCTCCAGCCCGGCAACAACACCGTGCGCCTGACCAGCGAGGGCACCACTGATCCCTGGGGGATCGATTACGTCGCCATACGGGTGCGGGGAACAGACCTGCAAAGCGGGCAATTCATCGACATCACTTTTCCGGGCGAAAACGAACAACTGGTGCCGGCCGTCCTTCTCGAACCCGCCCAACACGATACCCCCCGACCACTGCTCATCCTCTTTCATGGTTGGAAAGGCCAGCCCCTCGATCCCTACACCACCGACTATCTCACGGCGGCGGTGCAGCGCGGCTGGTACGTGGCTTCGCCCAAACAGCG
This sequence comes from Chloroflexota bacterium, assembly GCA_013152585.1. GTDB lineage: Bacteria > Chloroflexota > Anaerolineae > J102 > J102 > JAADGC01. Next base: position 2,052 of record JAADGC010000065.1, read on the forward strand.
CGGCTACAACTATCTGGGGCCGGGAGGCGAGCCTCTGGCCGCGGTGCGCGCCCAGCACGACGCCGTCAAACTCATCGCCTACATGGAAGCCCACTACGATATCGACGCTGACCGCATCTACGTGGGCGGTTTCAGCATGGGCGGCATGATGGCGGGTGTATTGGCAGAAAAGTACCCCGATATCTTTGCGGCCGCGGTCACCCACAAGGCGATCAGCGATCTCTCTGCCTGGTACTGGGAATCCAGCGAATACCGGCAGTCGCGCATCATGACCGAAACCGGCGGCACCCCCATCACCGCCAGCTTCGAGTATCAACGCCGCAGCCCCGTAGAAATGGGAGGCAATCTCGCCAATCTACCCATCGCCATCATCCATGGCGATGTCGACACGGTGGTACCGCCTCACCACGCCATTGATTTCTACAACAGCATCCTTGCCGCCCAACCTCGCCATGTGGAATTACAGTGGTATCATGGCGACCATCCCGACGAGACCATGCCCTACGGCGGCGAATGGGCAGCGCAGTTCATGGAGCAGTACACGCGGCTCGATAATCCCAGCAAACTGCGCATCCGTACCGATGAATCCAAAGCCTTTTACTGGCTCGACATCACCAAATACAGCGACAAACACTTCACCGCCGTCAATGTCGATGTGGATACCGGGGCCGAGCACATCGGGGCGGAGGTAAATGACATTCAACCGGTCGATCTGCGCTTTGATCTGAGCCGGATGGGCCTGAACCCCACCACCACCTACGTCTATTCCCAAACCTATCAGCAAGCCACCACCGCCACCGGCATTGCCCCGATCAACGGGCAGTTGCTCATTCATGTACCCAAAGGCCAGACCACCTTCGAGGTCTATCGCGGCGACCTGCCTGTGTTCAAAACCCTGCGTAACGGCATCGACGGCTATCAGGGCGTCGCCGACACCTGGCTCAACCAATGGTCGCCTGACCAGGCCTACGGCAGCGCCATCAGCCTCAACCTGCGCCCCGGTGATGTGGCCAAGTCCCTGCTCATTTTCGATCTTTCTGAGCTGCCGCCCGACGTGAACATCACCGCAGCCACGCTCAAACTCTACGACAACGGCAGCGGCCCCGATATGACCGTCAACATCTACCCCATGTTGCATGACTGGGACGCCGCTACCGTCACTTACAACCAACCCTGGGCAACCCCGGGCGGTGCGGCCGGACAAGATTGGGATGCCACACCCGTGGCCAGCTTGTATCTGCAAAACGCCGACGGCGCCGCCTACCGCAGCGCTTCACTCGTGAGTCTCGCCCAGAGCTGGTACGCCCATCCCCAGGATAACCACGGCATTGCCCTGATTGTCGACAGCGCCAGCTACAGCGGCGCCCGCACCCTCAACAGTTCCGAGCATTGGAACCCAGACACCCGTCCCCAACTCGAACTCATCCTGGAACCAATCCCGCCCACGCCGACACCACCCCCCACACCTACTGCCACGCCTACTGCCACCCCCACACCCACAGCATCCCCCACAGCCACCGTCACACCTACGCCCACGCCCGCGGTTGGCGCCATCGACGGCATCGTCTTCCGCGATGTCAACGGCAATCACGTGCGCGATGCCGGGGAACCGGGTCTGGAAGGCGCCACGGTGCAACTTTGGCATCAGGATCAACTGCTGATAGACCAAAACACCGCCGCCAATGGCACATACTCGCTCACGGCCATCCCGGCCGGCAGCTATCAATTGACAGAAATCGAACCACCCGGCTACTATCCGACCGAACCTTTCAACAATATCATCATCAGCCTCGGCGGCGGCGATCATCAAGTTTTCAATTTTGGACATCAGCCCTTGCCCACACCGACCCCAACCCCTACGCCTACACCCACTCCCCAGCGGCTCTACCTGCCCCTGACCCTGCAGTAAAACAATGGACTTAGTAGCCTGGTACGAAGCTTACTGGGCGGCCAAAGACGACAAGGTCGATCATAGCCGCCTCGACCTGATGCTGGCACATATTCAGGCAGGGCAGCGCGTCTTCCAGTTAGATGGGGGGCCGGGGATGCTGGCCGAGCGCATGGTCAAAGAGCGGGGCGCCGAGGTCGTGATCACCGATCTCACCCACGAAGCCTCGTCTCGCGCCAGCGCCAAAGGCCTGAACGCCCGCCAACTGTATGTTGCCGAGCAAGACATCCCCTATGCCAACGCCAGTTTCGATGTCGTGGTCTCCGATTCCGCCATCGAGCATCTTTTCGATCCCGCCCGTAGTTTTGACGAACTGGCGCGGGTGCTCAAGCCCGGCGGCACCTTCCTTTTGTGCCTGCCCAACATCGCCCACTGGCGCTATCGCCTGTGGCTGCTGCGCGGACGCTTCCCCATCGTGCCCGGCACCCCCACCGATTTCACCCACCTGCGTTTCTTCACCCTGCACGAAATCCGGCAATGGCTGGGCGACCGCCACATCAACATCGAACATGTCGACGGCTCGGCTTCTCTGTGGTTGCGCAACGGCTTTTACCCGGCCTGGTTCCGGCACCCCTGGGTACGCCCCTGGTACATCCGCCTGGCCCGGCGCTGGCCCACCCTCTTTGCCCGCGATCTCATTGTCATCGGTCGTAAAAAGGGCACATAGTGAACGTCCATCCATTAGCTTTCGTTTTGCACTCGCTGACTGAAGTCAGGCTCTTCAGGCCTGCGGCCAGGAGTCGGCCTTCGCCGACTCTCCATGGGGCGAAGATGGACGGCGATGGCCGATTCCCGGCGCAAAGCGTCCAAAGAGCCCCAGCCTGTCCTCGAGTGCAGTGAAGGGTACCCTCGGCCAGCGTCAGCCCCAAAACTGACAATGAGCCACTAGCAATTACCCCATGTCCTTCCGTACCCAAGTCGCCAACTCAGCCGTATGGCTGGGCCTATCCACAGTCGTCATCAAAATACTTGCCTTCATCACCATCACTCTGGTGTTGGCGAAAGTATTGCAGCCGGCTGATTTTGGCGTGGTGGGCATTGCCTGGCTGGCCATGAATGCCCTGGACTACTTCCGCGAAATGGGGATTGCCTCGGCCCTCACCTATCGCCAGGACGCAGACGACAGCACCGCTTCCGACGTCGCCTTCATCACACTGCTGGTCAGCAGTGTTGTTTTCTATATTGTCATCTATCTCACGGCGCCGTGGGTGCAACTCTTTTTTAGCGATAGCCAGGGCGTCACCCCCGTGTTGCGCGTATTGGCCCTGGTCACGTTGATCAACGGCGTCAGCCAAACCCCCTACACCCTCCTGGCCAAAGAACTCGACTTCCGTAACAAGGCCATCCCCGAGATCATCGGCGGTATTGGCAATAGCATCGTCGCCATCACCATGGCCCTGACCGGCTTTGGGGTGTGGTCGCTGGTGGGGGGCTATCTCACCGACGCGGTTTTACGTAGCAGCCTGGTCTGGTTCTTCACGCGATGGCGACCACGTTGGCGCTTCGACCGTAAGGTCTGGCGCGATATGTTCGCTTACGGCAAGCACATCGTGGGCAGTCGCCTGCTCATCTTCGGCATCACCAACATCGACGATGCCTTTATTGGCCGCTTCCTGGGCGCGGCCCCCTTTGGTTTCTACACCCTGGCTTATCGTCTCAGCAACGTTCCCGCCACCCACGTCACCGGCCTGATTAACAATCTCATGTTCCCGGCCTTCAGCAAAATCCAAAATGAACGCGACCATGTACGCCGGGTTTATTTTCAGACCATCCATGCTGTAGGGCTGATCACCATTCCTCTCTCCCTTGGCACGTTGGTGCTAGGCCCCACCTTTGTGCATGAGTACTATCTCGGCAAATGGGATGGCGCCATCGCAGCCATGCAATGGCTGGTGATCTACGGCCTCATGCGCTCCATCGCCGCCAACATGGGCAATATCTATCGCGCCCTCGGCAAACCGCAATGGCTGACTTATCTGGCTTTGTGGCGCTTTTTTACCATGCTCGTCCTCTTATATCCGGCCATCCGCTGGGCGGGCATTGTCGGCGTCAGCGTACTCAGCGCCATTGTGGCGGTGGTCGATTTTATCATCGCGGCCTGGTTGGGAGAGAAACTGCTGGGGGGAGGCTACGCCGATTACGTGCGGCATCTGCTGCCCATCCTCATTTACTCGGCCCTGAGTGCCGGGGTGGCCTATCTCCTCCTGCCCATCCTTCCCGCCCCCCATCGTCTTCTGCCGGTTTTGAGCGCCAGTCTGGTCATGGTCCTCCTTTACACGCTGATCAACTGGCGTAGCGATGCCGTATTCCGCCGTCTGATCACAGGCGTCATGCAACGCCTGCCGCTCACCCGCGGCCTGGGAGCCTGAGATGAAGCGGATGCGCTCTCAGCCGGTTGGCCGTTCGTCAGCCAGTCTGACGGCCCCCCTGCGAGTCAGCTATCTCTCGCGCGTGCGCCGCAATCCCTACGTGCATCTGCTGGCCACAGGCGTGCGGCGGGCCGACTCTGCCATCACAGTACGCGAACTGCGCACCCTGCCCTGGCGCACCCTTTTGCCAACCCCCCACTTCGACATTCTCCATATCCACTGGGCCGAATTTCAGGTCAGCTATGGTCAGACCACCGCCGCGCAGGCCCGGCATAACTTACGTAGCTTCCTGCGAAAACTACGCTGGACGCGTTCCCGTGGCCGGGCTATCGTCTACACCGTACACAATCTGGCTCAGCACGAAGGCCGCTTCCCCGAGCTACAGGACATCATCAATCACTGGCTCTTTGCCCATGCCGACGCCATCCACGTGCACGACACTATCACAGCGCAAGCCCTGGCTCAGCAGTACCAGCGCAGCCGCAACGTCTTCGTCATCCCCCACGGCAACTACATCGGCGCCTACCCCAACACGATCACGCCCTCAGAGGCACGTCGTCAGCTCAACGTGCCTGACGACACCTTTGTCTACCTGTTTTTGGGTCAGATCCGCCCTTACAAAGGACTTGATCTCCTGATCGAAGCCTTCACGCAGCTCGATGATGCCCGGAGTCTACTGCTCATCGCCGGCAATGTTGAAGTCTCGGACTACGGAAAACAGATTCAGCAACAAGCCCAGCAGCACCCCCACATCCGTCTCATCCCCACCTTTGTCGATGACGACGATCTGCAAAGCACCTTCAATGCCGCCGATATTGTCGTCTTGCCTTATCGCCGGGCGACCACCTCGGGTGCGGCTATTCTGGCCTATTCCTTCGCCAAACCCCTCATCGCCCCGGCCATCGGCCCCTTCCCCGACCTTCTCTCTCCCGAACGCGGCATCCTTTACGAACCCACAACTGCGGGCCTGACCCAGGCCCTGCGCCAGGCCCGGCAGCTTACTCTTCCGCAAGCCTCAAAGGCTGCGCTGGCCTACGCTGTTAGCCTTGATTGGACCACCCTCGGCGGCCAACACGCCGCCATGTACCGCTCCGCTCTCTGCCCTGACTGATTATGATCTCCGGACACAGTATCGTCTGCTTCTCGGCCAATCGCTGGCAAGGCATGTGGCGTAACCGCCAACAGATTATGTCGCGCCTGGCCCGGCAAAACAAAGTGCTGTTTGTGGAACCAGCCGGTTATTTTCGCGATACTTTGGCCTCTGTCCGCTCTCAAGGATGCGGCGTTTTGCGGCCGGCTCAGCTCGAATCTCCCCTGCCCAACCTGTGGGTCTACCGTCATCCCCCCATGGCGCCGATCTCCGGCCGCCCACCCCTCAGCCTTCTCACTTTTGCCTGGCGGCGACACCAATTGCGGCAGACGCTGCGCCACCTTGGCATGTCGCACCCCATTCTCTGGGTCTTCCAATACCATTTGGGCGAGATGATCGGCCAGCTTGACGAGCAACTCATCATCTATCACGCGGTCGATGAATATTCCGCCTATGCCGACATCAACACACCCGAGCGCCGGCAGCGGGTACAGCGCCTGGAAGCCGAAGTCATCAGTCGGGTAGACCTCGTCTTAGTCACTTCCCCGGCGCTGCACGCCAGCAAAAGCAAAGTACACTCCCATGTCGTTTTAGCCCCCAATGGTGTAGACTATGATCTGTTCGCCAACGCCGGTTTCAATGGTCAGCGCCCGCCCGATTTGGCCCAATTACCCAGCCCCATCATCGGATACATTGGCGCTATCAACGAAAAACTGGATCTCGAGCTGCTCATTTACAGCGCCCGCCGGCATCCCGAGTGGAGTTTCGCCCTCGTCGGCCCAGTTCTCGTCTCCCACCAACTCCCCCAACTCCACACCCTGAACCAGCTCCCCAACGTCCACTTCTTTGGTCAGCGTCCCTATCACGAACTGCCCCAATACATGCGCTCCTGTGATATCTGCACCATTCCCTACCAGCGCAATGAGTGGACTCGCAACATCAGCTCGCTCAAACTCTACGAATACCTGGCCAACGGCGCCCCTATCGTCTCCACCGATATCCCTGCCGCCCGCGAATTTGCCGACGTTGTTCACATCGTCAGCGATGCCCCCACCTTTGACACAGCCCTCTCTCGAGCTCTGACCGAAGCCACCCCCGCCCATCGCCAAAAACTACGGGCCGTGGCACGTCAACACACCTGGGAACAGCGTCTCGAAGATATTTCCCAGGCAATCGACCTCCGTTTGGCCTCTAAGAATAAGACCTCCTCTCCGAAAAACGCATGACCACAGCTCCCGATCAAGAATTCAGCGCCTATATCCGCATCATCGCCCGCCGTTGGTGGCTCCTGCTACTCCTGCCCCTGGTCACCATCGTCGTCATTTTAGCTCTGAGCAGCACCAGTCAGGATGAGTACATCTCCTACACGCGCTTGCAGATCCTGCCGGTAGATCCCTCCGAAGTCTCTCTCTTCACCCCCACCCGCTTCACCACCAGCAGTGAGCAGGTGCAAACCATTCAGGATGAATTTTGGGAAGTCTTCATGTCCAAGGCCATAGCCCGCCGCACCATTGCCGATATGGGCCAGAACATGACGCCCGAGGAAATGATCGCGCGGCTCGGTACCCAGCAGCAATTCGACTTCTTTACCGGCTCCCTGCGCATGACCGATCCCGAGCTTGCCCAGCAGGCCCTGACCATCCATGTGCAAAATGCGCTGGCCACCTATCGCAACATTCAGAGTAAACCCGCCGAAATTTCCCTCACCTTCCTCGAAAACGAAATAGCCAAACAGGGAAATCTGTTGGCCAATGCCAAGGACGCTCTGCAAAAATTCCAGCTCAAGAACGAACTGAGTGATCTGAATCGCGAAGTGACGGCCTACCAGGATATCAATCGGGCCATGCAAAACGATCAGGATCAGGCCATCGTCGAGGCCGAGCGTAATGACCGCCTGGCCACTGAATATCGTCGCCTGGCCGAGGCCAACCGCACCCAGGCGGCTGCACTCGTCGCCACCCTCCCCACCACCTCTACCCTCAGCGCCGCCCCGGCCCTCAGCGCCGATGCGTTGGCCAACACCCAGGCCGAGATCGAAACACTGCGCTCCCGTGCTCGCGATCAGGAACGCAGCGCCGAAGAATACGAGGCGACGGCGGCCGGGCATCGCACCGCCATTGTTGAATATGGGCGCCTGCTCGACAAACGCCAACAGCAACTGGTGTATTTGCTGGGGCTACAAAAACGCTACGAAGAACTGGTCAACCAAGTCAACCGCTCCCAAACCACTTACAACTTCCTGGAAGACAAAGCCAACGAAGCCCGCCTCAAACTCAACCAGGGCAAGAACATCGGTTACCTGCAGGTCATCGATCCCGCCAGCACCCCTGGCTCCCCCGTGCCCAAACGCACCCTGCAGCTCCTCCTCGTCGGCATCCTCATCAGCATCCTCATGGGCATCATCCTCGCCTTTATCCTCGAAGTCTTCGAGAAAAGCGTAACACATATGGCGACATAGCCATAAGCAAAGTGCTTCACTCTGACGAAGATGCCGGTGCCCCATACGCTTTTGGAGCCCGGGAAACCGGGTCGGTTCAGACTGGCGCCGTACACGTGACACGTGGTGCGGTGATCCGCACTCCCAAATTCGCAATTCCAATTCCCAAATCTCCATGACGCCCCCCCGCATCCTCTTCATCGACTTCGCCCCCACCGCCGGCGGCTCGATCCAGAGCCTGCGCCACATCCTCGCCCATCTTCCACGCCAGCGCTACCAGCCGCTGGCGTTGCTCTCTCCTACGGTAGCGCAGGATTTCTCACAGTACGGCCTCGACCTGCCCATCTTCAGCTATGATGCCCACCAGGGCGCAGCTCTGCCTGCCGGGAGCGGCACGGCCCACATCCAGGCCAGTAGCATGGCCGCACGCATGCGCAAACATCGCCGGTGGGCATCCGTCTGGCGGGCGGGGAGTATCGCCCGGCGCCTGGTGGGGCGCACGTGGCCCACGGCGCGATTCATCGCCCATCTCATCGCCGTCCAAGACATCGATCTCGTGCATCTCAACGACGCCCTGCCCCTGGCCGAACCCGGCATCCTCGCCGCCTGGCGCCAACATCGCCCCAGCGTCGTCCTCGTGCGTTCCTTCACCCCCATCGACCGCTTCCACACCTGGATCAGCCGCCTGCCCGCTGCCGGCATCGCTACTTCACACCCCCTGCTCGAAAATCAGCGCCGCCAAAAAACGCGTTTCAAACGCGTTTACACCATCGCCAACGCCATTGATCTCAGCGAATATCAGGGTGCGGTTGATCGGCGGGGTGTACGCCGGGAATTCGGGCTCAGCCCCGACGCCATCCTGGTCATCGTCGTGGGCAGGCTCATGCGCCGCAAAGGCCTCGACATCTTTTTGCAGGCCCTGGCCCAGGTTGTGCCCCAACAGCCACAGCTCCACGGCCTCCTTGTCGGCGGCGAAGAGATCAACGAAATCGGTCTGCAAAACCAGCTCCAACAGCTCGCTCAAAACCTGGGCATCGGCGATCATGTCCACTTCAGTGGCCCGCGGAACGACGTGCCGCGACTGCTGCTTGCCTCCGACATCGCCAGCTTCGTTCCCAGCGAACCGGAACCCTTTGGCCGCGTGATCATCGAGGCCATGGCCGCCGGCCTGCCCGTGATCGGCGCCCGCCACGGCGCCATTCCCGACATCATCCGTGAGGGCGAAACCGGCCTGCTTGTTCCCGCCGCCGATCCCTCTGCCCTTGCCGCGGCCCTGCAGCAACTGCTGGCCCAACCCGCCATGGCTGGCGCCCTGGGGCAGGCGGGCCGGGCCCGGGCTGCGACCCACTACAGCATCGAACAGCAAATCCGACAACTAACGACACTCTACGACCAAATTCTGGGGACAAGCTGATGCGTATCCTGATCATGGGGCCCTATCCGCTGCCCGGGGAACCGTTAGCCGGGGGCGCCATGGCCGCGGTCTACGATCTGGCCCAGGGCCTGGCTCGCCGCCCTCAGCTCGAAGTCCACATCGCCTCGGCCCACGTTGGCGTCCGGCCCGGCGTCGACCGACAAGGCGCCCTCACCATCCATCGTCTGCCCCTCACCACCGGCAGGCGCCTGCGCTGGCAACGCCATATGCGCCGTGCCCTGCTACAGATCGTTCGCAGTACGCAGCCCGACCTCATCCATGCCCACGGCACCAACTTTTACGCCGCCGCCGCCCTCGACGCCCCCCAGCCCAGCGTCATCACCGTGCACGGCATTACCTACCGCGAAGCCCAACGTAGCGGCGCCAGCGGCTGGAAAACGCAAATCGTCTGGTGGTACGACGCCCTCTACGAAGCCTGGGTTTTGCGCCGGGCCCGGCGTTGCATCGCCATCAGCCCCCACGTACGTCAGGCCTTCTCCCGCTTTCCTCACATTCGTTGGCACGATATTCCCAACCCCATCGATGACGCCTGCTTTGCCCTCCCCCGCCATCCTCAACCCGGCCGCTTTCTCCTTCCTGCCCGCGTCATCCCCCGCAAAGGCATCGACGTCGCCATCCGCGGCCTTGCCGCCATCGCCCCTGAAAATCCGCAGCTCCAACTTCGCATCGCCGGCGAAACCGATACCGATCCTGGCTACGTGGCCCATTGCCGTCAACTCGTCGCTCAACACCACCTGCAGCAGCACGTGCACTTTCTCGGCGTCCTCTCTCGCCCCGCCCTCCTGGCCGAATACGAAGGCGCCGCCGCCGTCATCTTGCCCTCCCATCAGGAAACCGCCCCCATCGTCATCGCCGAAGCCCTGGCCGCGGGCTGCCCCGTCATCGCCACAGCCGTAGGCGGCGTTCCCGACATGCTCGAAGCTGAAACCACCGGTTTACTGATCCCGGCCAACGATCCCCAGGCCCTGGCCGCCGCCTGGCAGCACTTCTTCGCCCATCCCGAAAAGGCCCACCTCTGGAGCCAAAACGCCCGCCGTGCCGCCCAACCGTATCGCCTCGACAGCGTTGTCAACAAAACATTAGCAGTCTATGAAGAATTGATGGTATCATCCTGACACTCCATGGTCACCCCCCTAAAGACATGCACCCTGTCACCCCCATCTTCGTTAGCGAACTCTTTCCGCCCCTACGCCAGGAACTCCTGACCCTCCTGCACAGCCTCTCCCCGAGCGACTGGGAGCGGGCGACCCCCTGCTCGGGATGGACGGTGAAAGACCTTGTCGCCCATCTGTTGGATGGCGATCTGCGGCGCCTGTCGCTCCAGGGCGATGGTCTGCCGCCCCGGCAACCCGCCCGGCCCCTGGCCACGAACACGGACCTAATCGCATTCCTCGATCAACTGAACGCCGTGTGGGTAGAGGCTGCCCGCCGTTTGAGCCCGCCCCTGCTGGTTGATCTCCTCGCCTGGGCAGGCCCCCAACTAAGCGACCACTTCCGCACCCTGGACCCCTTTGCCCCCGCCCTGTTTCCTGTGGCCTGGGCCGGTGAGCAAACTTCGCAGAATTGGTTCGATAGTGCCCGGGAATACACCGAAAAATGGCACCACCAGCAGCACATTCGCCAGGCCGTCGATGCTCCCCTGCTGAACGGGCGCCAGTGGCTGTATCCCGTACTCGACACGTTTATCCGCGCCGCCCCCTTCGCCTGGCAGAGTGTGGAAGCAGCGCCGGGAACCCAGGTGTTGATCGAGATCAGCGGGGAAGCCGGGGCGCAGTGGACCTTGTGCAAACAGGAGAGCGCCTGGCATTTGTATGCCGGTCGGGGTGAAGCCCCAGCCGCCGTCGCCAGATTCAGCGATGGGCTGGCCTGGCGCTTGTTCACAAAAGGCATCACGCCAGAAGAGGGGCGCCGTCATGTCGAAATCCACGGCGATCCACTCTTGGCGCAGCCATTATTCAAATTGGTTAGTATCATGGCATAATCAGCAGGATTGTTTCCCCTGCCCCGACAAAAAGTGAGAATCTTTATGACCGAACCAACCATTGCGGTAACAGATCTATCGTACCGCTATCGCGGCGAAAAACATTCAGCTCTTGATAGCATCACCCTGACGATGAATCGCGGGGAATTCTTAGTTGTCATGGGCGCAAGTGAAGCGGGTAAGAGCACTTTAGCCGTCTGCATGAATGGTCTCATCCCCCATTTCCACAAAGGACGCTTTAAGGGGGATGTGGTGGTGCTGGGGAGAAACACGCGGGAACACAAAGTGGCAGAAATGGCCGAAGTCGTGGGGCTTGTGTTTCAGGATTTCGAAGCGCAATTGTTTTCCACCAATGTCGAGTTGGAGGTGGCTTTCGGGCCCGAAAACTTTGCTGTCGCCCGCGAGGAGATCGAACGACGCATCGATGAAAGCCTGGCCTATGTGGGGCTGACAGAGTTTCGGCATCGCTCGCCTTCCACCCTCTCGGGTGGACAAAAGCAAAAACTAGCCATCGCCTCGGTATTGGCCATGCACCCGCAAGTGCTGGTGATGGATGAACCCACCACCGATCTCGACCCCATCAGTAAACTGGGCATTTTCGAGATCACCAATCAGTTGCGCAAGCGCGACGACATTACCCTGATTGTGGTGGAACATGAAACCGAAGAGGTGCTGCAAGCCGACCGGGTCGCCCTCATTCGGGAGGGTAAACTGGTCAAGATCGGCGATGTCCGTTCGATCTTGCAAGAGGTGGAGCTTCTGGAATCGTTGGGGATAATGCCTTTGGGCATTCCCCGCTTCTTCAAAGCGATGGGATACCAGGAGCTGCCCCTGACGCCCGATGAAGGCGTACAGGCATTCACCCAAACCGGCTGGCGCATCGACGAAACTGCGTATCAGACCCTCGTCGCCGAGGATCAGGCTGCCATCGACGCCCTCACCGAACCCATCATCCAATGCCATGGCCTCGAACACACCTATCCCAATGGCGTCAAAGCCCTGCAGGGCATAGATATGGACATCCTGGCCGGAGATATGGTCGCCATTGTGGGACAAAATGGCAGCGGCAAAACCACCCTGGCCAAACACTTCAATGCCCTCCTCTTCCCCACCGCCGGCGAAGTGCAAGTGCACGGCCAACCTACCAAAGAACAGGGCGTATTCAAAATCGGCCAGAAAATCGGCTACGTCTTTCAAAACCCCGACCATCAGATCTTCTCGGACACCGTTTTCGACGAGGTGGCGTTCAGCCCCCGGCTGCGTAAACTGCCGGAAGAGGAAGTGAAAAAGCGGGTGACCGAAGCTTTGGCCGCCGTGGGGCTGGCCGGCATGGAAAAAGAAGACCCCTTCAGCCTGACCAAGAGCGGACGTCAACGCGTGGCGGTGGCCTCGGTGCTGGCGGCACAACCCGAAGTGCTCATTCTCGATGAGCCCACCACCGGCCTTGATTACGCCGAACAACGCGGCTTGATGGACATGGTGAGGCAACTCAACCAGAACGGCAGCACCATTATTTTCGTCACCCATCACATGTGGGTCGTAGCCGAGTATGCCCAAAAAATGTATGTGATCAAAGAAGGCAAAGTCTTTTTGCAGGGAACCACGCGCGATGTGTTTTCTCACGAGCAGAAATTGCTGGAAGCTTCATTGCGGCCGCCCCACTTCGTCCAATTTGCCAACCGTCTGGGCAAAACCTTCCTGACCCCCGAAGAAATGAAGCACTGTTTGCACACCGGAGCCTGAGCATGGATGCCGAACTTTATCTCGACTATAACACCGTTATTCATCGCCTGGATGCTCGCACGAAGATACTCATCTTTGTGTATGCCTTCATGGTGCTGGTACTTTTCGAAAATCCTCTGTGGATGCTTCCCATCGCCACTCTCGTCGTACTGCACACGGCTCTGGCTCGCTCATGGCGCAATCTCTGGCGCATCCGTGCCTTGCTCGCCATCCTCACCGTGTGGAGCCTGATCCTTTGGAACTTCTTTGCCAGCGGCGAAACGCATCTATTTTGGATATTCGATGAACAATCCCTGCTGTTCGGCGTCGCCCGCACCATGCTCCTCTTGCTCATGATCACCTCGGGGGTCAACCTCATCAGTACCACCCGCAACGAAGAACTGGTATTAGGCATGATCCGCCTGGGACTCCCCTACCGCGTAGGCTTTGCCATTTCCACTGCCCTGCGCCTGGTGCCCACCACCGCCGCCAGCTTACAGACCATCGCCCAGGCCCAACGCAGCCGCGGCCTTGATCTGGATGGCGGCAACATCCTCGAACGTATGCGCAAATACGTCCCCCTGTTGATTCCGGTCTTCATCACCACCATTCGCAGCACCAATGTGTTTGGTATGGCCCTGGAATCCAAAGGGTTTGGCGCCCGCGAAGACCGCACCTTTTATCTGCAACTACACATAACCACGTTAGACCGTATAATCCTCATCGGCGGTGGTCTGTTCGTGCTCGTGTCCATTTACCTCAAACTCCGCGGCTATGGCGATATACCCGGCCTCAGCCGCTTCTAAAAGCCGTCGTCACGAGCTTGCGCTCACCCCCTAACGGACGAAAATCTTTTGTAAAAAACGCCAGGCATTCTTGTTTTTGCCTCTTTACGCCTTGGCGAGAGATTGATGGTTCAATCGGATCTCAGGGGTCTCACTGGCACCTCCGCTCAATCCAAAAGAGCCTTTTTTATTTACGAAGTCTCAGGTAATTCGTAGGAGCTTGATAATGCCGAATATCAGCGAAATCAACAACCTGCTTCCCTGGTTACTGCGCCGCGAAAACGTAGCCCACTATAAAGACGGCGTTGTCTGGATTGGTGATCGGCGCAAATATCCTTTTGCCCGGGAATTTGTACGCTGTGAGGATGTGGAAGAGGTGGCGCGGGCCATCGAAGAGATGGTCACACAAGGGGGCGGGCCCTGGGTAGCAGCTAGTTTGGGGATGGTGATGGCCGCCCGTCAGGTCGCGGGCAAACATCCCGACGAGGTGCGAACAGCTCTCGCTGCCGCCCGCACCCGCCTCGTCAACACCCGCCCCACCAACACCGCCCTGGCTCGCCGCCTCGATGATTTAATGCAGGTGGCGCTTCAGGCCCTGGCTCAAGAGGAATCGGTCGAACAAGCCATCCTGAATTGGTTGGAAACTTTGCGAGATCGCGGCTACGAAGATTACGCCATCCGTGCCGGTTACGGCGCCAGCCTCATGCAAGACGGCGACGGCATCCTCACCATGTGCTTTGCCGAAACAGCCTTCATCCTCAGCCTGGCCTTTGCCCAGCAGCAGGGCAAGCGCCTGCATGTCTTCACCCCCGAGACACGGCCTTATCTGCAGGGGGCGCGGCTCACCGCCCCCAGCATCCACGAACTGGGCATTCCCGTCACCGTCATCACCGACAACATGCCCGCTTACGTCATGTCGCAGGGCAAAATCCAAAAATACTTCACCGCTGCCGATCTCATCACCCTGGATGGACACGTCGTCAATAAAATCGGCACCTTCCAAAATGCGATCACCGCCCACTATCATGGCATCCCCTACTTCGCCTTCATGTGGGGCGTTGACAGCGAAAGCCCGAATCGAGCGGCAATTGTGATCGAGGAAAGAGATGCGCACGAAGTGAAAAGATGCCGCGGCCTGCCCACCACCCTCGACGACATCCCCGCCTATTACCCCGCTTTCGACATCACCCCTCCCCATCTCGTTGCCGGCGTCATCACCCGCAAAGGCGTGCTAAGCCCCTACGATCTGGCGAATCAATTCGCATAAGGTTACAGCATTCATGTCCACCGCCATCATCGCCGGCACCGATATCTATCGCATCCCCGGCCTGACCTTCAACACCGAAACCATTCAGACCCCTTATGGCGATGCCATCGTCAACATCGGCCAGGGGGCATACAACGATCTCTTCTTCCTGCCCCGGCACGGCCCCCGGCACACCATCCCTCCCCATCGCATCAACTACCGCGCCCACATCAAGGCCCTGCACATGCTGGGCGTACAAAGCATCCTCGCCGCCTACGCCGTCGGCTCCATCCAGCCCGACATCCCTCCCAAATCCCTGGTCCTGCTGGACGACTTCCTCGACTTTACCTCCGACCGTCCCTTTACATTTTACGAAGGCGGTGACACCGGCCTGGCCCACACCATCATGAGCCAGCCCTATTGTCCTACCCTCAGCCAGCGACTACGCGAACTTGCGCCCGAATTCGATCTCGAACTGCGCCCGACTGGCACCTACGTGTGCACCAACGGCCCTCGTTTCGAGACACCGGGCGAAATTCGCATGTACCGGCAATTAGGCGGCGATGTGGTGGGCATGACGGGGGCGCAGGAAGCCACCCTGGCGCGCGAGCTGGGGATGCACTTCGCGGCGGTGGCGCTTTCCATCAACTGGGCGGCCGGTATCGAATCCACCATCCGCATTGTCAACGAAGGGCAGGAAGCCATCCGGGCACGCTTACTGAGCCTCTTCCTCAAGGTCCTGACCACCCCCAGCGACTTTCACTGCCCCTGCCAGCAATCCGTATTATTCACGCATCGCCCCGCCGTCGGGTTTAACGACGCTGCCGGGAAATGACGACGAAAACCTGTGGTTAATAATGCTATGCTAAGCTGCATGTGTCTTTTCCGCCAGACTCCAGGACTTTATTTCAAATAATGACACCCTGCCGAAAGATGAACACCAAGGAGGCGCCTATGACATTGATACCATAATCGCAGATATGGGTAGTTGCGAACCACCGGTTCGCTATGCAGGCCAATGCCAATTCAGGCCTGGTCAAGAGGATGACCACAACTTTTTCATTCACATCGTTTTTTCATTCCATTTTTTCTCCGGAGGGAGTTCTCATGAAAGAAGTCGTACGTATGTGGCAAAACACCCGGATGATCATTCTGGTGGCATTGTCGGCAGCAATCTATGCCGCTTTTCTGATCGCCTTTAAGGGCGGCATCGTCATCGTCCCCGGCATCACCGAAGTGCGTCCCGCCAATGTCTTCCCCCCCATCTTCGGCCTGCTCTTTGGCCCAGCCGGTGCCTGGGGCTCAGCCATCGGCAATCTCATAGGTGACATCTTTGGTGGCACTTTCGGCCCGGGCTCCATCTTTGGCTTCTTTGGCAACTTTGCGTTGGCCTTTGTCCCCTACAAAATGTGGGGCGCTGTCTTCGGCCTGGTTTCCAAAGATGACATGTCCACCACCACCAACACCCTCAAAAAGCTCATCGCTTTCGAGCTGGTGACCTTGGTCGCTTCCGCGGCGTGTGCCGTGATCATCGCCTGGTATCTCGACCTGACCGGCATCGTCCCCTATGCCTTCCTGGCGATCACGATCACCGTCAACAACTTTGCGGCTGGCGTGGTGTTGGGCCCCATCTTGCTCACCCTGCTCTACCCCCGCGTCAAACGCTGGGGCCTGGTTTGGACTGACATCATGGACAAGGAAGACGTCGCCAAGGGCTTTTCGCCCAACCTGGGTTCGATCCTGATGATTGTCGGTGCTCTGGGCGGCCTCGTCATCGGCATCCTCGTCGCCGTCAGCGCTGCCGGGCAGCAAGTATATGGTTTTAGTGGCGCCACGCAGAACACCGCCGTGTGGCTGATCGTCCTGCCCTTCCTCCTTTTGATGATCGCGGGCGGCTTCATGCTCTCGGGCCAGGAGCAGTTCGTCGAAGAAGAGTGGGACTAATCGCCCTACACCTGGCATAACACGCCATCGCGGCAAAGGCGCCGCCTTCTCATTCTCGTTCATCTTTCCAACCTCACAGGGTGAGTTGTCATTCATGGCAACTCACCCTGCTGCCTTTTCTTTCCGGAGGTCACATGACAACCCTTTCCTCACAATCTGGCCTCAGTACCATCGTCACCCACTATAGCGAAGGCGACAACCCCCTCAACGCCCACATCACCCCCATTTATCAAACCTCCACCTTCAGCTTTCCCGATGTCGCAACAGCCAGACGCGTCTTTGCCGGCGAAGAGAGCGGGTACATCTATTCCCGCGCCGGCAATCCCAACACCACCCAGTTGGCCGCCAAAATCGCCTATCTCGAAGGCCTGGACCTGATCCGCCAGCAGCCCGAACGAGCGCCTGAGGAGATCGTCTTTGGCCGGGTCACATCCTCCGGCATGGCCGCCATCAGCATGGCGATTTTGGGGCGCGTGCATGCCGGCCAGACCGTCATCAGCCAACGCCATCTCTATGGCAACGCCTATCGCTTCTTCAGCGAGATCGCCCCGCGCTTAAACATCAACACCGTCTGGGTAGATGATCTCTCGCCCGCCGGCTGGCAGGCCGCGTTCGCCGCCCATCCCCACGCCGTTTTCGCCTACATCGAAACACCCGCCAATCCCGCCATGGCCCTCGTTGACCTCGCAGCCGTGAGCGAGATCGCCCATGCGCATCAGGCCTGGGTCATGGTCGACAACACCTTCGCCACCCCCTACCACCAGCGGCCTCTTTCTTACGGCTGCGAGATCGTCGTCCATTCCACCACCAAATACCTGACAGGGCATGGGCTACTCATTGGCGGCGCCATCGTCAGCACCGAGCGCGACTACATGACCGCGGCCCAGGACGGGGTCGCCTTGATGCTACGCGTGCTCGGGCCTGCTGTCAGCCCCTTCGACGCCTGGCTGGCAAACATCGGGCTGAAAACTTTCGAGCTGCGCATGCAACGGCACGCCGAAAATGCCCTGGCCATCGCCCAATGGCTGGAATCCCAGCCCCAGATCGAGCGCGTCCACTACCCCGGCCTCCCTTCACACCCCGACCATGTCATTGCCCGCCGCCAGATGATCAATGGTTACGGCGGCATGATCTCCTTCGAACTCAAAGGCGGCTACGATGCCGGCGTCGCCCTCATGAACCACGTACGCCTGGCCACCCTGGCCGTGAGCTTGGGCAATGTCGACACCCTGATCGAACATCCCGCCAGCATGACCCATGCTGCCGTGCCCGCCGCCGAACGACTGAAGACCGGCATCACCGACGGTCTCGTGCGCCTCTCGGTAGGCATCGAAAATGTGCAAGACCTGATCGCCGATTTGGAGCAAGCCTTGCAGCCTGTCCCCTGAAGAAAGATGGGAACCTCCGGGAAGTGGTCACCGATATTCCGGTGCTTACAGCACTTCTGCCCCCGGAGGTTCATTCCAGACAAACACTTAGCCCTTGTCTGCTGATGCCGCTTGTCTGGCCGCCAGCTTCTGTTTTTCTTCCTCCACCAGCACCCGGCGCAGGAATTTGCCCACCATTGACTTGGGCAATTCGGAGCGGAATTCAACCTGCTTGGGCACCTTGTAGGGGGCCAGATTCTTTTTACAAAATTCGATGATTTCCTCGGCCGTGGCCTTTTCGCCTTCCTTCAGCACCACGTAAGCTTTCACGGTTTCTCCACGCTTCTCATCTGGCACACCGGCCACCACCGCTTCTTTCACCTGGGGATGTTCAAACAGCACTTCTTCCACTTCGCGGGGAACGATGTTGTAGCCTGAGGCAATGATCAAATCCTTTTTGCGATCGACGATATAGAAATAGCCATCCTCGTCCATTCTGGCGATATCACCGGTATACAACCAGCCGTCCTCATCCTTGGTGTGCTTCGTTTCCTCCGGCTTATTCCAATAGCCCACCATCACCTGCGGCCCGCGTATCGTCAGCTCGCCCTCTTCACCCGCAGCCAGCGTTTTCATTTTGCCATCTGCATCCGGTTCCAGAGACACAATGCGCGCCTCGACATCCGGGAATGGCAGGCCGATAGAACCGGCCCGCGATTCGCCATAGATGGGGTTGGCGTGCGTCACCGGGGCCGCCTCGGTCAGGCCATAGCCCTCTCGCAAGCGTCCGCCGGTCAATTCCTCAAAGCGCTTTTGCACCTCCACCGGCAGCGCCGCCGCTCCCGAGATACAGGCCTTGATCGAACGCAGATTATACTTGCTGGCATCGGGATGGTTGATAATGCCGATGTACATCGCCGGCACGCCCGGATACACCGTACATCCTTCTCGATCAATCTGCTTCATCACAAAACCGATGTCGCGGGGATTGGGTACCACGAAAACCTCAGCGGCCGACTTGAGTCCCAGCAGCATGGCCACGGTCATGCCAAAGACATGAAAGAAGGGAATCGCCCCCATAAACTTCTCTTTTCCGGGCTGCAAATCGGTGAGCCAGGCATGGCATTGTAAGATATTGGCTACAAGATTGCGGTGGCTGAGCATCGCCGCCTTGGGCACGCCTGTGGTGCCGCCGGTGTATTGAAACAGCGCCACATCATCCGGCTGGATATCGACATCAGGCGGATGCGGGGGATTGCCGGCCAGCAACGAAGTCATCTGGTACACCCCATCCCCCTCCGCCACATCCACCCAATTTCCCTCATTAACCCGGGCTTTTTTCACCAGTCCCGCAAAAGGTCGGCCCACGAAATCATTCAGGTTGTAAACAATCACATTTTTGATAACAGTGTCGGCCTGAATTTCCTGCAGTCTCGGATACAGCTCGTTCCAGAGAATGATCGTCTCGGCGCCCGAATCACGAAACTGATGCCGCATCTCCCGCGGTGTGTAAGTGGGGTTCGTATTCACAACAATGGCGCCGATGCGGGTTGCCGCCAGAAAACCGATGACACCGCCTGGCGAATTCGGCGTCTGGATAGCCACCCGATCCCCCTTTTTCACGCCCATCCCGGCCAAAGCTGTGGCCAGCCGATCTACCTTGTCCTCGAGCTGCCGATAGCTCATCGAAACCCCGATTTTCAGCCCCAGCGGCAGATAGCGCAAGATCATGGTCAGGGCTTTATTGTCAGGGTATTCATTGAATGACGGACTCAACAGCCCCCAAATTGAAGCCTCAGGGTACGTCAAAGATGCTGGCACCTTTTTCTCGTAGCTTTTAAGCCAGGGTTTCTCCATGATACCGCCTCCTGTGGTCGAAATATGAAAATGAAAGTCAACGTGAGATCGTATGATCTGCTGTTGGCAGGTCCACGATGACCTACAATGATGATTATAATGCTGCTCACGGCGGACGTCAAACACGTTTTAGCACGCTTCCTGTCCTCTATTCCTCCAAGCTTTGTGTTATAATCAGGCCCTGCTATCATCTCCCATTATCATAGGTGGACCCATGGATAATACCCAACTTGCCCAAATGGTAACCTGGCTGGACGAACAGCACCGACGTGATCGGACCGAGGTTGCCAAACTCCAACAGCGCATCGACGCTCAGATCAACGAATCGCAGGATCAGGCCCGCCGCATCCAACAGATCGAAGCCCAGCTAACCACCGCCAATATGAAGCTGGGGCAATTCAGCCAGATAGAGCAAGCCCTGCAGAATTTGAAAAATGAAGTGGCGTTGATGCTCGATGCCCAGAAAGAAGAAAACGCCAAATCGCGGCGTGACTTTGAACGGTCGCGCATGACAGACCGCGAGGGCCATACCCGCGAAATCGCCGAAATCCGCAAAGAGCTTACTCACCTGCGCGACATCGACGAAGCTTTGGCCATGCGTAAAGCCGAAGATCAACGTCTGGGAGAGATGTCGCTGACCTTGCGGCAAGATGTGACGGAGTTGGGCAAGACTCTGAATCAACGTACGCGCAATCTGTCCTACCTTCTTGAGCAGCGGGATTACGATAATAAACGTCTGGTCCAGGTGCAGCAAGAAAGCATCGATCTTTTTCAGCGCGTGGAAGAAATAACCAGTAAGCTGCAGATGTTGGAACAAAAACAGCAGCGTATCGCAAGTCATGTGAAGGCCGTTGCCCCAAGGGTAGAAGATATGGAACGGGGGCAGGCGCAGTTCATCGAATCATTAAAACTGGCCGATGCCGACCGCCAGCGGCAAATGAAAGAATGGCGGGATGTTTTTGTGGCCAACGAACAGGCCATGAAAGCCCAACAACAACAAATGAGCGAATTCGGCCTCATCTACGAACAGACCCGGCAGGCCATCGCCGCTCTGGAACAATTCCGCGAACAAATGCAATCCGAACAAAAGCAGGTGGCCGAATTGCAGCGCCTGGGCGAAGAGCGGCAACGAAAAGCCATGGAGAACCTCACAACCGAAAATGAAAAACGCTGGCAGAAAAAGTTGCTGGAATGGAAGTTCCAGTGGAACCAGCAAGAAAAGTGGAATGTGCAACTGAAAAGCTTACTGCCCCACATCGAACAGCAAATCAACATGCAACAAGAGCTCTTGAACATGATGTGGCAAACATTCCAGGTCCAAAGCGAAGCACAACTGAACGCCGGGCAAAACTGGCTACAAACATTGCAGGAAATTGCGGCCCGTCGCGATAAACTCGTCAAAGCATTGACCGAAAAAACCAACTCGTCTTCTTGAGCCATGAAAGTCATCGCCACCGCCGGGCATGTCGACCATGGCAAGTCGATGCTGGTGCGTGCCCTCTCCGGCATCGATCCCGACCGTCTGCGCGAAGAAAAAGCCCGCGGCATGACCATTGACCTGGGCTTCGCCTGGACCGATCTGCCTTCGGGGGAAGCGGTGGGCATTGTGGATGTGCCTGGCCATATTGATTTTATCAAGAATATGCTGGCCGGGATGGGCGGTGTGGATGCCGCCCTGCTGGTGGTAGCTGCCGACGAAGGCGTTATGCCGCAAACCCGCGAACATCTCGCCATCCTCGATCTGCTTGAGGTGCAGCGCGGGGTCGTGGCTTTGACGAAAATCGATTTGATCGACGAAGCTGGATGGTTGGAACTGGTGCGGGAAGAAGTACAGACAGTGCTGGCCCCCACCAGTCTGGCCGGCGCCGAAATCGTGCCGGTTTCGGCCCAGACGAGGGAGGGGCTGAGTCAACTGTTGGGGGCTTTGCAGAAAGTTTTAGCTCAGGCACCCGACCGCACCGACTGGGGTCGCCCCCGTTTACCTATCGATCGCGTCTTCACCATGTCTGGCTTTGGCACCGTGGTCACCGGCACCCTGCAGGATGGTCGCTTACAGCTCGGGGACGAAGTCGTGATCGAGCCGGGAGGGCTGAAAGCGCGTATCCGCGGCCTGCAAACACACAAAAAACAGATTCAAGTCGCCCAACCCGGCTCCCGCGTGGCAGTCAACCTCAGCGGCTTGAGCCAACACGATCTGCACCGGGGCCAGATGTTGGCCCTTCCCGCGACTTTGCGCGCCGCCAAGCGCCTCGACGTGCGCCTGCGGGCGTTGCCCGACGCTCCTATTAAGCTCCGGCACAATATGGAAATCACCTTTCATTGCTACGCCACCGAGGTCAGCGGGCGCTTGCGTTTACTCGAAGACGACACTCTGGCGCCGGGCGCCGTAGCCTGGGCGCAAATTGAACTGGCACAGCCAGTAGCGCTGTGGCGCGGAGATCGTTTCATCATCCGCCGGCCCTCGCCCAGCAACACGCTCGGCGGCGGCCTGATTGTAGATCCGGCTGTGCGCCGCCGCCACAAACGCCGCCGGCCCCACCTATTTTCCCAGCTCCAAACATTGCTGCATGGCACGCCGGCAGACATTTTGCAGGATATCATCCATCAGCAAGGCCCGCTCACGGGGGCACAAGCCATCGCTGCTGCTGAAATGCCCACCGAACAGACCCAGGCGGCCTTGCAGACATTACTGGCCGATGGTCGCATCAAACACCTGAACACAGACGATGCCGCCCATGGCATGTTGTGGACACCCGCAGCCTGGTCGGCATGGCAGCGGCAACTGGTCTCCTTACTCGACGCCTATCATCATCAAAACCCCCTGCGCCCCGGTATCCCCCGCCAAGAGCTCAAAAGCCGCCTGCAACCGCCCCATGGATGGTCCACACGGCTATTCAACAACCTGCTTCAGGGCGCGGTGGATGAACAATCCGTCCGGGAAGAGGGAGCCACTGTGGCTTTACCTGATTTTCGCATTCGCTACACAGCCGCCCAACAAGCGCAGGTCGATCAATTACTGCAGCAATTCTCCCGTTCACCCTACATGCCGCCTTCTGTCAAACAATGCCTGCAAAGCCTGGACGAGGAACTTTTCAACAGCCTGCTCATACAACAAACCCTGGTACGCGTGGCCCCCGATGTCGTGTTCGCACGCCAGACCTTCGACGAAATGGTGGCAACCATCAAGCGAGTAATCCAGACACAAGGTCAGATCACCGTGGCCGATGGTCGAGACCTGTTCCATACCAGCCGCAAATACATGCTGGCCCTGCTCGAATATCTGGATGAGATACGTGTCACCCGGCGCCAGGGCGATGTGCGGGTGTTGCGCTAGCGAAGCCGCGCCTCGAACCGACAAAAAGCCAACGCTGATAAGGCGGTCATGGTGACATAATACGAATTTCACGAAAAATTTGCCAAATAATTCGGGTAATTCGTGTCAAAAAATGCCTTGCTAAGCCGTGTGCCGTCCCGCCGATTGAAATCGGACTTTTTAGGCGCTTCGCGCCGGAGGTCGGCCTCCGCCGACCGACCTTGTTGACGGCGACCCGCTCTTTTCAG
>JAADGC010000108.1 GCA_013152585.1 Chloroflexota bacterium
CCTGCTGACACCCACGGTCACGCCCGCAGCCACGGTCACCGCGACCGCAACGGCGACAAACACCTCCACGCCCACGGTCACAGCCACTCCGACCCCCAGCAGCACGTCTACCCCTGCGCCCACAGTCACCCCCACTGCCACAGCCAGGCTGTATCTGCCCCTGATGAACGTAAAGCGCTGAGCAGCCAGACCTGCGTAGGGGCATCCCCAGATTTTGGCTAAATGTTGACCCGCCGCATCACGGATGCGACGAGTGCCGGGTGGGTGGTGGTCGGGGGCTAAACGGGACGTGTTTGTGAGGGTGCCGGATTCGCAATCCAGCGATGAGCAAGGGCGAGGCTTGCCCTCGCCCCCAAAGTGGCCAAATTCCGTCGGCAATATCTGCTGATGCTGAAGGCGTAAATCCTACTCTTCCGGCGCCAGGCCGTGCACCAGCAGATAATAGAGATGGCTGGTTTGGGCATCGGGCGGCAGGTCGAGCTCGTGGCGGAGGGTGTCGACGCAGCGCTGATAGGTGCGGGCCAGGAGATGCCGCTGGCCCAAGGCGGTGTAGGCACGCATCATGAGACAGTAGGCCGGGGTGATGATAGCGCTGGGCTGAAGCCAACAGCGCCAACCCCGCTACCCACTCATCCCCCGCGCCTTCGGCCAGCTCCAGACAGCGCTGGCCCGCCTGCACCAACACATAAGGGCTTTCCAGTCCCTGCACCAGCAGTTGATGGATGCGAGACCGCTCTAAAACAGGTGGCCGTAGCCGCGGGGGGCTGAGCTTGCTTTGCAGCACTGCCAGGGTGGCCATCCCCCTTAGCCTTTGCGATCCAGTGAGTTGCGAAGGTGCTGGGCCAACGTTTGGGGCGTGAAGGGTTTCTGAATGAAGATGGCGTCCGAAAGCAGGGCGCCGCGCTGGCTGATGACATCTTTCGGATAGCCAGACATGAACAATACTTTGATCTCGGGCCGGTAGCGCTTGATCTCCTGCGCCAACACCACGCCATCGATGCCGGGCATGATTACGTCGCTCAGCATCAGTTCGATGGGTTTGTCATAAGATGTGGCCAGCAACATGGCCTCCGGGCCATCCTCAGCCTCAAGCACCGTATAGCCCAATTGCTGCAAGGTTGCCTGGGTTACCAGGCGCACGTTGGGATCATCTTCCACCAGGAGGATGGTCTCGGACCCTCGCAACCAGCCCAGCTCGATCTTGCTGTCCTGGGCAGCCTCTTGGGCGGGGGTTTGGGCGCGCGGCAGGTAGATGGTGAAGGTTGTCCCGCGTCCTTCTTCGCTTTCGCAGACAATATCGCCCTTGTTTTGTTTGACAATCCCATACACGCTGGCCAGACCCAAACCGGTGCCCTGTCCCCGCTGTTTGGTGGTGAAGAACGGTTCAAAAATATGGGCCTGCACTTGTGCCGACATGCCCAGACCGGTGTCGCTCACCGTCAGGCGCACAAAGGGACCGGGTTGCACTTCGCTCAGGTGGGTAGCTGCCTCGGCGTCCAGTTCGATATTATCCACGTTAATCGTTAATAAGCCGCCGTCCGGCATGGCGTCGCGGGCGTTCACGGCCAGGTTCAAAATCACTTGCTGTAGTTGTGTGGGATCGATCAGTAGATAGGAATGGCCTTTGGGGACAGATGTACGTAAGCGGATTTCTTCGGAGATTACCCGGTTCAGGACGGCCTGACTTTCCTGCAGCATATCTGCCACATCCAGCACTTCTGGCCGCACGATCTGTTTACGCGAAAAGGCCAGTAATTGCCGCACCAGCTCGGCCGCACGTTTGCCGGCGGCGATGATATTTTGGGCCAATTCATAGTTGCGATCGGTCTTGGGCGTGTGCATGCGGATCAGCTCTGCCAGACCGATGATGGGCGTGAGCATATTGTTGAAGTCGTGGGCGATGCCGGTGGTGAGTTGGCCGATGGCATCCAATCTCTGCACCTGTTCGTACTGCACTTCCAGCCGTTTCCGTTCCTGTTCTTCGATGCGGCGTTGCAACTGGGCATATAAAACCGGGGCAATGTAGTTGGCAATGGAGGACAACAAGGCCAGGTCTTCATCGGTATAGGGGACGGAGCGATTCGCCACGGCGATAGCGCCTACGAGCTTGTCCTGATAAAGAATCGGAGCCACCAGAGCGCTGTGGAGGGGAACATGACCTGGGGGCGGGTGTATATCCTCGTTGGCGATCTGGCCCTGGCGTTCGATCAGAGCCCGACCCCACAGCCCGCTCCATGAATCCGGGGGAAAGACATAGGTCTTATCAGGCATCTGGCATTGTTCCCAGATATCGGTGGTCATGGTGGGCAACACAAGATCGCCGTGTTCATCGATATACCCCAGGAAACCATAGGGACTGTCCGTAGCCTCGCGCACGACGTTCAGTACCTCCGTATAGACATCGTCTTCGGGGGCGGTGAGCAGCACATGGGCCACTTTGTTGCGGAAGCTCAGGGCTTTTTCCGATCTCAGCAGGGCTTCTTTTGCCTGCTGCTGTCGGATTGCTTCGGCCAGCACGTTGGCAATGGCTTGCAAGAAGTGAATATCGTCTTCGGTGAAATGCCGACGCACGGTGCTATGTGCCCCCAGGATGCCATAGGGGCGCTCATCGCCGTGAATCATGACGCTGATGCCACTGGTCACCTGATGCTGGCTGAGGATAGTGGAGCATTGGAAACGGGTTTCAGTAGCGAAGTCCTCAACCATGATCGGTCCGCGATGGAAAAGCGTGTAACCCGCCTGAAATTTTGGATCGGCGGATACGGTTGTTTTGCCCGCAAGCGACTCCTTCCACCCCACGCCTGCCACCAGTAAAAACTCATTTTCGTCTGGCAATAAGTGCAATACTTTACTGTATTCCACTTCCAGGGTGTCGGCGACTGTTTTCACTGCCATGTTCAGCAGGCCCAGCAGGGAGATGCCCGCCAATGCCACCTGTCCCAGTTGGGCAATCGCTGCCTGCTGGCGAGTACGACTTTCCCGGTCTCTCTCGGCCTGCACCTGGGCTGTGACATCGATGCAAAAGCCCTGGGTGGCCGGCTTCCCTTCATAATCGATGGTCCGGCCCAGGGTTTCAATGTGGACGATACTGCCGTCTGCACGTTTGCCCCGAAAACGATACTGCCTGCTGGCCTGATCGTTTTGTGTCTGCTCCTGTGCTTTCAGGACGATGAGGGGATAGTCGTCAGGGTGCGTCAGCTCCTTTACGTTCATACCCCGCAGTTCATCAGGTGTTTCATAGCCGAAGATATCGGCCAGCCCCTGATTGCCGTACTTGATCGTGTCCTCCTGGGTAATGTAAATACCCACCAGGGAGGTATCGAGTAAATTGCGATAGCGTTCCTCACTTTCTCGCAGGGCCTGTTCTGTTCGCACGATTTGGGTGATGTTGCGCATCACATGCACAATCCCCGTTAGCTCCCCGTTCTCATCCAGCATGGGATTACTCTTCACCATCAGCCACTTGTTCATGAAGGGTTCCCAGATAATCGATTCCTCACTTTCACCCGTTGTTTTTGTGCGCACGAAGGGACAGTTGTCAATGTGGCACGATATATGATGAAAGATTTCATGGCACGGCTGGCCGAGTATTTCCGGGAAAGAAAGCCCCAGTTCGTCCATTGCTGCCCGGTTGGCACGGACAACCCGAAAGTTGGTATCATGGACCGTGATCATATCGGTCATGGCATCGAAGGTCTGCCGCCATTCCTGCGCAGCCTGTAACAGGGCCGCTTCGTACTTCAGTTTTTCTATTTGCAGGCGCTGATTGTCTAATGCCTGCCTTACCGCTGTGCCCAAACGCTGTAGTCGATCTTTGAGCAGATAATCACTGGCTCCTTCCCTCATGCAGGCAACCGCTACCTCTTCACTGACACTGCCGGTGACGATGATCAGCGGGATATCCAGCTTTGATTCCTGCAATGTGCGCAATGCTTGCAGGGCGTTCCATTGCGGCAACGAATAATCGGCCAGGATCATATCCAGATCTGGGCTGAGAGCGGCCTGAAAGTCTTTTGCCGTCACCACGCGTTGCCAGTCCAGATCAAAACCGGCCGCCTGTAGTTGCGTGATCATCAACTTGGCGTCGAAAGCTGAGTCCTCGAGGATGAGAAGGCGTAGAGCTGTTCCCATAATTGGATTTTAAGGGTGTGTGGTGGGAAGAACCTGTGGATAAGTGGAGTTGCATTGTAGCAAGGTGCGGTCACATCCGCAAGATGGAACGTGCAGGGCGAGCAACTGAAGCAGACGACAGGGAGAAAGTGAGTGCGTTTCAATCTGGGGGGGACGGACCGTGTGTGCGGCAGGGGTAGAGTCCCTGCGGGGACTTGGCCTTGTGAG
>JAADGC010000049.1 GCA_013152585.1 Chloroflexota bacterium
CACCCACCGTGCACGTTGCCGCCCTGACAGTTTTCCGTCACACGGCCCTTCGTACGATTGGCTCTTGGCGCCCCTTCGGCTATGCCCAGGACATGCTTTGCGAGAGGCTTTTTTCGGAGCTGCCAATGATTGAAGCTTATCGACGTCGTTGCGAGCGACGGTGTGAGCCGTTGCTACGTCCGTTGCTGTAAACGCTGTTCTGCTTGCGATGCGATACCGTTTTTTGTGGTGTTTGCGAACGCCTCTTGGGGAATTGGTTTTCCGGTTCGAAGTTACCGTAGTCAAAATCAGGTAACCGCCGCCGTTCGATCTGTGTCCCCAGCAGTTTTTCAATATCCCGTATTATCTGCTCATCCGCCTGCCCTGCAAACGTGAAGGCTTCACCCGTCTTGTGGGCGCGACCGGTGCGACCGATGCGGTGGGTGTAGGCATCGACGGTATCGGGGATGTCGAAGTTGATCACGTGTGATATTTCCGACACGTCTATGCCGCGCGCAGCCACGTCGGTGGCGGCGAGAATGTCGTATTTCCCATTGCGAAAGCCATTGATCGCTTTCTGTCGCTGATTCTGCGACATGTTCCCCTGCAGTGCCGCAGCGCGGTAACCACGCTTTTCCAGGTCGCGCGCCAGGTTACGAGCGCGATACTTGGTGCGGGTAAAGATCAGAACGCGGCCAGTGGGTGTCTGTTGCAACATTGCCAACAGAAGATTTTTCTTGAGATTGTTTGGCACTGGATAAAGCGCGTGTGAGACGGTCTTCGCCGGCGCAATCTTACCGATTTGAACGGTGACCGGATTTTTGAGGATGCTATCTGCCAGTTTGCGAATATCCGCTGGCATGGTGGCCGAGAAGAAAAGTGTCTGGCGCCGGGTCGGTAGTAGTTTGAGAATGCGACGAATGTCGGGGAGGAAGCCCATATCGCACATGCGATCGGCTTCGTCCAACACCAGCACCTCCACGCGCGACAGGTCGATAGCGCCATCATAGACAAGGTCAAGCAGGCGCCCCGGGCAAGCAATGACGATCTCTACACCACTCCGCAGCCGCGAGACCTGAGAAACCTTGCTCACGCCACCGTAAATAGACACACTGCGCACCTTGGTGTTTTTCCCCAGGTCAAGACTCATCTGGTAAATCTGTTCAGCGAGCTCGCGTGTGGGGGCGACGATGAGGGCACGCACTCGACGCAACGGGCCTTGGGTAAGCCGCTGCAGAATAGGTAGAATGAAGACGGCGGTTTTGCCGGTGCCGGTCTGGGCTATGCCGATCACATCACGCCCTTCCAGCACCATGGGGATGGCTTGCTGCTGAATCGGTGTGGGTGTGGTGTAACCGGCAGCCTTAATGCCGGCGACGATACGCCGGTCGAAGAAAAATTGTTCGAATTTCACTGAAAAGTCTCCTTGACTCCGTTGAGCCAAGTCGCACTCTCAGCCCGATGATGTTTTGCAAATTGTTTTGCTGACTCTGCGAATAAATCATTCGCAGATACAAACTTCTATTATAGCCGATATGGAACAATTCCCCTAATCGTGTCGGCCTAGAACAGCCGGAGGTGCCCCCCCCTCTGCCCCCCCGAGCCGCGGCAATGAAGAAGCGAAGCCCCGGTGCAGAGACTTCGCTTCGTGTTGCAGTCTATACGCCCACCGGTCAGGATGCAGATTCCAGGTGAGGTAACACTTTGCTCAGCAGGCGATCCTTAGACATAAAACCCACAATACGCTGCACTGCCTCGCCGTTCTTAAACAAAATCAGCGTGGGAATACTCATCACGCCATAATCCATAGCGACCTGGGGATTATGGTCCACATCTAATTTGGCAATTTGCAATTGATCACCATATTCTTCGGCTATTTCCTCCAGCACCGGAGCGATCATGTGGCAGGGGCCACACCATTCCGCCCAAAAATCGGTGAGTGTGAGCTTGTCGCTCTGTAAAACCTTCTCGGTAAAATCCTGCTCGGTAACAGGGAATGGCTGGGCCATAATGTGCTCCTTCTATCAGTGCCTGCAAATGTGATGAAAACGATGGCTGTGCCATCAACACCGCCCATGGTAGCGATGACCGGGAAACTTGTCAAGCCGATGGCAGAGACCACAAGCGCCGAGCTTATTTGCGCCGGGGCAGATTCTGCAAAAAAGTCTGGATTTCCAGGTGCATGGTCGTGTGTGGGGGCTCGTACGGGCGCAAAACCGCGCTGCGCGCCTGTGTGATCGCCGACGGCAGGTGCGCCAGATCAAAGCAGGCGATGAGATAGCCCTGGGCCGCAAAATGCCGCAGAATCTCCTCCTGATGCCGGTCATAGCGGTCAGGATTGGGCACGCTGACCAGGGCTTTGCCAAGGGTCAGCACTTCGATGATGGTGCCAAAACCGCCATGGGCCACAATCAGGCTGGCCTCATTCAGGTGCGGGGCAATCGAGGCCGCGAAACGGAACCAACGCCCGTTCTGGGGCTCGTAGCTTCCCTGCCCAATCTGAAACAGCACAGGCTCGTCCAGGCCGGGCGCCAGAGCGTCCAGGGCCTGGACCAGGGGGTCAAAATCGGTGGTGCCAACCGTGCAAAAAATCATTTGGGGGCTCAGAGCAATCGACCGGCATAGCGGGCGCGCGGATAGCGATCCACATGGTGACGCCATTGCACAAAAAACGGATCGGCCAGATGATAGCGGTAGATGATGCGACCGGTGAAGGTCAGAGTCTCGACTTTCGAGGCAGTCTCGATGAAGATCATGGGGATGCCCACTCCCTTAGCTACCAGGGCAAAAGGGATCTGCAGGCTGGGGCCGGCGCCGATGATAGCATCGGGCCGGACACGGCGCAAAATGCGCCAGGCCTGCACCAGCGCCGACGGCATCTTCAACAAGACTGCGGTCGCCGAGTCGGTGTGGCCGCGACGTTTTTCGCGGGGCTGAAGAATACGATATACCGGGCCCGGTTGTCGCAATTTCTGTTCGGAGACAGTGTCGTAATCGGCCACGACGTAGTGATAGTCGTATGCCGCGCCCAGCAAATCCACCAGGCGCAACATCTGCTTGGTGTGACCGCCGGCGCCAAGGATGATCAAAAGTCGCATGGGAAGTGCTTACTTTGTGGGTGATGATTCAGTAAATGTCTGGGCAGCATCGCCTTGCGCCATTTGTGAAATCCAGTCGTCGATATGCCAGCGCGGGGTATAACCCAGTTCGCGCCGGCTCTGACTCAGGTCAGCCCAGTGCGAAGGGGGTGTTCGAGCCGTGGCTGGTTGGTTGCATGGGCCGACATGCGGGCGGCCGACAGCCTGTAAGCAACACTGTGCCAGGTGCCGGAGTGTGGTGGGGCGACCGCTGCCGATGTTGAAGATGTTGCCCGGGTGTAGATCAGCCGTAAGGGCGAGGTCGATCGCCTGTACGACATCCGAGATGTGTACGAAATCGTAGGCCCGCTCCGGGTCGCCGACAATGGTGGGCCGGTCGCCGCGCAGAGCTGCCTGCAAAAAACGGCTCTCGACCGTCGTCCGCCATTCTCCGGTATAGCTGTGTCCATAGACATTGAACACGCGCAAAATCACCGTGGGCAAACCCGCAGTCTGCTGAAACATTGTGGTGTAGGCTTCGGCGCTGGCTTTGCTGACGCCATAAGGCGACAGAGGGTGCAGCGGCGATTGTTCGTGCAAGCATCCGGCTGTAGCGCCATACACGGCGCTGGAAGAGAGTAAAACAAAACGTCCGACGCCCTGCGCAACAGCAGCCCGCAACGTCTGCAAAGTCCCCAGGGCATTCACGAGCAAATCAGCTTTGGGATGCTCGAAGCTGGCATATTGCGGTTGCACGGCCAGATGCACGACGGCATCGCAGCCAACGACAGCTTGCGTCAACGCCGTCCTATCCCTGACATCTCCCTGCAGCCAGACATCAACCTCAGCTCGAGCCCGGGGCTGCCGGCCAAAGCCGATAATGGTCTGGCCTTGCTCGTGGAGGTGGGCACATACCCACTGACCGATGGTGCCATTGGCTCCGGTGATAAGAATGCGCATAAACTTTTACGGATGAAGGCTGATCACACCACAGATGACAGGTGCAGCCTGGCGCCAAAGCCAAAGAGGTCGATCATGACGAGTGCGCATTGATCTGCTGCACATACCAGGCCACCGTTTGCCGCAATCCATCTTCGATTACGGTTTGCGGGTGATAGTCGATCAGCGTGCGGGCGCGGGTAACGTCGGCCAGGTGCCGGCGCACGTCGCCGGGGCGCTCGGGCGCGTAATCGATGGGGCCGTGATAATCCATGGCCGCGGCAATGCCCCGCACCAGGCGATTTACCGTGACTTCTTCGCCACTGGCGATGTTGATCACGCCGCCGCGGGCCGCATCGGCTTTGGCCACCCGCACCAGGCCATCGACGACATCCTTGACAAAGCTGTAATCACGCGTTTGTTCGCCGTCGCCATAAATGACCGGGGCTTTGCCCTGGCGAATACGATGCACGACGATAGGAATGATCCCGGCGTAGTTCTTGTCGTTCTGGCGGGGACCATAGTTGTTAAAGGGACGGACGATGGTGGCGTCGAGACCAAAGGTGTGCTGATAGCTTTGCACCAGCAGATCCGCTGCTGCCTTGGCGGCGGCATAGGGGGTGCGCACCAGCAATGGATGCTGCTCATCCATGGGCGTGTACGCGGCAGAACCATAGGCCTCGGAGCTGGAACAGTGGATAAGCGTGCCATACAGGCCTTTGCGGCCCAGCTCGCACACATTCAGAGCCATGTCGTAAATCTGGCGGGCGCTCCATTTGGGGCGCACCAGCGATGCCGGCAGGGGGATGGTGGCCAGATCAAACACGATCTCAACAGCTTCCTGCTGCAAAATGCGCGTCATGGCCCGGGGACTGGCCGAATCTTCCTGATAGAACTTGAGGGCCGGAAAATCCTGGAAAGCTGTTTCGAGATTGGCCAGCTTGCCCAGCCACAGGTTATCGACCACCGCCAACCTGGCAGGGCGTTCGTCAATAAGGCGGTCGATCAGGTGGCTGCCGATGAAACCAGCGCCTCCGGTCACTAAGATCGATTTTCCTTGCAGATCCATTGTTTAGCCTTTTTGTGGCGTCAGTGCCGGGATGGGTGTGTAGGGAGGGAGGGTGACGACGCTGCGCTCGCGACTGGCGCGCAGCAACTGCTCGGCCAGATACACCGCCCGCAGCCCTTCTTCACCATTCACCAGCCCGTTGTGTCCCTGTTGCACGGCGTCGGTGAATGTCTCCAACTCCACGCGCAAGGGTTCTACGCGCTCGAGCTCATACTTAATCACACTGCCCTCACTGACCCCCACCGTGGCCAGACCCTCCCAGCGGTCGCGGGCCGAACGATTTTCATAGAACCACAATTCCTGCGTGAGGTAGTTGACCAAAAACATCCCCCGTTCGCCCAGGATAGAAAGCTGGCGGATTTTTGTCGGCGTCAACCAGTTGATGTCCAACACCCCCACGCTGCCATCCTCGAAACGCACAATGCCCGAGATCAGGTCTTCGTAGTCGTCGTGCAGGGTGCGTTTCACCTCGGCCGATACACTACGAATGCCGGAACCGGTGAGATATTCCATCACATTCAATTCGTGCGTGGCCAGATCAAAAACCACTCCCACATCTTGAATGCGCGGGGGGAAGGGGCCAATGCGGCGCGCATGAATCTGATAAACCTTGCCGAGCTGACCGCTGTCCAGGCGGCTTTTCAGGGCCAGAACCGCCGGATTATAGCGTTCGATATGCCCGACACCGAGAACAACATTGGTCTGATGACTGGCTTCGATCATATCTCGGCCATGGGTAATGGAGTTGGCCAGAGGCTTTTCGACAAAGGTATGGATGCCCGCGACCATAGCATCGATAGCCGCCTGCCGGTGCAAATGTGTAGGCAAGGCAATGGAAACAATGTCGATCTTTTCGTTGGCGATCATCGCCCGATAATCGTCATACGCTGTGGCTTTGTAAGTACGGGAGATGCGATCTCGCTGTTCGGGATTGAGGTCGGCGATGGCGACCAGAGTGGTCTTGGGCATGCGAGCGTAAATGCGAGCATGATTCGCTCCCATCGAGCCGACGCCGATTACAGCGGCGCGTAGTGGAGTTGACACAGTAAACCTCAGATGGTAATGTCCTGCCGCCCGCAGGAGATGGTTCTTTGGCGGGCGCAGGCTAGGGATGTATTTTGCCTTTTTTTTGACCGGGGGTCAATTCTATCGATCCCGGCAAAGACCTTAGCACGAATTTCCTGCTAAAGCCATGCTATGAGTCTAGCAAAGGCAAATGAAAAAACCCTGAAGTTTCGTACGTCATCTGATGACAATCTTGTAAGACATCGCACTCCCTCCCGTCTTACCCGCTCACACGGTCAAGCGCAACACCAGCCGTGTCAGCGATAACCCCAGCCGCACCCGCAGCGATGAGCGCACCAACGTCCAACGGTCGCTGCTGCGCTCGTGACGCAGCAAAAACACACGTCCGCGGGCATGAACGCGATACAATCGCTGTCCTCGGGCTTCGCCCTGCGAGTGGCGCCAAATACGGTCGATTTGTTCGATACGATAAACGGCACCCTGCCAGCGGAATTCGGTTGGCGTGTGCCAGCGATTGAGACGGACATGCACTTGATCAGAATGGCTCTTTGACATCAGATAACTCCGGCATCGGCTTGAGCCCAACCTGCGTCGTCTTCTTCCATGGCGTCGGCGCTCTCGAAACCGAGCATGCTAAAACGGCGCTGAGGGTGGGAGGGTGGGGGCATTAGCGCGTTCTGCGGCTGTGCCATCTGGTTGGGGGACATCATGGCCGGGGGATAGCCCCCACTGACCACAATCACCGGGGGTTGCTGACTCATGCGCATTCCCTGCGCCTCAGCGCCCTCTTTTTTGGCGAGTGTTCGGCGTAGCACTATGCCGGACAGGATCAGCGTTGGCACCAACGCCAGAATACCCAACAGTACCCCCACGATCAGGGCAAGGGCATCGACGCTCAGGCGATAGCTGACGACACCCACCAGTGTGACGACGGCGGCGGTAATGATAAAGAGGAGAGCTTGTTTCATGGTCATACTCCAGAAAAGAGAGGGACGGTGGCAAAAGGCTGGCTTAGTGCATAGCAGCACGCCGTAGCGAGGGGCGAAGCGTGTCCAGGGTGGCGCGTATGGTGCTTTCGCTGGCGTAGGCTGCCTGAAAGCGATGGATGCGGGCATGAGAGACCAGCAGGAAATCGCCGCGGCCAGCCAGGCGCTCGGCGCCGCTGCCGGCGATGCCTGTCGCTACTTTGGCGTCTTCGGGTGAACCGACGGCGCCGACCAGCCGCACGGGCAGGTTGGCTTTGACGAGGCTGCCTACGACCGTCGCTGCCGGCCGTTGTGTGGCCAGGATGAGATGGATACCGGCTTCACGCCCACGTTGTGTGAGGCGCGCCAGGTTGCGTTCTACCTCTTTACCGCCGGTCATGCGTAGATCGGCCAATTCATCGATGACCACCACCAGAGCGGGTTTGCTGCGCTTCTGCCGGTCCCGGCGTTCCATTTCGACTACCAGGCCGGCCAGCAACTGGTTGGCCGTCTGGATGGTGACGATGGGTGGGCGCAAAAGATGGGGAAGTGGCGCCAGGGGGCTAAAGCCCCGGCCCTTGGGATCGATAAGGATGAATTGCAGCAGGCGTTGTGAGTTGTGCAGGGCCAGACTGAGGATGATACTGCGTAGCAAGGCTGTCTTGCCGGAACCGGTGGTACCGGCCACGAGCACGTGGGCGACGTCTGGGCTGGGCAATCTCAGCAGCAGAGGTGCTCCGTCGGCACCGACCCCCAATACGGCGGTCAGCGGCGGCACGCTTTTCAGGGAGCGGCATAGCTTGAGCAAAGGGATGGTCGCGGGTCGGGCTCGCGGCACTTCGATGCGAATGGCGCTGCCCTGGCGGTACACACGCACGTCTGTCACGCCTAACGACATGGCGATTTCGTCGCGTAGAGCCAGCACCCTTTGCACGCGCGTACCCAAGGCGGCGCTGAGGTCGTAGCGGACAAACCGTGGCGTGACGGCGCCGCCGAGCACCCGTCCCTGGACCTTATGCGATTCAAGAACGGTTTCGATAATGTCAGCTTGACGATTGAGTCTTCGGTGTTGCATGATGATGTGGAAATGAGAGTCATGCGGAGCAAAACGCCTGGCGACGGGCACCGATGAGGCTGTTCGCCAGGGAACTTATGTTCTACTGACAATAATAGCAATTATGTTCTAATTTGTCAAGTCCCCGGTGAGACGGCGAATTGACTCGCCGGGTATGGTTTGGAAGAAATCTCTCGCAAAGGCGCCAAGTTCGCAAAGCTTTTTGTATTCTTGGCGCTCTTGGCGTCTTTGCGAGATGCCCTCTGGCTATGCCCGGTTGGGGGAACCGGCGCATCCCTTACGCCCTCGTGACCTGGCACTGAGGGGAGATGAGCCAGGTGGGCGAGGGCTGCCGCGCCCGCCTTCTTGCGGCCACCATGTTGGTCTCTCGCCATCCGCGTACCCACATTCGAGCCCCGACGTGCAAAATGGTCACTCAGAGACCCACCATGAGCTAACCGTCTTTTCTGCACGTTCCCAGCCCCCCCACCTGACCCCGGCAATCATCTGCAAAGAAAGCTCCACCGCCTGGACTCGAACCAGGAACCAACCGGTTAACAGCCGGTTGCTCTGCCAATTGAGCTACGGTGGAATAGAAAGAACAGGCACCATTCTACGGATTCAGCGGGCGTGTGTCAAGTTTTCAGACCTGTATTGTGCGCCGACCGTTTTTCAGGCCGCACGTAGCGCCCGTAATTCCTGGAACAGCTCCTTTTCGCGGCTGCTAAGATTCTGGGGGAGCACGGCCTCCACTTCGACATACAGATCACCATGTTGATCAGGCTGTCGCAAATGCGGCATGCCCAGGCCCTTCAGACGAAATGTTTTGCCATTCGGCGTTTCAGCGGGGATGTTAAGCACGACCGGCCGCTCGAGGGTCGGCACCTGCACCTCGCCGCCCAGCAGCAGCAGATAGACGTCTACGGGTAACTTCATGCGCAGATGATCGCCATCACGCTGGAATTGGGGATGCGGTAACACGCTAATGCGCAGATAAAGATGCCCACGCTGTCCGCTGGTGGGACTGGGAGCGCCTTTGCCGGAGACGCGCACCCGCGAGCCGGTCTTCACCCCGCGCGGCACCTTCACTTCCAGGCGTTCGCCGTCCAGTTGCAGGATGCGGGAAGTACCGTGATAGGCCTCGTCCAGCGTAATCTCCAACGGATGTTCGATGTCGCGGCCGGGCACGGCCTGAGGACGACGGGGGGAGCGAGCGCCTTGCCTGGCGAAAGGATCGGATCCGCCCCTGCCAAACAGACTTTCAAAGAAATCCGAAAATCCGCCCCTGCCACCGCCGAACATCTCGCTGAATTCTTCGGGCGAGACCGTACGCGTGGTCGATCCCCTCTGGGGACCATGGCCAGCGCCCCATTGGCGGAAGAAGTCATCCACCGAGCCGCCATCCTGGGCATAGTGCTGCCACTGCGAGCCAAACTGATCATATTTGGCACGCTTTTCCGTGTCCGACAGCACTTCATGCGCCTCGTTGATTTCTTTGAAGCGCTCTTCGGCTGTCTCGTCACCAGGATTGGCATCAGGGTGGTACTGGCGCGCAAGCTTGCGGTAGGCTTTGCGAATTTCTTTTTTAGTGGCATTTTTGGGAACGCCGAGAACTTTGTAATAATCTTTGTATTCCATATCGCTCCTGGGTGGCCGCTCAGGGTTATGGTTCAGGCTGCCACCAGCACTTTTGCCGGCCGCAACAGGCGATCATGGATCATGTAGCCATTTTGCAGTACCTGAGCCACATGTCCGGAGGCAATCTCTGGCGCCACAATCTGGCCCAAAGCTTCATGCTGCCGGGGATCAAAGGGCTGGCCCTGGGCTTCGATAGCCGTGACGCCGTGCTGTGCTAGTATGCTCAAAAAAGCGCGTAACGTCAACTTGACACCTTGCTGCAAATGATTGGGATCGGCTTCGTGGGTGTGGTCAAGTGCGGTCTGTAAATTATCGATCACAGGCAACAAATCGCGAATGACGCCCTGCACCTGCTGCGCCGCCTCTGCGGCATACAATTTTTGGGTGCGCTTTTTGATGCTGGCCACATCTGCTTGCAGACGCAAATAGCGTTCTTTCCAGTCATCTGGGGATGGGGAGGGAGGGGAAGGGATGGGAGTG
Organism: Chloroflexota bacterium; assembly: GCA_013152585.1. GTDB lineage: Bacteria > Chloroflexota > Anaerolineae > J102 > J102 > JAADGC01. Next base: position 10,228 of record JAADGC010000049.1, read on the forward strand.
CGGCGCCAGGGATCGTAGGTTGTCATAGGGATGTAAGGTGGGGGTTAGGGAAAGGGCGGGGTTGAACCCCGCCCTGATGTTTCATGGCGTGACGATGGGGACTCAGGCCGGACGAAAATCGCCTTCGACGACATCTTCCTCGCCCGTGCCGTCTCCCTGCACACCCGAGCCGCCGTTGGCCGGAGGCTCGTCGCCTTGCTGGCTCTGGTAGAGTTGCTGGCTGAGGGCGTAGCTGGCTTGCTGCAATTGCTCCGTCAGCGAGCGGATGCGGGCGGTGTCTTCACCTTTCATCGCTTCCTGCAGGTCACTGATGGTACTCTCGATCTGGCTGCGTTCGGTGGCCGGGACTTTGTCGCCCAACTCTTTCACGCTCTTTTCTACGGCGTAGATGGCGCCATCAGCAGTATTCCGAGCGTCGATCAACTGCCGTCGCTCTTCGTCCTCGCGTTCGTTCTCTTTGGCCTCGCGCACCATACGCTCGACTTCACCTTCGTTGAGATTGGTGGAAGCAGTGATCTTGATGCTGGTTTCTTTGCCCGTGGCCTTATCCTTGGCCACGACATTGAGGATACCGTTGGCGTCGATGTCGAAGGTGACTTCGACCTGGGGAACGCCGCGGGGAGCCGGGGGGATGCCATCGAGGCGGAAATTGCCCAGCAGCTTGTTGTCACGCGCCATGGGGCGCTCGCCCTGCAAAACATGGATGTCCACAGCGGATTGGCTGTCTTCGGCGGTGCTGAAGACTTCGGTTTTGCGGGTGGGGATGGTGGTGTTGCGCGGAATCAAAACGGTCATGACGCCGCCCATGGTTTCAACACCCAGGCTCAGAGGCGTCACGTCCAGCAGCAACACGTCCTTGACGTCGCCGCCCAAGACGCCGGCCTGGATGGCTGCTCCCACAGCCACGACTTCATCCGGATTGACCGTCTTGTTGGGTTCTTTAGCGGTCATACTGCGTACCAATTCCTGGATCATGGGCATGCGGGTGGAACCACCCACGAGGATAACCTCGTTCAAGTCGCCCATTTTCAAGTTGGCGTCACGCAGGGCCTGTTCGAAGGGTTTACGGCAGTTTTGCACCAGGTCTTCGGTAATCTGCTCGAATTTACTACGAGAGAATTTGATCTGTAGATGCTTGGGGCCGGAAGAATCGGCGGTGATAAAGGGCAGGTTGATCTCTGTTTCCTTCACGTTCGAAAGCTCGATCTTGGCTTTTTCGGCCGCCTCACGCAGGCGCTGCAGGGCCTGACGATCGTTGCTGAGATCGATACCCTGATCTTTCTTGAATTCGGCGATCAGCCATTTGACGATGCGTTCGTCCCAGTCATCGCCGCCCAAGTGGGTATCACCGGCGGTCGAGCGGACTTCGATCACGCCATCGCCGACTTCGAGCACCGAGACGTCGAAGGTGCCGCCACCCAGGTCGAAGACGAGGATCGTCTCGTCCTTTTTCTTGTCCAGGCCGTAGGCCAGGGCTGCGGCCGTAGGCTCGTTGATAATACGCAGGACTTCCAATCCGGCGATCTTACCAGCATCTTTTGTGGCCTGGCGCTGGCTGTCATTAAAATACGCCGGCACGGTGATCACGGCCTGAGTGACAGGTTCGCCCAGATAGGCTTCAGCGTCTTTTTTGAGCTTGCCCAAAATCATGGCGCTGATCTCCTGGGGCGTATACGATTTGCCCATGACCGGCGCTTCCACGCGGGCATCATCGTGTGCCCCGGCGGTGATGTGATAGGAGACCATGTCTTTGGTGCGCACTGTCTCCGGATCATCGGCGCGGCGGCCCATGAGGCGCTTAATCGAATAGAAGGTGTTATCGGAATTGACAACGGCCTGGCGTTTGGCAGTTGCGCCCACAAGCCGTTCTCCATTTTTATTAAAGGCCACGACCGAGGGGGTGGTGCGGCCGCCTTCTGCATTGGGAATCACTGTGGCTTCGCCGCCTTCCATCACGGCAACCACACTATTGGTTGTACCTAGGTCAATACCTACAATTTTAGCCATTCGTAGAAACCTCCTTTGAATGATAAACAGTCTCAATAATAGCAAGTTGGGTGATGCAACATGCTGAAGGCAGGGATCGCCGCCTGACAGCAGTCGCATCTAAGTGTTTGTCTAGAATGAATCTCCGGGAAGTGGCCATCGATATTTCGGTGCTGGTAGCACTTCTGACCGCCTCACGGAGCTCAAAAACGGGAACTCATTTTTGCACAAGTCCTAAATCGATACTAATAGCTAAACATATGCTGGGCGTTAGGATTGTATTAGCAAAGTATATGAACCGATCTTCTTGCCATCATATCGCTCTGATAGTTCCCTGTTATGTTCGGTTCATGGTATACTTTGTGCAGATGCCGCCCCCGGTCATCTTATTTTTTCGCTGTCCGTGATCTTTTTGCAACAGGTTAAACAGTGGACTCTTTTCTGAATGTCGAGATAACCATTATCGAGTTGATGCTCCTGGTCTCTGTCGTGGCCATGGTAGCCCAACGGATTCGCGTCCCCTATACCGTGGTACTGGTGCTGGTGGGGCTGTTCTTGTCGTTCCAGTCTTTTCTGCATTTGGAACTAACCCCCGAGATTATCCTGCTTATCTTTTTGCCCCCCCTGATTTTCGAAGCAGCCTTGCACATCGAATTGGGCCTGTTTCGGCGGACTTTTTCGGCTATCCTGCTGCTTGCCGTCCCCGGTGTTTTGCTGGTGACTCTGATTGTGGCGGGATTGCTGACCGTCACGGGGATGCTCGACTGGAAAACCGCACTCCTGTTCGGCTCCCTCATCGCCGCTACCGACCCGGTAGCAGTGGTATCGTTATTCAAGGCGTTAGGTGCACCCAAGCCTCTGGCCACACTCGTCGAGAGCGAAAGCCTGCTCAATGATGGCACCACTATTGTTGTTTTTAACATCATCCTGGCGCTGTTGTTCAGCACCCAGACGCATGCCCTACAGCAGGGGATGGGCACGATCCTCATAGGTGGCGTCTACGAGTTCCTGAAGGTGGCTTTGGGCGGCGTGGCCATCGGCCTGTTGTTCGGCATTATCACAGATCGTCTGTTTTCGGTGCTACACGACCACCTGATCGAAACGACCCTCACCACTGTCGTCGCTTATGGCTCTTACATCCTGGCCGAGCAGTTTCATCTCAGTGGCGTTTTGGCGGTAGTGGCCGCGGGGATTTTGATCGGCGCCCGCAGCACGGACAGCATATCACCCTCCTCCCGCACCAACCTGAACAACTTTTGGGAATACGTGGCCTTTTTGGCCAACAGCATCGTCTTTATTCTCATCGGTATGCAGGTCGAATTTGCCGGGCTGGTGGAGGCAGCTTTGCCGATTGCCGTGGCCGTAGTGGCCGTCTTGCTGGCCCGTGCCGTGACCGTCTATGGCCTGTCAGAGGTGCATCGCCTGGGGGGCGGACGCCTGTCACGCTCGTATCAGCATGTCCTCTTCTGGGGTGGATTGCGGGGCGCTGTCAGTCTGGCGCTGGCACTGAGTCTGAACCGCACTATCCCCGCCCGCGGCCTGTTGATCAACATGACCTTTGGCGTGGTTCTGTTTACTTTGCTGGTGCAGGCGACCACCCTTAGCGGCCTGCTAAACCGGCTGAATCTGGTCGGGCGCTCGCGTGCATCCCTGGCATATGAAGAGAAACAGGGTCGGCTGCTGGCCACCCGCAGCGCTTATCGTCGGCTCAGCGAGCTGGTCCGCTCCGGCATTCTGGACCCCAATGCCTGGGAGATCGTCGGCAAAGAACTGTCTGATCGCGAACAACAACTCGCCAAAGAACTGGCTGGTCTGGCTGCCGAAAATCCGGATATTTTAGCCAGGATTGTACACTCAACCCGCCGTGAGGCCTTACGCACGCAGCGGGCTGCCGTGATGAATCTGGCCCGCGAAGGGCTCATCGGCGAAGGGGTTGCCCAAAAACTGTATGAAGAGATCGCTGCTGAGATCGAGAATTTGCCCTTGCGCCTCACACCCAAACCACCCGCCGAAGCCACAGCTACACCAGAACCCTGATAGGGTACCTTCTATACCGATCCCTTTTTCCCCAAGGAACATATCATGACAAAACGACACCCAAAAATTCCCTGGGACCAGACATCTGATCCCCGTCCCCTCCTACGCCAGAGCGACCCCGTGCTCTTTGAAGCCATCGAGCGGGAAAAACAAAGACAACAAGACCACATCGAACTCATTGCTTCCGAAAACTTTGTCAGCAAAGCAGTCTTGGCGGCATCGGGCTCTATCCTCACCAACAAATATGCCGAAGGCCAGCCCGGCGCCCGCTATTATGGCGGCTGCGAATTTGTGGACGTGGTCGAAAACCTGGCAATTGAACGCGCCAAAGAACTGTTCGGTGCCGAATATGCCAACGTGCAACCTCACGCCGGCGCTCCTGCCAATCTCGCTGCCTACATGGCCCTGCTCAAGCCCGGAGATCGCGTTCTGGGGATGAAGCTCGACCATGGTGGGCATCTCACCCACGGTGCCAAATTCAATCTCAGCGGCAAAATTTACGACTTTGTGGGCTACGGCGTCGAGCGAGATACAGAAAGGATCGACTACGACGTGATCCACAAGCTGGCCCTGGAGATGCGCCCCCGCCTGATCCTGGTCGGCGCCAGCGCCTACTCCCGCTTCATCGACTGCGAACCTCTACGCGCCGTTGCGGACGAAGTCGGCGCTTATCTGATGATGGACATGGCCCACGTCGCTGGTTTAGTCGCCGCCGGCCTCCATCCCGACCCCATTCCTTACTGTGATGTCGTCACTACCACCACCCACAAAACCTTGCGCGGCGCCCGCGGTGGTATGATCCTGTGCAAGGCCGAGTATGGTCGCAAGGTCGACAAAGCCGTCTTCCCCGGCATGCAGGGCGGCCCCCTCATGCACCAGATTGCCGGTAAAGCTGTGGCCCTGGGCGAGGCTCTCCGCCCCGAATTCAAGCTCTATGCCCAGGCAGTGATCGATAACATGCAGGCGATGGCGGCAGAACTCATGGCCCATGGTCTGCGCCTGGTTTCGGGCGGCACCGATAACCACCTGGCTCTGGTTGATGTGACACCTTTCGGCATTGGCGGGGCCATCGCCGACGAAGCCCTGAGCCGCGCCGGCATTACCATCAACAAAAACCTGCTGCCCTTCGACCAACGCAAGCCCATGGATCCCAGTGGTATCCGCCTGGGATCACCGGCCATGACCACCCGCGGCCTCGGCGTCAACGAATTCCGCCAGATCGCACGATGGATGGTGGCGGTCCTGCGCAATCCTGGCGATGCCAAGCTGGCAGCGCAGATCGCCAGCGACGTCCAGGACATGCTGGTTGACTTCCCTCTCCCCTACTAACGCCTCCCCGACCACTATCAGCGCCAGGCTGCCAGACAGACCTGGCGCTTTTGTTAAAACTGTAGCCATGGTCGTGCTCGCACCACCCGATAGTGCAGATCGTGCACATAGCCCAGCAATTGCCCGTGCCAGTGCTGCCATTCCTCGCCCCCCAGCACTTTTTGCAGCAACTTCTGATCCGGCACATATAGCACAACCAGCCGCGTGGGATAATCGCCCCAAAGCGTGTGCAACAATTCTCCTGGCACCAATCCCATATCCTGCATGGCCGGTAACCAGCGCTGGATCATAAAACGCCGATATTCCATCTCACGGTGTGTCAGATAATAATAACTGATCAGGATTTTATAGCCGTTCATAACCATTATCGCTGAGAAGATGGGCGGGCAGAGCTGTCTGGCGTGGATAGGGAGAAATGTCGGTTGACTCGCCCCAGTTATGATACAATAACCAACGATAGATTGCCATACTTTCCCAAGGTGCCCACGCCACTGTGACAGATCTCTTTGATGTTCGTCGCCAGGAACTCCTGGAAAAAGAACAACCGCTGGCTGCCCGTATGCGTCCCCGCAGCCTGGACGAATTCATCGGCCAGGACCATCTTATTGGCCCCGGACGTCTGTTGCGTCGTGCCATTCAGGCGGATCAGCTTTCGTCGCTGATCTTCTACGGCCCGCCGGGCACCGGCAAGACGACGCTGGCCCGCATCATCGCCAACACCACCCGCGCCCACTTCATCGCTATCAATGCCGTGCTGGCCGGGGTGAAAGACATTCGGGAGGCGATTGCCACTGCCCAGGAACGGCGGGGCATGTACGAACAGAAAACCATCCTCTTTGTGGATGAAGTGCATCGTTTCAACAAGGCTCAGCAAGATGCCTTGCTCCCCCATGTCGAAAACGGCACGGTCATCCTCATTGGGGCAACCACCGAGAATCCCTACTTCGAGGTCAACAAGGCGTTGGTCTCGCGTTCGCGCATCTTCCAGCTCAAATCGCTGAACGAAGACGACTTGCGGCAGATCGCCTTGGCCGCCCTGCAGGACAGCCAGCGCGGCTACGGTGCCCTGCAAGTGCAACTCGATCCCCAGGCATTGGATCATCTGGCCAATATCGCCAATGGCGACGCCAGGGCAGTGCTCAATGCCCTGGAACTGGCAGTGGAAACGACGCCCCCCGACGATCAAAGCGTTATCCACATTGATATTGCTGTGGCCGAGGAAAGCATCCAGCGCCGGGCCGTGCTTTACGACAAAGAAGGCGATGCCCATTTTGATACCGTCAGCGCCTTCATCAAATCTTTGCGTGGCTCCGATCCCGACGCCGCCCTGTACTGGCTGGCCAAAATGGTTTATGCCGGTGAAGACCCGCGTTTTATCTTCCGGCGCATGTTGATCTTCGCCGGTGAAGATGTGGGGCTGGCCGATCCGGCGGCCGTTGGCGTTGTCAACGCCTGTGCCCGGGCGTTTGATTACGTGGGCCTGCCTGAAGGCCGGTTCCATCTCGCCGAGGCCTGCCTCTACCTGGCCACAGCCCCCAAATCCAACTCTTCTCTGGCATTTTTCGATGCCCTGAAGACGGTCGAACAGCAGGCGCAGAGCGATGTCCCCAGCCATCTGCGCGATGCAAGCCGCGACCGCAAAGGCTTCGGCCACGGCGAAGGCTATCTGTATCCCCACGCCTACCGCGACCACTGGGTGGCCCAGCAATATCTGCCCGACAGCCTGCAGGGCAAGGTGTTCTACAATCCCGGCGACCAGGGCTTTGAAGCACAACTGGCATCACAGGTCGCTCGTCGACGGCAGGCACAACTGGCGGCTATGGTCGAGGGCATGGGCTCTTTTGTTCCCGAGATACTCACGTTCGCCGGTGAAGAGGTCGATCCCGACAGCGAACGTTGGTTGCAACGCACGCTGGGGAATGCGGGGCAGCAATTGGCTGCGGTGCGCGATCGGGTCATGGCTCTGGCCCGGATTCAGCGCCATCATGTGCTGCTGGATCTGAATGCCGGATCCGGTTTATTGTTGTGGGAGGCTGTGCGTCAGGCGCCCGAAGGCGGGATCTTTGCCCTGGCATCTACTGCAAAACAGGCCGCAGCCTTGCAACAAATGGCCAGTTCGCTGCCCGAATTGCGCCGACCGACCATCCTCACAGGACCATTACCGCAGGTGCATGAGCTTGTGCAGCAGGCAGCGCCAGAAGTGCGTTTCGATATCATCCTGGGGCGCAATGCCCTGGGGCAACAGGCCGATCAGGCCGCTATTGCCCGGCAATTGCCCACCCTGCTGGCGCCGGCCGGGCGCCTGATCCTGGCCGAAACCGTGCCTCGTTACACTCAGCGTATCTATCAACTCGTCGATTCTTCCTCCCTCGCGCCTGCGCTCCGGACTCGCTGGCAGGCTGCTGAAGAAGTCATTTATCATGATCCCCACGATGCCATGGTGCAGTGGGACGAAGAGAGCCTGGGCGTTGCCTTGCAGCAGGCCGGCTTTGCCGTGGAATTACAGGCGGAGGCACAAACCCTCGCCATGCGCATCAGCCCCGCCCTGCTCGACCGTTGGTTTGGCGCCCGACCCGGTGGACGCCCCAGCTATGCCACGCGTCTGGCCCAAAGCCTGACCCCTGACGAAGTGGCGCAGATCGAGGCTGTGGTGCGGGCTCAGCTCAGCCACCGCACTGTATCGTGGCATAGCACCATTGCTTATGTACAGGCGGTATTCGCTTCATCCTGAAGGTTGTTTGCCTGATCAATAGTCGCAGTCGTGTCGTCAGGTCGCATCGATCACACCATGAACCCCAACCCGTATCCTGATTCCTCCCCCTCCCAGCCCTGGCGCCGCAACTTAACCGTCCTTTTTATGGTGCAGCTCTGTTCGGCGGCGGGCTTTAGTCTGGTTTTCCCTTTTCTGCCCCTCTATGTCAAGGAGTTGGGCAGCGTCAGTGGCGGCAGTGTCGCACTGTGGTCCAGCCTGGTGTTTTCGGTGCAGGCTTTTACGATGATGATCTCGGCCCCCATTTGGGGGGTGGTGGCAGATCGTTACGGACGCAAGCTGATGCTGGCACGCGCCACCCTGGGAGGAGCGGTGTTGCTGGCAGCTATGGGGTTTGCCCAAAATGCCGAGCAGTTGGTGCTGTTGCGTGCCATCCAGGGGGCGGTGACCGGTGTGATGACGGCAACTTTCACGTTGGTGGCTGTGGGCACACCCAAATCGCATACGGGCTTTGCCCTGGGCACGATCAATATGGCCCGGTGGATAGGATTTGCCGGCGGCCCGGTGGTGGGGGGGTTCATTGGCGAACATGTCGGCTTTCGGGAGAGTTTTTGGTTCACAGGGGCGCTGCTGGGGCTGGCGGGGCTGGCAGTTTTGCTCTTTGTGCACGAAGATTTCCAGCCCCCGGATCAGGTGCGACGTCTCAGCTTTTGGGCCAGCTATCGGAGTTTGCTGCGGGCGCCGGCGATGGTAGGTTTGTATAGCCTGACGTTTTTGAACAGCTTTGGCCGTAGCCTCATCATGCCCATATTGGCGCTGTTTGTGCTGGCGCTTCTTCAAGGACAGGTAGCCGGATCGGCTTCTCTCACGGGCCTGATCATTGGCGTCTCGGCCCTGACCAGTGCCCTCAGTGCCATCTATTGGGGCCGCGTGGGCGACCGGGTGGGACACGACCGCATCTTTTTGTTTTCGGCAGGCTTGGTAGCCTTGCTGTATCTGCCCCAGGCGCTGGTCACTGCCCCCTGGCAATTGATACTATTGCAGGCGCTGACCGGGGCGGCTGCCGGAGGATTAATACCATCAGTGGCGTCGCTGCTGAACGAATGGACCCCACCTGGCAATCAGGGGGCCACCTATGGCCTCGATAATAGTGTGCGGGCCGGGGCGCGCTCGGTGGCGCCGCTGATTGCCGCCAGCCTGGCAATGTGGGTGGGTTATCGAGGTGTGTTTGTGGGCGCGGCGGGTGTCTATGCAGTCATGACGATTATAGGCGTGCTGCTGTGGCGACGGCGCCAGGTCGCGGCACAGATGGCAAAACCCGCTTAAGCGGGTTTGTGGCGAAAACGTGTTTGAACACGTTTTCACCCCTCAACTGCACACTTGGCGTCCTCTCCGAAATATGCTATATCTAACCGCGCTCGTCCGCATCCACACTCCTGTCGGTCTCCGGCGCAGCCTCGCTAGCTATGCACATTACCATTCGTTTCGGTGAACCCCTCCGTCGTAGTATCGGCAAGCATCGATTGCAGCTCGACCTGCCCGATGGCAGCTCGCTGGCCGATCTGCTGGCGCTCCTTCATGCTGACTATCCCGCGTTTGGCACCTCCTTTGCCGGTGACGATCTGGGACACACCTTTCCCTATCATGTGTTTTGCAACCACCGGCACATCGTTGCCGACCTCTGGCCCGCCACCTTGCTGACCGATGGAGATGTGATTCATATGGTCATCCCGGCGCTGGGAGGTGAGAGATGATGTCTTCGCTGGCCCACTCGTTTTTAGCACGTCCTGCGCCCCTGGTAGCGCCACAGCTCTTGGGATGTTATCTAATCAAAGCGGAGGGGGAACAGACGCTGGTGGGGCGCATCGTGGAAGTCGAAGCCTATTTGGGAGATGAAGATGCCGCTTCGCACGCTTACCGCGGGCTCACGGCCCGCAATCGCAGCATGTTCGGGCCGCCGGGGCTGGCCTATGTATACCTCATTTATGGCGTGCATCATTGCCTGAACGTGGTCACCGGGCCGAAAAACGACGGGCAGGCGGTTTTGATCCGGGCAATCGAGCCACTGACCGGCATCCCCCTGATGCAGGAACGTCGCCAGCAGCGACCTTTAGGCCAATTGACCAATGGCCCCGGAAAACTCTGTCAGGCATTCGGCATTGACCGTCGCTTCGATGGCCATGATCTCACGCAGGGGGTGGGCCTATGGTTGGCGGCCGGATCGACACCTTTGCAGAATATCACTGCCGGGCCGCGGATTGGCGTGCGGGGAGATGATGTGGCGCGCAGCATCCCCTGGCGCTTCTACCTGCCCCATAACCCCTTTGTCTCGGCGACACCGGCCCGCCGGCTATCTGCGCAAAAACCGGGGTAGAGCCCACATCTCGGGGCAGCGCAGGTTGCCCTTCAGCCCGAAGGGCTCCAGAGTAAGCGTCCCGGAATGACTTTTCCTTTTTTAGGGCTGACGCTGGTCAAGCCAACCCTTCACTGCGCTCGAGGGCAGGCTCGGACTCTTTGGGCGCTTTGCACCAGGAGTCGGTCTGCGCCGACTCTCCGTGTGGCGAAGATCGGACGGCGCAGGCCGTCCCCTGGCCGCAGGCCTGAAGAGCCTGACTTCAGTCAGCGAGAGCAAAACAAAAGGGCATCGATGGACGTTCACAGAGCCTGACTTCAGTCGACGGCTGT
>JAADGC010000120.1:0-23312 GCA_013152585.1 Chloroflexota bacterium
TGATGGTGGGGGTGGGCGTGATGGTAGGCGTGGGGGTGATGGTGGGCGTGGGGGTGGCGGTGGGCGTGAGGGTAGGTGTAGGCGTAATGGTGGGCGTGGGCGTAATGGTGGGCGTAGGCGTGATGGTAGACGTGGGGGTGGCGGTCGGCGTTTGCGTGGGGGTGGGCGTAATGGTGGACGTGGGCGAGGGGGTAGCGGTGGGCGTGGCCGTCGCTGTCACAGTGGCTGTGGGCGTGGGCAAAGTTCCCGAAGCCGGCAGGGTGTAGCGGATGATGAGTTTGGGCCGCAGGGCGGGATCTGCTGTGTAGTCGGTCGAAGCGACCAAAAAACGGGAATTGGCTCCCGTGAGTTCGATCAACCAGCCCTGATTCGCTGCCCCACCGACAAAGGCTGCAATATCGCTGGTGACATCGAGCTCGGCCCAGCCCAAATCGGTGATAAGTTGGGTGCTGGTGGGGGTTGCTGTGTGGTCAGAAGCGCCCTGGGCGCCGGGAACAGCCCACGGGGCATTGGCGGCGGCCTGATTCCAGGTGGCGGCAGCCACATCCCAGGGGCGCAACAGGCGATACACATGGGCAGTGAGGTCTTGCCCGCCGTCCAGGGTGGCGTAATACGAGAGCGTGGCCTGATCGATGATGGCGTTGGCGGGCAGGGCGCTGACATCGAAACGCACCAGGCCGCTTTTCGAGGGCGCTGTGTGGGTTCCGCGCCATTCCAGTGTGAGATCGGCGCCATGATTGCGGTCGGGCTCCCACGAATTCAGGGAGGTGTCAATCGCACCGGCATAGCCATTGCTGCCAGATTGCAGGCTGAGCAGCAGCGATTGCAGGTGGATTTCGCCCAGATCGGCAAAAATACCGCCCGCACTGGCCCCTTCCCAGACCAACCAGCTTTCGGGTGTGGCATCGGCGCTGTCGTCGTCGGCAAGGGCGATGTTAAAGCCCAGGCGCCGGTCGTGGACGAAGCTGCCGCCCAGCATGGCCGCAGGCATGGCCATCTCGATATCGTAGCCTGTCGGGGTGTTTTGCACGGAAACCAGGGTGTTGGGGCCGTTTTGGATGCTGCCATCAGCGCCAATGCGCAGCGTCCAATCGCTGGCACTGCCATTCTGGCCATCCTGATCGCCGTCGAAGGCGATGATCACGCCGTCTCCGGCCCGGATTTGGTCATCATGCACGGAGATGCCCAGAAACAGGGTGTTCGGCCACCAGCGGGCGCGGAAGCTGAGGCTGGCATCGCTGCTGCTGACGCTGGCGCCTTGCCGGGTATCGGCGGTACCGGCGTCGAGCTGCACGGTTGCGTCGCTATTCCACTCGCTGAGATCGCCATCGAGGGTGATAGTGCCCGCGGGCAGGCCCAGTAACGAACGCTGTGCACCGCCAAAAGGCAGCAAGGTGATGGTCGTAAAGTGCTCGGGGGTGTCGGCCAGGGTGGGGGCGGCCCAGATCAGGGTGCTGGCGCCACCAGCATCGTCATCCCACAGGCCCAGGTTCAGGCCCAGGGTGCGTCCGGCGACAAAATTGCCCCCGAGGGCGGCGGCGGGCATGTCGATTTCGATCTGGTAGCCGTCATTGGTGGGGAGCACGGCGCTGTTGAGGGTCAATCCGTTGCTCTGAACCCGACCATCGGCATAAAACCAGGCCTGATGGTCGTCTGCGCCGCCGCCGGCATTGTCATTGAGCCCATCCCAGGCAATACCCACCCGATCATCCCCCCGCACATCGTCATCGCGCACCGTGATGGCCATAAATAGACGGTTTTCCCACCAGCGCAGGCGTAGCTCGGCGCTGAGGTCGTTAAGGGTGGGGGTGTCGCCCAGCACAGTGTCGACGGTATCGGCATCGATGGGGGCGGGGTTGGCCGTGGTCCAATCGCTGAGATCACCGTCGGTTTGGGTGTATTGTTGGGGGGGAGCGTTGATGCCGCGGGTAGAGAAGGGCTGGTAGCGCAGAATAACGCCTTCGGCGCCCACGGCAAAGGCCAGGTTTTCGTCGTAGGCATCCAGACCATGCAGGTCGGCGTCCAGTCCCATGTCGATTTGACTCCAGGTGGTGCCACCATCGCTGGTGGCGGCCAAAAAACCACCCCGGCCCACGGCCCATCCGTGCACGCCGTCTACGACCTCGATGCTGTAGATGAGGCTGTTGACGCCGCTGAAGCGATAATCCTGCCAGGTGAAGCCGCCGTCGCTGCTGTGCAGCACCCCGGCTTCCACGCAGGGATTGCTGGCATCTTCGTGGGACCAATCGCCGGGCCGATAGCAGCCGGCATACCAGATGTTGTCGAGGGCGCCGTTGGCATCGGCATCATAGCCATCGATGGCGTGCAGGAACCAGCCGCGATACGCGTAGGGCAACGCCGGGCGATGTGCCCAGGTGCGGCCACCATCCAGGGTGTAGCGGGGACCGGCCGATGTTTTGAGGATGGCGACAACGCCGACATTGGCGTTGATCATATCGAGATTGACGCCTGTGGTCTTGATCACCGGCTGGGATTCGGTCCAGGTGCGGCCGTTGCTGGTGTAAAAATAATGATGCGTCCCCGTAACCACACCCAAATTGGCGCCCGTACGATTGACATCGTATAGATATCCGCCATAACCAGGCGGATATTCACGCTTCCAGGTGAGGCCACCATCGCTGGTGTGTACGACCAGCCCCGAACGGCCCACCGCCGTACAGTCATCGGGGTTAGCGGGATCGCAATCGATGTTCATGAGCCATGAACCGCTGGTGTCGGCGGCGCCGGCAATGTCGGGGTTGTCGTGGAGAGGATGGTAGATTTCGGCCCAGGTTTCGCCACCGTCCGTGGTCTTGAGCACGTTCACATGGTCGCCCACGGCGTATGCTACCTGCGAATCGGCGGTTTTAACGCCCAAAAAGCGGGGAAAATGGCCGCCAATGAGATGTTTCCAGGTCGAGCCGTCGTTACTCCCCCACACAAACCAGCTATCCATTTGTTTGGGACCGGCCCAGGCACCATCGTTTCGGGCCACGACAAAGCCCCCGGCCCAGGCTGCTCCCGTTCCGGCGGCAGTGACAGCCCACAGGGTATGACCCGGCTGGGTGTCCCCGGTCACTGTGGTGATGTTGCGCCAAATCGTCCCCCCATTGCTGCTGCTGACTATACGACCCCCATCGCCAACGGCCCACAAAACCTGTTGCTGACCAGGGACAACGGCCACGTCGTGTAAATCGACGCCAGCGCCGGTTGAACGGCGGGTCCAGCTATTGCCGCGGTCGGTGCTGAGCAGCAGGGTATCGTTGCTACCCACGGCCCAGGCCGTGTTGCCGGCCACGGCCACAGCCTGCAGATCGACGCCGGGGGCGATGCTGTTATGCGCCGTCCAGGTGGCGCCGCCATCGGACGTGGTGAGCAATGTGCCGCTGTCGCCTACGGCCACGCCGGCAAGACCATCCGCAAACAGGGCGATGTGGCGCAGACGGCTGCTGACACCACTGTTTTGGGCCGTCCAGGTAGCGCCACCGTCGGTGGTGTACAGAATAAGGCCGCTCTGGCCGGCGATCCAGCCGCGATTGGCATCCACAAAGCTGACGCCCAGCAGGTCTTCGCCCCGGCCACTGGCAAGAGCTCGCCAATGGGCCCCTCCATCGCCCGAGGTGAGGATGACGCCATTCTGTCCCACTGCCCAGGCATCGATGCCGACCATGGTCAGACCGAAGAGATCGTGTGCGGGGTCGGGGGCCTGGTAGTGCCAGGTGGCGCCGCCGTCGGCGCTCCTGAGGATCATGCCCTCGGAGCCAACGCCCAACAGGGTGTGGCTGTCACCGGCAGCCAGGGCATAAAGGGTGCCGTCACCTTTCCACAGGCGCTGCCAGTCGCTGCTGGCGGCCGGTGCGAGGGCGGTGGTCGCGGCGCCACTCGCCTGTGAGGCGCTGAGCAGCCAGGCCAGCAGCAAAGCCAGCCCCAGGCCCAGGATGAGGAATGGTTTTGAAGGGAAGGTGCGTGATGATGACATAGATGGCGTAGGTGGGGTGAAGTGGGAAGAGAGGGATCATGCAGATGGATTACATTTTCCAAGATAGCATCCCCCCAGGCCGCCGTCAAGGGTTCAAAACGTATCTTGAATAAACTGTCATCGTGTGTTTGGCACTGAGAGGCAAACATGACAATGCTGTCATATTCGTGGGGAAAAGGAGGGAGTGTAGGATATCGAGGTGTGACGCACCTGGGCAACACCACCATGGCGTCAAACTTCCGCGACACGGCTAAAACGGGTGCGTCCCATGTTTTTGGTGGTGTGTGTTGGTCGCATCATGGATGCGGCCAACACACGAAAAAAGGAAGCGCTCGGCGCATCCGTGATGCGCCGCAGCGTTACCTCCAACCTTACGCCCAAATTCCGGGGACACTGCTAAAACAGCCTATTTGTTGACCACCGCGGGCACGGAGTATAATGGAAAGGTCTGCCAATTAGCTGCAATTCATCAATCTTCTTAGCAAATCCCCGTTTCCTCCAGATTTGTCATCGACCATCGTATTTTTTGGAGAAGGGTTAATCATTATGGCGCCCAAACCCCTTGCCGAATTTCCCCGCCCCCCTCAGGACAATGGTCGCGGCGTCCATTGGTCCGCACGACTCTATCATCCTACCGGGCCCGACCTGCAATACTGGATGAATGAGCTCAAGGCCATGCAGATCAAATGGGTGAAAATTTTGGATGATGGCGGTGGATCGTCGCTGGAACTGGCGCAAACACTGATCGCCAACGAAATCATGCCCATTGTGCGCATCTATCGCGAACGTCCCAATCCCGGCCATCTTGGCGGGCGCGAGGTCGATACAGTGCTGCGGCTGATCGCGGCCGGCGTACGTTATCTCGAAACCAATAACGAACCGGACCTGCCCGCAGAGTGGCGGGATGGCCACCGTCCCCATGATTGGTTGGATATTGTGGTGGATAATTTCATCTTCGATGCCGACCTGATCCTGGATGCGGGCGGTTTGCTGGCATTGCCAGCCATGGGGCCTGGCGGCCAGGACAGCGCTATCACCCGTGTGGTGGAACGGGGGCGTCAGGATATTTTTGAACGCGGGGCGTGGGTGGCGATTCATAACTACACCCTCAACCATCCCCTCGACTATCCTGACGACCCGGTCAATCAGGCAGGACTGGCGCTGACCCCCGAAGAATATGAACAGTTGGCTGCCTGGCAATACGGTGATCTCAGTCCGGAGGCGGCGGCGGCCAAAGGCGTCAGCCCTGCGGATTACGAGAAATTCCAGAAATGGGCGTGGGATGGCCGCAGTTTGGAAATGGTGAACGAGCTGCGGGCTCAGGCCAAGAACCCCGGTGACACCATCGATGATGACGCCAACTGTTTCCGGGCCTGGGAATGGTGGGGTAAATCGATTGCTGAGAATCTGGGTTTCCACGTGCCTGTGATCAGCACAGAGGGCGGGCCCGTGGTGGGCTGGGGAGATGACAAGCGCTATGCCAAAGTCAATCCTGCCACACAGGCCGCCTGGCAACTGGAAATCTTCCGTTTTATGCAGGACGAGGCCCCCGAATGGTATTTTAGCTGCTGCACCTGGCTGCTGGCCTCCAAACCTTTGGGGGATCAAAGCCCCACCTGGGATCAGATGTCATGGTATGCGACCGCCTGGGATATGCAATTCGGGCTCAACGGTCAGTTGCCGATCGTGCAAAAAGCCAAAGATACGCCAAGCCGCCTGCGCCACGAACTGCGGCCGCCATTGAGCGAACAGGGCCGAGTCAGCGGCGTGATCACCGATCCCAAGGATGAACCATTGGCCGGTGTCTTGCTCTCGTTACGGCAGAACGACCAGACGCTCACCTCCACCATCAGCGCCGATGACGGCAGCTATGAGATGGTGGCCGAACCCGGTGTTTACGACATTTATATCGAATGGTTTGGCTACGCAGCCCACGATATCACCCTGGGCAAGGGCGATACAGACGTGATCCAGCTCAAAAACGCCGATCCTCCCGGCGATTACGAGATCTGGGGACAGGTGCGGAATACCCTGCATCAGCCCCAGGTGGGCGTGGAAGTGGAGCTGCGGCGCAATGGCATCAGCCATGCCACAACGACCACCGATGCTTTGGGCTCCTTCAGTTTTCATCCCCGGCTGGCCGGTACTTATGCCATTGCCACCGCAAAAGGCAATGCCACCGTACAGGTCGATCCCGAACAACCATTGGCCACCGTAGACATCAGCGTGCTGGCCCAGGTGGAACATCGCTATGTGCTCACCGAAAAACGGCTGCTGCCTGCCGATGAAACCGGCAACCGGCGGCTATTCTACGGCCGCGTGGTCGATGCCAATGGCCAGGGCATCAGAGATATCGAGATGGAGATGCGCTGGACCAACGCCGATCCGGGCGCCAACTTCCCGCGTACCCGCACGGGCCGTGATCCCTCCAAGCCCCAAGGTTACTACGAATTCCTGCATTCCCCCGGCGAATTCATGCTCTCCGTCGTCCAGGGTGATTTTGAAAGCGACGTAGCCGACGGCTTGGTGACAGACAACGTGCCCGATCGCGAGGAAGATGCCATCACTTACGAGATCAACTTCCAACTTCGTCCTGTCGAAACCCCGCCCCCGCCCCGCAGCATCCTCTACGGCAGCATTCCCGGTGGCCGTGTGGGCCAGATCGTGCGCCTGTGGCGACACGGCGAAACCCGCGAGACCGAACTCGATTCCAGCCGCACTTTCTTCTTCAACCAACAGCCTGCCGGCGTGTACGATCTCGAACTGGCAGGCATTGGCACCATTCAATCCGAGATCAATCTCGATGGCAAAAACCAAGTCGAGGTCAAATTCCCCTTGCTGGGTGCCATTGTCGGCAATACTGCCCACATTGCTCCCGAACAGCACAGCGTCTCCCTCATCTCCGAGACCTTCGGCTTCACCCGTCATGCCGAACTCACACAAAACGGCCAATATCGTTTCACCAATCTGCCTGTGGGCGTGTATCGGGTTGAAATTGGCGACAACATCATCAGTGGCATCGAATGCGATGGCGAAAGCGTGGTGCAGGCGCCGCAATTGGCAGGCGGTGAGCCTGTTGCAGACCAGCCCCCGGAAACAGGCAGCATCACCGGCTTTATCCACGATGTCGAAAATACGCCCCTGCCCGATCTTGCCCTGGTTCTGAGCCAGAATGCTGCTCCTGTGGCCAGCAGCCAAACCGACAGCGAAGGACGTTTCCGCTTTGATGATGTGACGGCCGGCACTTACGACCTCAGCAGTGGCGACACAAGCCTGGCGGCCGACATTGTCTTCATCCCCGCCGACAGCCCCCTCGAACTTGATTTGCTCACCACCCCACCGGCGCCAAAACCTGCCCCCGCACCGACGAAGACGATGGCACACTATCATTTGCTGCAGCTCGCGGAGCCAGCCCTGCATCCCGCACTCCTGCGTCTGTTGGCGCCGCAACTCAGCCAACAAGGCGCCAGCGGCGGTTTCAGCGTGGACGAAGCCCGCACAGCAGCCAACGTCACTTTGTGGGGTGATGGCATCAGCGATGAAACGCTGGCCGATCTGCAGGCGGCCGGCTGCCAGATCATCGACCAGCGCAGTGATTTACTTGGCCTGCTCTCCTTTCTGCAGCAACCCACCCCCGATAGCTCTTCCTGACATCCACCCCTATCCCCGCGAGGTCATTCATGCCTGATCCAATCAACGATGCCACTGCTTACGACGTCCGCATCGTCGCTGCCGAAGTGACGCACGGCGCCACTTATTGGAAAGTCATCCGTGTGCATCATCTCACCCCAGAAGAAAACCAGGGTCGGCATCACATCTTCATCGATGCCTTGGATGAAGAAGGCCTGCGTCTGTATGGGGCCAAAGTCCTCATCGAATGGGATGGCGGCAGCGAAACCGTGGTTATCGACAAACCCGCCACAGAACCCGGCGCCAATCTTCCCATGTGGAAATGGCAGGTGTGTGCGGCCGCAATGCTGGATATGCCATCCGATCGTGTCGAAAATCTGCGCACGGATCATCCGGACGAAGGGTCGGGAAACACCCTGTTCCATCATTCTTTCGAGATTGTGTTTCAGCGCGCCGTGGCGGCAGGTGTGGCTGAACCCAGCGATGGGCGCCTCAGCGGCAAAGTACCAGATGGGGCCGGGCACACCATTGCCCTGTTCCTCGATGGCGAACAAATTGCGACCACAGCGGTAGGGGACGATGAACAATATCAATTTGCACATTTGGTGGCAGGCGAATATTTGTGCCGCGACACGGATGACGGGCGCGAGGTGGGGCCGGTCAGCGTCGATGGCGAACATGAAACCCTGCTCGATTTTGGCGAGGCCCCGGCCCCGCGGCCCATCGCCCGTTATATGCTGTTTGACGCCGAACAAACGCTGCTGGCGCCTTTCCAACTGGAGCTGGTCGCCGACTATCTGGCCGAAAATGTTTTGACCTTTGGTTTTAGCGTGGCCGATGCCAGCCAGGCGCGGGAAGTGATGGTGGTAGGGGAACAGACAGATGCCATCCTCCAGGCGTTGCATGAGGCCGGTTGTCAGGTGACCCCCTTGCCGGCAGACCCTGGAGCATTGCTAAAGGCACTCAAAACGCCCTGACGTCAGTCTGCGGGATCTCTTGCCGGTTGCTGCTTCGAAAACAGATCTCTCGCAAAGGCGCAAAGGACGCAAAGGGGAAAAGGCCGGGCGAAACTAGGCGGCCTTTATGAGAGATTTTCATCCTTATTGGCGTGCAGCCGCTCATGGCGTCTGCTCCGTCAAAAACGTTAACCCATCCGAGCACGGATCGGGCTAAACGCGACGCGGCACATGCCCCCATCGCGCCCAGCCGCATCCGTGATGCGGCGGCCACTACCCAATATTCGTCGTTATGTGGTGCACTCATGGCGACCGCCTCCGGCAACCAGTCGCCATATGGATGGCGGCAGGTCCTGCGCAAGGCTCCCGTGTGTCTGGCGTAGGTTGGCCGTCATCCTCGCGTCCAGCGTATCCCGCCGGGTTCGTTTACACTGTGCATAGAGTCCACTATGCACCGTCGTACCACACGTTTGCTCCTGCTCCTTTTATGCTGGGCCTGGCTCGGCCCTCTGCCCTCAGTCCGGGCTTTTAACTGCGCTGCCAATGACGGCCAGCAGTGCATTCCGGAGCAATGGCAGTCACGCTATATTCCTGCATTCGGGGTGTATGTTGTGCAGCGCGGGGATTGGCTCTCATCGTTGGCACAGGATTTTCATATTGATTTGGGGATGCTGACGCGGGCCAATCGCCTCTCCGATCCCTCACATATCGAGGTGGGGCAACAGCTTATCATTCCCGGCAGGAGCGGCCGTCTCATCCAGCGGGTGATGCCTTCCTCTCCTCGGGAGCGGGGCTCGGTCGTCGAGCGCCAGGTGCGTGCCGCGCGCCAGGCTGGCCCCCAATCGCCGTTCTATCGCCGCACCTGGGTCACTTACTACGGCCGCCCATCCATTCCCGTCATGGGCATTCTGGGCGAGTATGAGATCGACGAACTGGTGCCGCTGCTGCAAGCGCAGGCCGAGGCGTACGATCAAATCAACGGCGCCGAACTGGATGTAATGCCGGCCTTTCATCTGGTCTATGGCATGGCCACCAGCCATGCCGGCAAAGATCAGGATCACCTTGATTTTCTTAAAGACGAGGTGGTGCAGGCTTATATCGACCGCGCCCAACAGGAAGGGTGGGCGGTGATCCTCGATTGTCAGATCGGTGCCCTCAGCCCCCGGGAGGCGCTGGCATTTGGCCTGCCGTGGCTGAAGTACGACAATGTGCATCTGGCGCTGGACCCTGAATTTGCCATGGCAGATGCCGATCAGACCCGGCCCGGCTTGCCCATCGGCTTTGTGACCGCCGCCCAAATCAATGCTGCTCAGCAAGCCATGGCCGATTATATGCAGGAACACGGCATCGACGGCTCCCGGATGTTGATGGTGCATCAGTTCATGACAACCATGATTCAGAATAAAGAGGATTTGCAAGCGGCGACGGGCGTGGCCCTGACGATCACGGCCGACGGTTTTGGCAGCCCCTGGCCCAAGATATCTAAATACAATGCGTTTACAACCAACGAAGAATGGTTTACCGGATTCAAATTGTTCTATAAATGGGATTTTCCTTTACTGACCGAGCGTGAGGCATTGGGTATCGATCATCATTCCGGCACTGCGTTTATCCAGCTTAGCCCCAATGTGGTGATTTACCAGTAAGCTGGCCCCGCCGATTGAAATCGGGGCTATGGGGCCTGACTTCAGTCAGCGAGAGCAAAACGGAAGGTCCTTGATGGCCGTTCACTTAGAAGGGGCAGGGGGAAACTGTGAATGATGAATGAGCGCGTCTTTCATTTCGGTTCTGCGTCATCCATCTTAGGGGTGTCGTTATGCCCCTGCCCAGGAGGAAAATCCATTGAATTCATACTTTTACGGCTACTGGCTACAAAAAATAGCTCTCCTGATCTCGGCCTTGTTGGCACTGGTGCTCCTGTCGCAGCTCAATGTTGCCGCCGGCGTCGGGCCAACAGCGCCGGTCTCATGGGGCAGTTTGGATGGGCCCATGGGCGGGCCGGCGCAAGCTTTGGCCGTGAATCCCCATTATCCTACTGATCCCCTGCTTTTCGCCGGTGGCGGACGCAATCTGGGCCACGGCTCCATGGGCGGACGCGGTCTGTTTCGCTCGCAGGATGGCGGTGTAACGTGGTCGGGCGGCTTTGGCCTCGACAATGGGGCAGTGATGGATGTGGCTATCTCGCCGCAATGGGTCAGCGATGGCACGGCCATTGCCGGCCTGTGGCAGGGCATTTGGGCGACGACTGACGCCGGGGCGAGCTGGCAGGCGCTGAGTTCGTTCCCGGGCAGTGGCCCGGGGGCCATCACCGCCGTTGCCGTCAGTCCGCAGTTTGCTAGCGACCATACGTATCTGGCCGGCAGCGGCTACGGATCGATCTTCCGCTCGACGGATGCCGGTCTCACCTGGCACACGGCGGCCACGACCAGTTCGGTGCGACGAGTGGTCTTTCATCCGGCACTGGGGACAATCGCCTTGGCCGCGGCCGGGGATGGCCTGTGGCGCACGCAGGACGGGGGAGCGTCGTGGACTGAAGTGGGCGGCGGTGTGCCGATGATGGATGTTGCCTTTCAGCCGATGCACGATACGGCCTATGCTGTAACCGCCACAGCCGTGTGGCGCAGCACGGATACCGGTCAAACCTGGTCGGCCCTGCCGGCGGTGGGAGCCAGTGCAGCTTTGCAACGTCTGGCTGTCTCGGGCGATGGCAGCGGCCTGTTTGTCTCGGCGGGTATCTCTTTGTATCGCTTTGATTTTGGCACCAATACCTGGCTCCAGCTCGCGGATACGTCCGATCATCAATCCATGCTACGTCTGGCGATCTCTCCCAATTTTGGACTGGATCAAACGATGTGGATGGGCACCGTCAATGGCGTCTGGATAAGCCTCGATGCCGGCGAGCATTGGACGCGCAGTCAGGGATTCTACCGCATCCCCGTGCAAGTCTTGAGCGCCACCGGCCATGCCGGCGTGGGCGACGATTTGTTTGCGGGCACGTCGTGGGGCGTGTGGCGCCGCAGTGGGGGGCAGTGGCAGCCGAAAAACGCCGGACTCACCGGCATTTCGGCCAACAGTGTGGTCGATGTGGCCGTCAGCCCCAATTACGACAGCGATCATACCGTATTTGCGGCCAAGGTGAGCGGCGTTAGTATCGGCGCCAGCCTGCACAAATCGACCGATGGCGGCGAAAGCTGGCAGACAAAATTCACGACAGGGAATATCCAGCAAGTGCGGCTGTCTCCAGCTTACAATCTGGATGGTATTGTTGTGATCACCGCCGATCAGCGGCTCTTTAGCTCCTCGGATTTTGGTGAAACCTGGACGACCAACCCGTATTGGGATTGGACGCATACCGCCCAAAAACTGGCCCTCTCTCCCTATTTTGCTGTGGATCATAGCATCATGGTGGCGGGTAGCTCTGTGTATCTCTCCACCGATGCCGGTGCTACCTGGCACGAGGCGACGACACCTCCTCCCATTACCATCGCCGACTCCCCGCGCTGGATGCCGCAACGGTTGGCCGTCGTAGCCACGGGGCCGGGGACGTGGTCGGCGTGGCTATCCATCTCCCGCTACGAAACCACTCCGCCCTATCCGCGCCACGATCAATTGTGGCGCAGCGACGATGGCGGCGAAACCTGGTATCAGGTGAACACCGCCCCCGACCACCCCATCACCGCCATTGCCCTCGCCCCCGACTATCCTCTGCACGCCAACATCTTTCTGACCACAGCCGACGATGATACCTGGGACGAAGACATCATTCCCTCCGACCTCTATTTCAGTCCCGATGGGGGGAGCTTGTGGCGTAATTTGGGCGCAGTTCCCGATGGCTCGCAAATGCTCTCGGCTTTCACATCCACCGGCTTGGGCCAATCACTGCTGGTGGGCGCCGATCAAGTATGGCTGCTCAATCCGGCAGCGGCCCCCACCGCCACCCCCGATCCCTGTAGCGAATGGTTGCAAAACCGCAGTTTCGAATATGACGGCGTGTGGGAAGTCCCGACAACAGCTTATCCGGCCCAACGTAGCACGGTCCAACATCAGCATGGCTGGTGGTCGATGCGCACCGGCATTGTCGACAGCGCCGAAAACATCTATAGCTACAGCGATTTTCGGCAAAGCGTCACCTTGCCACTGGCAGATCACATCACGCTGAGCTTCTGGCGCTGGCCATCAGCCGCTGCTCCTCTGACCAGCGCATCGATATCGTCGGTTCGCATGTCAGCGCTGGCAACGATTCACACCTGGTCGGCCTTTGATGCCTGGTTGCGCAGTCAGAACGAAGACCTGCAATATGGTCTGGTGATCACGCCCGACAACCAGCTTCACTTCCTTTATGCCGACATCAGCGATGATCGCGCCTGGTCTGAATCCGTCTTCGATCTCACACCCTATGCCGGGCAGGCCGTGCGCCTGCAATTTGGCACTTTCAACAACGGTGTGGGCCCCGTTGCCGCCCAATACTTTGATTCGTTCAGCCTCTCCGCATGCGCCAACACACCTACACCCACACTTACTCCCACCTGGACTTCGACGCCCACCCAGACCCCCACCCAAACGCCAACCAGGACGCCTACCCTCACTCCTACCCAGACCACGACCCCTACCCTCACGCCTACCCAGACATCGACGCCCACACTCACCCCCACCCAGACATCGACGCCCACCCTTACACCCACCCCCTCACCAACGCCTCCCATTAACATCTTCCTGCCACTGATCCTGAATGACCATTGGGCCGGCTCACTGATTTTCAGCAATGTCTATCCGGTCTTTGCCCTGGCCCCACCACGTCTGCCCGAAACCGTCACCATCCTCGACAACCAGGGCCGTGTGTTGAGCACCACCAATAAAGGCGCCACATGGCAGGACATGGATATTCTCACCAAGTTGGGGGCTCCGGCCCAGCAGATGGGCGGGGGCTTAGTCCCACCCTATGATCTTTGGGTGAGTACCGCCTTCGGTCTCTATGTGAGCCACGATCAGGGTCAGCACTGGCAACATCTATCTGGCTATCAACCTCAGGCACCGATCACAGTCGATTTTAGCGACGCCAACCAACTGTGGTCGGGCGGTGTTTTGGGCACGTATCAAGGTATTATTCGCAGCCTTGATGGAGGCCTGAACTGGCAACCAGGCGGGATCGGCATTGCCGACCAGGATGTGGCCTACACCATTCTCATCGATCCGCACGACCAACAAACAAACTATGTCGTCACCCGCGGGCTGGCCGGCGAACAGCACCTGTGGCGGGGATCAACATCGGGGGTCTGGAGCCCTATCACCAGCCCCACAGCCGAGCTTCCGCTAGACGCCCCGCATTTGGGGTTGGCGCTACACGAAACCGATGATTCGTTGTGGGCTGGGGGCCTGCCGGGCACCTTGATGGTGAGCCATAATCCTCAGGCATTGAACGTCAGTTGGCAACTCGTCAGCAGCTTTGGGCCGGATTATGTGGCAGTGCCGCTGGCATGGGGGCGCAGCCCGTCACTGTATCTGTTGCTGTGGCGACGCACGGATGGCACCGGCGCTTTGCTCCGCTCCGATAATAATGGTGCTAGCTGGGCACAGCTCTTTCTGCCCTGATTCGCCCCCACACAAAACGCAATGACTCTCAATCAGCCCCGACGGCGAAATAAGCGCGCCCAAAAACCACGTTTGGGTGCAGGTGCCGGCTCAGGTACGGGGTCAGGTGCCGCCGGCGGTGCGACATCGACAGGCAGGGGGGAGACGGGTTCCGGGGGGACGACGGGGGCTGCGGGCGCCTGCCGCACCACGGCCTGCTGTGTCACGGAATCGAGCCGACGTTGCAATTCGAAGAGATAGGACTCTAGTTGCCGCAAACGCTCCCGCTCTTGTTCACGGCTGCCATCTAATTCCCGCTTCAGCTCATAGAGCTTGCGTTCGGCTTCCAACATGCGTTCGCGCAGGCGAGTGTTCTCATCCTTCAGATTAAAGTTGTCCTGCAGCAAAACACCCAGCATTTGCCGGGCCGTATGCTGCCCCGATAGAAGCATCTGCTGGCTGTCGGACACGGTATCCAGCGTCTGCGTCATCCACTGCGCCAGTTCCATCCGCTGAAGAGTTGCCGCATCTTCTGTGTGCAGTGGCAGTATTTCGCGGGTGGGCATATCCGCAACAACCATTTCTATCAGCTCAGGTGAATCCTCCAGCGAGCCCTCGCGCTGGCCAAGCCGCTGTTGCACCTCGTCATGCGTGAGGCCCGATTGTATAAGCGCCTTCACCTGCGCCAGGGTTTGCACATCACTGCGGGCATAGCGCCGGTGCCGACCGCCGGCATTGGTTCCCGGCTGAGTGCCCCCGGCATCCGTCGACAACCAGGCTTGGTACTGGCGCGCCCAGCGGCGCAATGTGGCCGTAGAAACGCCCAGCAGGTCGGCTACTTCGATGGGTCGATAAAACTGTGTGCTCATTTTGGGTACTCGTACCTAATCCACCACTTCATACGAGCCATCCACTACATCCGGTTCAGGTCTGACTGCCGCCTGTCTCCTGACTGTTGCCCGGTGTTCTTCGACGATGTCGGGAGGGCAGGTACTGAGAAAATACTGCAACCCAAACCAGATGACAGCCAGATCATCCAACTGGCCCAGGCCGGGAATCAAATCGGGGATGAAGTCGATGGGCAGCAATACATAGGCCCCCACCAATGTCGGGATGCCATAACGCAGCAAAAGATTGATGCGGCTGTCGCGCAACAAATACCAGGCCAGACGCAGGTTTTCGATCATCTCGAATAGCGAGCCCGGCATATTCCGGCCAGAGGAAGAAGAAGGTGATGATGGTGACATGATTCGTGCATCCGGGTGCGCACTCTGTGATGCAAAAAACAGCGAGCGTGCGAAGCAAGTGACATGATCCTACCACAGCCCCCCGCGGCGAGCAAACGCTTGGATGGACGGCTGAGCGTCCCCAGGAATTTGGGCGTAAGGTTGGAGGTGGCGCTGCGGCGCATCACGGATGCGCCGAGCGCTTCCTTTTTCGTGTGTTGGCCGCATCCATGATGCGACCAACACACGCCACCAAAAACAGGGGACGCACCCTCAAGAGGGGTTTTGCAGGGGGCGACGCACCTCCTGCTCAAACTTCAGGGCAACAAAACCGCATCGCCATTAAAACGACTTTCCTTCATGGCCAGCAGCACCTCATTGGCCTCTTCCAGCGGAAAGGTGGTCACATCGGTGTGGATGGGGATTTCGGCGGCCAGGGCCAGCAGTTCCCGCACATCCTGGCGGGTGCTGTTGGCCACGCTGCGCAATGTGCGCTCGCCATAGAGCAGCGCATAGGGCATTTCGGGGATGGGGGTCATGTAGATGCCGGCCAGGGCAATGGTTCCCCCGCGGCGGAGCACAGAAAGCGCTTTGGGGATCAGTTCGCCGGCCGGGGCGAAGATGATGGCGGCGTCCACCTTTGACGGGGGCGGATCATCAGCCGTGCCCACCCAGGCCGCTCCCCGTGCCAGCGCGTGTTTCTGATGCCCGCGACTGCGGGTAAACACATAGACCGGGCAGCCCCAATAACGGGCAATCTGGATGGTGATATGGGCCGAATTGCCGAAGCCATACAAACCCAACGTCTCTCCGGGCTGCACTTCCGATAGCTTGAGCGCCCGGTAGCCGATCACGCCACCGCACAGCAAGGGCGCAACCTCGGCATCAGAAAGCGCCATCGGCAGATGATAGGCGAAATCTGCATCTACCACCAGCGCTTCGGCATATCCGCCGTGGGCATGATAGCCCGTGAACTCAGCTTTCTCACACAGATTTTCACGGCCCGAGCGGCAAAACTTGCATTGGCCGCAGGTGCGATAGAGCCACACCGTACCGGCACGGTCGCCTATCTCAAACGTCGTAACCTCTTCCCCCACCTGCTCCACAATCCCCACCACCTGGTGCCCCGGCACCAGCGGCAGCAGGGGCAAATCGATATCCCCTTCTACTTCATGCAAGTCAGTGTGACATACGCCGCAGGCAGTCACGCGGATGCGAATCTGCCGCGGGCCCGGTTCGGGGAGGGGCAAATCCGTCAGTTGCAGGGGCTGTTCGCTCACATCGGCAGGGGCAGACAATAATTGTGCCTTCATGGTTCACGCTCCCAAGCGTGTTGGGTAGAGGAAGAGACAGAGGAGACAAGGATGGGGAACCGGATCAGATGGACAGGCGCCCTCCTCTGCGGACGACTGGTGCATCACGGGTCACGTATCATCGTAGCAGGAAATGGCGACGCAGGCAATGACCCCGGTCATCCCCGTGAGATGTGTCAGCGGCGCCTCATGGATGCGACGGCTCTGCGGCGGGGTTCCCTGACTTGGCTTTTCTGGATTTCGTGGGGGTCTCACTGTGACCTCCTGATGCGCGATTGAACCACGAACTTTCACAAAGACAGGTTCTCGTGTACCATCATGACACAGCGACTTCTCTCTGAGCTAAAGGACTGCCGCTATGCGCCAATCATTCGATGTTTTACTGCTGCTGGTACTGCTGGTTACCCGTCTACGCATCAACAGTTTTGCCGAATCCAGTCTCTTCGAACATTTTCAGAATGTCAGCCGACATCCGTGGATGGGCGGCTTATTGCCCGCCGGCGCCGTAGATGCCTTTGGCCCGTGGATGGGCGATCCGGTATTCTTGTTGCTGGCCGCCTTCAGCCTGCTGTGCTTTATCCTCTATGCCCTGAGCGACGCCCAGACCACAGTCATCGGCCGACGGCGCTACCAGATCAAGAGCGGGCTGCTGTGGCTGATCCTGCTGGCCCTGGTCTTCCTGCCGACGGTGAAGCTGACACTGCTGCGGCATGACAATTTACCCCACTCGTATAGTCATGATGGCGGCGTCATCCAGACAGAGGCGGCGATCGACTATTTTTTAAGCGAGCGCAATCCTTACATCGAATCCTACGCCGATACGCCCATGGCCGAATGGGGGTTCCCGCAATTTCGCACGGCGCTCGAGCACTATCCCTACCTCCCTGCTACTTTTGTCCTTTCGGCGCCACTCAAACTGCTCGCTCAGAACCTGTGGGGCTGGTACGACCAGCGCTTTACCTATCTGTTGCTTTTTATTCTTGCCCTGGTGCTTGTGCAACGCCAATTACGCCAGCGCCCGCGCAAAGCGCTGGAACTAACCATGCTGCTGGGCTTGAATCCCATCATGGGGTTGGATGTGATTTTTGGACAGAATGACAGCTTTGTACTGACCTGGGTCATCATCAGCCTGTGGTTCCTGGGCCGCCGGCGTCCCCTCGCCAGCGCCCTCTTCATGGGCATTGCCTGGGCAAGCAAACCCACTGCCTGGTTCCTGGCTCCCTTCTGGCTGCTGGCCTTGTGGGGGGACAGACGTCTGAGCTGGGAGCTGCTGCGCACACAGGCACCGCGTGTGCTGCGTCCGCTGGCCCTGGCCGGCGCCGTGTTCATCCTGTTCGTGGGCCCCTATGTCATCTGGGATGCAAACGCCCTGATCGATGATGTCTGGCGCTGGGCCGCTGGTACGGCGGTGGTGCATTATCAAATCTGGGGATGGGGCTTTGCCAACTTTGTGCTGGCCAGTGGTACCCTGGCAGATCGCTTTGCTATCTGGCCCTTCTGGATTCCCGAACTGCTTTTCAGCCTGCCTTTGCTGCTGTTGCTGCTGCGCAAACAATACCGACACAACACCTTGGGCCAGGTCTATTGGAACGGCGCCATGCTGCTGCTGGTTTTTTCCTTTTTTTCGCGCTTCCTTAACGAAAACTATTTGGGCTATATGCTGGCCCTGTTTGCCCTGGGCTATTATCTGCAGGAAGAACCGGGGGACCGCCCGTTGACTCAGGTCAGTCCCCCGGCCAATCACGCCGACGTTGTGGCCGCCTCGCCGAAAATATCCAACGCTTGCGTTCTCTCGTGACGAAATTGGCGGGTATACAGCCGATGGTAGTGGCCTTGCAGGCGAATCAACTCGGCGTGTGTGCCCATTTCTTTGATGCGCCCCTCTTCGATCACCACAATACGGTCGGCGCGTTTGATGGTGGAAAGCCGATGCGCCACCACAAAACTGGTGCGGCCCTGCATCATCCGCTCCATGCCCTGTTGGATCAGCGCCTCAGTGATGGTGTCAACTGAACTGGTGGCTTCGTCCATGATGAAGATGTCGGGGTCAGCCAGCACCGCCCGGGCCAGACTGACCAACTGCTTCTGTCCTACCGAGAGCAGCACCCCGCCTTCACCGACCTCCTCGTCATAGCCGTGGGAGAGATTGCTAATGAAGTCATGGGCGCCGGCCAGCCGCACCGCGGCCTCCACCTCTGCATCTGTGGCATCGAGACGACCGTAGCGGATATTGTCGCGAATCGTGCCCGAAAACAGGTGGGGTGTCTGCAAAACGATGCCCAGCCGCGAATGGATGCTATGTAACGAGAGCTCGGTATAATCGTGGCCGCCAATGCGAATCACCCCGCGTTGGGGTTCGTAGAAGCGGCAGAGCAGATTGATGATGGTGGACTTGCCGCCACCGGTGGGGCCCACAAGGGCAACCGTCTCGCCCTCTTTCACTTCCAGCGAAAAATCTTGCAGCACGGGCTTGTTTTCTTCGTAGTAGAAATCGACGTGCTCGAAGACAATGTCGCCGCGGATGGACTCCGTGGCGATGGCGTGGGGGCGATCCTGCACTTCGGGCACTGCATCGATCAAGGAGAACACGCGCTCACCGGAAGCGATAGCATGTTGGGTTTCGGCGTACACACGCGCGATGTCCTGGATGGGCCACATCATGAAGGTGATATAGGAAATGAAAGCCTGAATCCCGCCGACGGTGATGGCCCCATAGCTTTTCTGTAACCCACTCACTACGACGATGCTGCCAATGGCGAAGGCGCTGATGATCTGCACCGCCGGCAAGAAGAGGGCCGAAAGCAGGGCGGCACGGTAGCCTGCCTGGTAGCGATCACCCGAAAGATCGATGAACTCGCTCAGATTCTCCGGCTCGCGGCCCAGTGCCTTGACGACACGCACACCGGTGATGTTTTCGTTATACGAACCCGTGATCATCGAGTTCAATTTGCGTACCAGGCGGAATTGCACCAGGATGCGCTTTTTAAACTGGATGGCCACCACCAGCAAAAGGGGTAACGAGGCAAGGACGATCAGTGTCAGGCGCCAGTTGATGATGGTCATGAAGTAGATGGCGGAGAGGATGTTGGCAAACCCCCAGACCATATCCAGCAAACCCCAACTGACCAGCCAGCCCAGGCGCTCGACATCCGAGGTCAGACGGGACATGATCCAACCCACGGGCGTGCGGTCGAAATAGGAGAACGAAAGGTCTTGCAGATGATTGAACAGCTTCTTGCGCACATCGTATTGCACGCGTTCGCCCAGCACACCCGCCGCATAAATGAAGCCAAAAACCGCCAGCGCCTGCACAACGATCAGGGCACCGTATTGGCGGGCGATGCGCAGCAAGGCCGCCTGATTGTGGGCGACGATGCCCTCATCGATCATGCGTTTGCTGAGGAAGGTGAAGTAGGAATCGAGAAAAGAAACTATAGCAATCGTCACTAAAAAGAGGATCACTTTCTGCCAATGCGGTTTGGCCTGAGCCAAAATACGTGCAAAAGTGCGACCGTTAAATTGCGTTGTAAATTCTTCTTCGTTAAATTCGATATTTTCAGTCATGGTCGGATCGGGTGAATGTCGGTGTTTAGTGAATGTTTAAGAACCGTCTGGCGAAGCTTCGCTTCAAACCGACGAGAATCAGGACACAGATAGACACAGGCTTCGCACACAGATAAAAAATATCTGTGGAAATCTGTGTTAATCTGTGTCCAAAAACTTGACTCATTGGTTAAGATTTCAAGCTATGAAAGTACCTGGTTGAAGGAAGTGTCCGCTGCAGAAAGATGAAAATGGCCCCGGTCTGCGGACGAGCCATTCCATCTCTTTTGGATTTCGTAGGGAACTCAATTTAGCCCTCCTGAGATCCGGTTGACTGCAATTCTTGCGCCAGTTCCACTTCGATCCGCGCCTTAAATGCGCTGATACGGGCCGGCTTCGTCCATGAGCGTGGCGTGATCACCGCGCTGGATGATGCGTCCCTTGTCCATGATCAGGATCAGGTCGGCGTTCATCACGCTTTGGATGCGATGGGCGATGAGTAAAGTGGTACGACCCGCCATCAGGCGTTCCAGTGCGGCCCGGATTTCGCCTTCGGTTTCGGTATCTACCGACGAAGTGGCGTCGTCGAGAATGAGGATGCGAGGGTCACGGAGCAGGGTGCGGGCAATGGCGATGCGTTGCTTCTGTCCGCCCGAGAGCGTGACGCCCTTCTCCCCCACCAGGGTGTTGTACCCTTCCGGAAAACGCAGGACGACATCGTGGATGGCGGCGGCGCGGGCAACGGCAAACACTTCTTCGTCGGCGATACGGCGACCGACGCCGTAGGTGATGTTTTCGCGGATGGTGCGGGAGAACAGGAAGGGCTCTTGTTCCACAATGCCGATCTGGCTACGCAGATAGTTGCGCGGGTAGCGTTTGAGCTCGACGCCATCCAGGGTGATGCTGCCGCCGGTATAATCGTAAAAGCGCGGCAATAGATTGACCAGAGACGTCTTGCCGGAGCCAGTGGATCCCAACAAGGCGACGTTTTGGCCGGGCAGGCAACGGAAGCTGATGTCGTCAAGCACTGCCGGGCCTTCTTTGTAAGCAAAGTGTACATGATCGAATACGATCTCGCCCCGGCAGGGGCCTTGGGGCTGATAATCGCCGGCTGCGAGCGGTTCCTTCTCTTCTCTGACGATCTCGGCAACGCGGTTATAGGAAACGAGTCCTGTCGACATCTGCACGATCAGGCGCCCTAAATTGCGCATGGGCCAGATGATCCAGATCACCATGCCCGCGTACGCCATATATGTGCCGACGCTGATTTCGCCGCGGATGGCCATAATGGCTCCGATGATGAACCCACCCAGCATCTGCGCTCCGGCCAGAATGTCGGAACTGGGCCAATAGAACGAGTGCATGAGCAAAAGCCGTTGTCCGCGTAGAAACTTCTCCCAGTTGTCCTTTTCGAATTTGTCGCGCTCGAAGTTCTGGCGGGCAAAGGCTTTGACCACACGCACGCCGGACAAATTCTCCTGCAATGTGGTTGAAAGGATGGCTTCCTGCTCTTGATAGGCCTCGTAACGCTTGGAAACTTTACCAAAGAAGAAATACGAGATCGCCACCAGGAGTGGCACCACGAGCACAGAGCGCCAGGCCAATGACCAGTTGAGATTGGCAATGGCGACAAAGTTGACGATGAACAGAAGGAGGATGCGCCCCAGGCCAATCGCCTGATCGGCAAAGAAGCGTCGCACCGCTTCCACATCTGAGGTGGAGCGCTGGATGAGCTCGCCGGTTTGCATTTTATCGTGATAAGAAAAGGACAGGCGCTGGATATGATCGTAAAGATAGTTACGCATGCGCAGGGCTGTGCCTTCGGCGGTTTTTGCCGCCAGCCAGCCGCTGATGAAGGTAAAGCCACTTTCGAACAGTGCCAGACCCACGAAACCCAACCCGATCCAAATCAGGGCGGACAGGGGAGCATTGGTGCCCAAAACATTATCGATGAAATGACGCAGCAGCAAATAGGTGGCCGTCTTGGAGATAGCGGCAATGCCCAGGCTGAGGGCCGCCGCCACATACACCAGACGATAGCCTGTCATCATATTCCATAGTCCCCGCAGCCGATTGGGCGTCAGGGCTTTCTTGAGATCGTAATTACTGGAGTCGATGGAGGTAGTCATAGGTTTGAGATGAAGTGTGATGTGAAAAAATGGCCCGCTTGCCTCAAAAGGCCTCTAAGGCAGAGAGGCTTTCGTGCTCGAAAAGACCCCCACGAAGAATGAAAAGATTCGTCGCCGGCGATCAGATAGCTCTCAGGACAGACGATCATGTAGCAAGTCCACCACGGCAGATGAAAAGGTAGCCAACCCGCGTTCGTGCGTGTCCTAATCCTCAGGACAGAAAGAGAGATAAATATGGGCAGTGATAGCCACCCACTCTCCCAGTTTGCCCGGGTGCCACAAGGAAAGCAGCGTTAAGGGAACAACTGTGAGTGTTTTCAAATAGATTTTTTCTAACCCCACCCTCGATTCTGGGCCTCACGCTACCGAATCACTGGGGTGAATATAAACGAATTGTCATTTTTCTAGCTCCCTATTGGATTCGCCTGCTTACAGGGAAGTTGTTATGGGAATTCGGATTTGGGATTGAGGATTTCAGATAGGAGGAAACTAACCCGACGGAGCCAGAACCCATAAGGCAATCACAGATGACACCGCTTGAAAAATCTGTGCAATCCGTGGTTCTCTTTTTCGCTCAGCGACCAAGAATCTAGCTAACAAGAAATGATTGTACTATAAATGGGAGATATTGGGTAATACCAGAAAAAAGTCCTCCCAGCGAAGCCTCACCTCAGGCCTACCTGTCATTCTGAACGAGTTCCAGAAGCCAACACACATCGAAGAGACACGTATCTTGACGCCGAAACGTGCATCACCAGGCCAATTCCAGCGAAGAATCTGGCGATTCATGGGCGGCGAGACCCTTGAGCCTGGCGAAGGGTGACACAATATCCGGGACTAAAAATGCGTTGCTAAGGTAGCGTCCAGGAATAACTTTCCTTTTTGGGGCTCACGTCGGCCGAGGTTACCCTTCACTGCGATCGAGGGCAGGCTCGGGCTCTTTGGACGCTTTGCGCCGGGAAACGGCC